>NZ_VWXJ01000040.1:0-9210 GCF_011752535.1 Pantoea sp. Tr-811
CGAACTGGTGGGTGTACTTGGTGATGGGGTCCATCATGCCGCACACGTCGATGATCTGGAAGCGGCCCTGCTTGGACTTCTTGATCGGCTTCTGGCCGGTGATCATCATCATCGGCATGCCGCCCAGATACGCATAGGCGCTGGCAGTTACCAGGTTGGTCGCGCCAGGGCCCAGGGTCGACAGGCTGACGCCGGTCTTGCCGGTCAGGCGGCCATAGGTGGCGGCCATGAAGCCCGCGGACTGCTCGTGGCGGGTCAGAACCAGCTTGATCTTCGACTTGCGCAGGGATTCCAGCAGGTCGAGGTTTTCCTCACCAGGAATGCCGAACACATACTCGACACCTTCGTTTTCCAGGCATTGCACAACGACATCGGCGGCCTTGGCCATCTTGCTTGTAACCTCAAGTGATATTGCGGTGGTGAATCCAGGAGTCTTCAGCGCGGTGCGCTGACGTCGGATTGTCCGGTGGCAAGCAGAGCCGCCCGAACAAATCCTTGACGCAGGCAACGTTCGATAAAGTCACGTACAAATTCGGCCGATTTGTCGCACCCCCGCGGCACCGCCATGGCCTGGCGGATGGCGGTGAAGGCGCCGTCTAGGACGCGGTAGCGAGGGTCGGCATCAGCGGCCGCCTGCAAAGGCTGCCGCACACCGGCCGCTGCGTCGAGGTTTTCTTCAATAAATTGATCGACGGCCCCTGCCGAGGTGTCGGCGCGCACCAGTTCGGCGTGCTGCAAGGTGCGGCTCAGGTACAGGTCGTAGGCTGCGCCCTTGCCCACCGCCAGGCGCAGGCCGGGCTGGTCCAGTTGGCCGACATGCTGGTAGGGGGCGTCCTGCCTGACCAGGTAGGTGCCTTCGATCAACACGTAGGGTTCGCTAAAGGCGATCTGTGCTTCGCGCACCGGTTCGATGGCAAGGAAGGCCAGGTTCCAGGCGCCCTGCTCCAGGTCGGCGAAAACCTTGCCGGCAGCGTCGTAGGTGCGCATGTTCAGGGTGACGCCCAGTTCGGCGGCCAGGGCCTTGGCCAGGGCAACCGACACCCCCTGGGGCTGACCATCGGGGCCGCGCTGGGCGAGCACCGGGTTACCCAGGTTGATGGCGGCGGTGAGGGTGCCGTTGGGGGCGAGTTCGGCCAGCAGGGCTGGGGTGATGGCGATTGGCATGGGGTTCTCCGTGGTCTTGGCGGGTGAACCCGCTCCCACGGGCCTCACACTTGCGGGAGCGGCTTTAGCCGCGAATGGGGCTCACCAGATGGGTAGGGTGTAGGACACGATCAGGCGGTTTTCGTCGGCCCCGCGGGCGAAGCTTGAGCGGTAGGCCGCATTACGCCAGCGAATGCCGACGTTCTTCAAGGGCCCGGCCTGGATTACATAGGCAATATCGGTGTTGCGTTCCCACTCGTGGCCCTCCCCCGCCTGCGTAGCGGCATCGGCATGGTCGCCTTTGACATAGCGGGTCATGAAGCTCAGGCCGGGGATGCCGAGGGCTGTGAAGTCGTAGTCGTAGCGCAGCTGCCAGGAGCGCTCGCCGGGCTCGGCGAAGTCGTTGATCTGGATGTAGTTGGCCAAGTAGGGGTCGGTGCCGTTGAGGTACGGCATCGAGGTGTCGCCGTTCATCTTCTGCAGGCCCAGGCCAAAGGCGTGGCCGCCGAGGCTGTAGGTGAACATGCCGCTCAGGGCGCCGCTGTCGATGCGCCCGCCACGGGCACTGCCGGCATCGTCGCTGAGCATGTAGCGCAGGTCGCTCTTGAGCTTGCCTGGGCCAAGGCCCAGCACGTGGTTGAGGCCAAGGAAACTCTGCCGATAGACGTCCTGCAGCTCGGCGTATTGGTAAGTCAGGCTCACCTGCTTGTCAAAGGCGTAGTCGGCACCACCGATCCAGTAATCATCGCCCTCGACGCTGCCGGCGAAACGGCGGTTCTTGTTGTTCAGGGCAAGGGCCTGGGCATCGGTGGAGTCACGCTCGGTGACGCGATTCAGGCGGGCACCGGTGAGGGTCAGGCCGTCGATTTCCTTGACGGTCAGCAGGCCGCCCTCGAAGGTTTGCGGCAGGATGCGCCCGGTGTTGGCCTGCACGGTGGGCAGCTTGGGAATCAACGTGCCGTACTTCAGTTCGCTGTTGGCAACCTTGAACTTGGCAGTCAGGCCCAGGCGGCTGAAGGTATCGGCGGCGCGGCCATCGTCGTGCACCGGCAGCAGCCCGGAGCCGGCGCGGCCAGGGCTGGAGTCGAGCTTGATGCCGAGCATGCCCAGGGCATCCAGGCCGACGCCGACGGTGCCGGGGGTGTAGCCGGAGCGCAGGTCGAGGAGAAAGCCCTGGGCCCACTCTTCGCGCTTGGACTGGCCGGCGCCGTCACGAAAGTCGCGGTTGAAGTAGTAGTTCTGCAGTTGCAGGTTGGCCTTGCTGTCTTCAAAAAAACCCTCGGCGCCGGCTGGGTTGGCCAGCAGGCAGGGCGACAGGGAGATCAGGGTTCGCAGGGTATTCTTGTTATTGTGCATCTGGCGGGTCCGTCGTGCAGGCGTGTGGAAGCCCGGCCCGAAACGGACCAGGCAGATTTCTGCGGGCAATCAGTGGGCGGAAGCGGTTACCGGCTGATCCGGTTCCTTGTTGCCGACGCGCATCAACGCGGTCATCAGGAACGCCACCAGCAGCAGTGCGCTGAGGAACATCAGGCCGGCCGCGGCGCTGCCGCTCTGGCCTTTGATCACGCCGATCAACGAAGGCCCGGCGAAGCCACCGAGGTTACCGATGGAGTTGATCACGGCAATCGACACCGCGGCGGTGGCGCGGTCGAGGAACAGCGTTGGCAGGGCCCAGAACGGCGACTTGAAGCTGTACAGGCCGGTGAGCGCAACGCAGATCATCGCCATCGAGGCAACCGGGCCAGGCAACACCGCCGCGCCCACCAGGCCCAGGGCGGCCACAGCCAGTGGGATGGCCGAATGCAGCTTGCGCTCGTTGCGCCGGTCGGAGCTGCGTGACCACAGCACCATCAGCACGGTTGCAACCATGTACGGCAGCATGGCGATCAGGCCGATCTGGGTGTGGGTCAGGCTGCTGGAGAACCCCTTGATGATCTGCGGCATCCAGTAGCCGACGCCAAGGCTGCCACACTGATAGACGAAGTAGATGAACGCCAGGTACAGCACCTTGGGGTTGATCATGGTCTTGAGCACGCCCAGGCGCTTGACGTGCTTGCGGCTCTGCCGGTCGCGTTCGAGCTCAGCGAGCAGCCACTGCTTTTCTGCGCTGGTCAGCCAGGTGGCCTGCTCGGGTTTGTCGGTGAGGAAGAAGAAGCAGACCACGCCAAGCACGATGGCCGGCGCGCCTTCGAGAAACAGCATCCAGCGCCAGCCGCTCCAGTCGAGCCAGTGGATGTTGTCCATGATCCAGGTCGAGAGCGGCGCGCCGATGATGTAGCTGACGGGAATGGCGGCGGTGAACAGGGCCACGGTGGTGGCCAGTTCCTTGGCACGGAACCAATAGGTGAGGTAAACGATCACGCCGGGGAAGAAGCCCGCCTCGGCCACGCCCAGGAAAAAGCGCAGCACGTACAGCTGGTTGGCCGTCTGGGCAAAGGCCGTGGCGGCGGCGATCGCGCCCCAGGTCACGAGGATTCGGGCGATCCAAACCCGCGCACCGTACTTGTTGAGCATGACGTTGCTGGGCACTTCGAACAGGAAGTAGCCAATGAAGAAGATACCGGAAACGAAACCGAACGCTTCGCTGGTCAGGGCGAGCTCCTTGTTCATCTCCAGTGCGGCATAGCCGATGTTGGCACGGTCCAGGTAGGAAACGATGTAGAGCAGGAACATGAACGGGATGATACGCAAGGTGACCTTGCGTACCGTGGCCTGTTCATCGACAGTCTTGTTGTTGTTCATGGTGACCTCGTTGTGGGGTTGGCCGCGGCCAGCCCCTTGTCATTGTTATCTGTGCGGCGCGGTTCAGGCAGAAAAAACCATGCACACCGGACTGCCGGTCGAAACCGAAAAACCGGTGGGGCTCAAGCGTCCGTGCTGTGCATCGACGGCCAGGGCCACGATGCTGTCGCTGTCTTCGTTGAGGGCGAACACGAAGCGCTGGTTGGGGGTAAGGGTGAAAAACCGTGGCGTCTTGCCTGCGCTGGGCTGGACATCCACCAGGCTCAGCAGGCCGCTGTGGGCATCGATGGCGTACACCGCGAGGCTGTCATAGCCGCGGTTGGAGGCGTAGACGAAGCGCCCGGCGCGGTCGACCTCGATCTCCGAGGCGCGGCTGTTGCCGGTGAAGGTGGCGGGCAGCGAGGACAAAATCTGCAGTGGTTGCAACGCGCCTGTCAGTGGGTTGAAGCGGTAGGTGGTGACGGTGGAGTCCAGTTCGTTGACCACGTAGGCGAACGGCGCGCTCGGGTGCAGCGCCAGGTGCCGTGGGCCGGCGCCTTCGCGGGTGGTCACGAAGGGCTGCTCGGCGGGGTAGAGCTTGCCGTTGTCGAAGCGCAAGCTGAAGATCCGGTCCAGGCCCTTGTCCGGCACCAGGACGAAATTGCCCGAGGCGTCGAACGGGTTGAAATGCGGTTTGGCGAACGGCTGTTCGACTCGGTGCGGGCCGGTTGGGCCTTCAAGCTTGAGCAGTTGGTTGAGGCTGCCCAGGCGCCCGTCCGGCTCGACATTGAGCACGGCCAGGCTGCCGCCGATGTGGTTGCTGACCACCAGAAAGCGCTCGCTGGGGTCCAGGGCCAGGTGCACCGGGTTCTTGCCTTCGCAGCTCTGGCGGTTAAGGAAGCTCAGCCGGCCACTGGCCTTGTCGACGGCGAAAGCGCTGACGTCGCTCTGGTCGCCATGCACGGTGTACAGCCGGTCGCCGGCGCGGTTGAGTGCCAGGAACGACGGGTTGACCAGGTCACCGACCACCTGAACCTGCGCCAGGGTGCCGGCCTGTTGGTCCACGCGGTAGACCGTGATGCCGTCACCCCGCGCATTGCGCTCGCGGGTGGTGCGTGAGCCGACATAGGCGTACATAGGGGTTGTTCTCCCGTTGGCGGATGCGTTGGAAAGCGGGCTGGCCGCCGCCAGGGCGATACCTGGCGGCAGCAGCGAGCCGAGCAGCGACACACCGGCCGCAGCGCCCAGCTGTTGAATGAAGGTACGGCGGTACATGGCCGCTTGGGCCTTGGGCAGGCGCGCTCCCGCGCCCTGATCGTCGCCTTGCATGCTGTCTTCCCTTTTTGTTGTTGTGAGGGGTACAGACCGGCCCCGTGCCCGGGGCCGTTGATTGCGCTCAGCCGCGTGTTCGGCCCACGACCTTGCGGATCACATAGGGCAGCACGCCGCCGTGGGTGAGGTAGCGAAGCTCCTGCTGCGAGTCCAGGCGGGCAATCAGCTCGGCCTGGTCGCGGCGGCCGTCGGCACGCTGGATCGCCAGGCGGATACGGTTTTCGCCAACGCTCAGCTCATCCAGACCGATGAAGTCGAAGCGCTCTGTACCGTCCAACTGCAGGTCATCGACCCCCTGCCCTTGCGGGAACAACAGGGGCAGCACGCCCATGCCGATCAGGTTGCTACGGTGGATGCGCTCTATGCTGCTGGCCACCACGGCCCGCACCCCGAGCAGGGCCTGGGCCTTGGCTGCCCAGTCGCGGCTGGAGCCTGCACCGTAGTTGATGCCGGCGAAGACGATCAGCGGCGTGCCGGCGTAGCTCTGCGCAGCCTCGTACAACGGCAGGCACTGGCTGTGGTCGGCATTCCAGGCCCAGGCACCGGCGCCCGGCTGCTGGGCACCGAGCAGGCGGTTTTGCACCGACTTGTTGGTGAAGGCACCGCGCAGCATGACTTCGTGGTTGCTGCGGCGGGTGGAGTATTGGTTGAGGTCTTGTGGGTCTTCGCCGCGGGCCAGCAGCCACTGGCCGGCCAGGCTGTTGGCGGGGATGGCGCCAGCGGGGGAGATATGGTCGGTGGTGACGTTGTCGCCCAACACCATCAACGCACGCGCCCCCTCGATGGCCAGGCTGGCATTGGCCTGGGCGCGGATATCGGCCAGGTACTGAGGGCGACGCAGGTAAGTGGAGGCGGCGTCCCACGGGAACTGCACGCTGCCTTCGGCAGACAGGGCCTGCCAGTGGTGGGTGCCCTCCCATACCGTGGCCAGGCGCTGGCGGAAGAACGCTGGCTTGACCACACGAGCCGCAAGCTCGGCGACTTCGGTGTCGCTGGGCATCAGGTCGTGCAGGTAGACGGGCTGGCCAGCGGCATCCTGGCCCAGTGGTTCACAGGTCAAGTCGGTGTCGATCCGCCCGGCGATGGCGTAGGCCACGCACAGTGCAGGCGACGCCAGGTAGCCTGCGGGTACCTTGGGGTTTACTCGACCTTCGAAGTTGCGGTTGCCAGACAGCACCACCACACCTTTCAAGCCTTGGTCGGCGAAGGCTTCGACATGGGCTTCGAGCTTGCCGGAGTTGCCGATGCAGGTCATGCAGCCGAATCCAGCCAGGTCGAAGCCCAGGGCGGCGAAGTCCTGCAGCAGGTCGGCCTCGGCCAGGTAGTCGGCCACCACCTGCGAGCCAGGCGACAGCGAGGTCTTTACCCATGGCTTGCGCTGCAGGCCCAGGCGGCGGGCATTGCGGGCCAGCAGGCCGGCCTGGAGCATCTGTGCAGGGTTGGCCGTGTTGGTGCAACTGGTGATGGCAGACAGCACCACCGCGCCATGGCTGATCGGCGTGCCGAAAGCCGGTGCGAAGAACGGCTGGTCTGCCGGGTGGGTAATCAACTGGCCAGCACCGAGCACCTGTTCGCGGAACGATTCGCCAGCGCGCGACAGCGGTTGCCGCTGGTGTGGCTGGTAGGGGCCGGCGACGCTGGGCTCGATGCTGTCCAGGTCCAGTTCGATCAATTCGTCGAACGCCGGTTCTGGCAAGGCGTCCTGCCGGTACAGGCCCTGGGCGTGCAGGTAGGAGGCGGCCTGCAGGCACAGTTCGGCGCTGCGGCCGCTGAGCTTGAGGTATTCGAGGGTCTGGTCATCGAACGGGAAAAACACCACGGTAGCGCCATATTCCGGCGCCATGTTGGCCACAGTTCCACGCGCGGCCCAGCCCAGGTTCGAAAGGCCGGGGCCAGTGAATTCGACGAACTTGCCGACCATCGAGCGCTTTCGAAGTATCTCTGCCACATGCAGTGACAAGTCGGTGGCGGTGACGCCTGGGCGCAGCGCGTTGCTGACCCGCACGCCGACCACCTTGGGGAAGTTGATCGGCACGGGCTCGCCCACCATGGCGGCCTGCCCTTCCAGGCCGCCGACGCCCCAGCCCAGTACGCCGATGGCATTGATCATCGGGGTGTGGCTGTCGGTGGCGACCATGTCGTCGGGGTGCAGCAGGCGCTGGCCATCTTCGGTGCGGCTTTCCCAAACGACTTTGGCCAGGGCTTCCATGTTCATCTGGTGGATGATGCCGGTACCCGGCGGGATCACGCCGAAATTGTCGAGGCTCTTCTGCGCCCACTTGATAAAGCGGTAGCGCTCGCTGTTGCGACGGAAGTCGATGTCCAGGTTCTGCTCGACCGCGTCGGCTTCGGCAAAGCGCTCGACGATCACCGAGTGGTCGATGGTGAGCACGGCCGGAATCTGCGGGTTCATGGCGCTGGGGTCACCGCCCAGTTCGGCCACCACATCCCGCATGCCGGCAAAGTCGGCCAGTGCTGGCAGGCAGGTGGTGTCATGGAACATCAGGCGGTTGGGCTGAAACGGCACTTCGCAATCCGGGCCCTGGCCGGTGGCACGGGCCAGCACCGGCGCGAGGGCGCCTGGGGTGCAGCGAGCCACGTTTTCCAGAAGGATGCGAATGGCGTAAGGCAGGCGCTGGAGCTGGCTGGGGGCCAGCAGCTTTTTCAGGTCGACATAGGCGAATTGCACCTGGTCGATCTCCAGGATGCTCATCAGGTCGCGGGCAGTCTCGGTCATGCTCGTATCGCTCGTTTTCTTATCGTTGTCGCCCGGGCGGGGCCGGACTGATAAGGCGATACTAGGGGGCGTGGGCGTTGATGAAAATTGATCAATCACCACAGGAGCGTTCTCCAATGGAGAACGCTAGAGGGTCATTTTACCGGCTGGGTGAGGTGATCGATGAAGGTACGCAGGGTGGCGGCGGCATGGTCGTCCTTGCGCAGCACCAACAGCAATGAGCGCCGGGCCCATGGCTCGTTCAAGGCCACACGCTTGAGGCGATGGCTGCGCAGGTAGGGCTCGACCACGCTACGCGGCAGAATGGCCAGGCCCAGGCCGTTGGAAACCATGCGGCACATGCAATCGAAGCTGCTGATACGGATGCGCAGCTTGAGTGGCTGGCCAAGCTTTTCGGCTTCGGCACTGAGCAAGGCATTCAGCGAACTGTCCAGGTGTGGGCCGACGAATTCGTGTTCCAGCACATCTTCGAGCTTCACCGACTTCAGCGCTGCCAAGGGGTGGCTGGCGGGTACCAGCAAGGTCAGTTCGTCGTTGCGGTAAGGCAAGGCTTCAAGGCCTTGGGTAGGGGTGTGCGAGGCGATGATGCCAAGGTCGGCGCGGCCATCGGCCACCGCACGGATTACGGCAGAGCCCACCCGCTCTTCGATATCGAACCTGATCTGCGGGTAGCGTTCGGCAAAGCCTGCCAGGTCCTGGGGCAGGAATTGCGACAGCGCCGAGGTGATCGCATGGATGCGGATATGGCCTTTGACGCCGGCGGCAAACTCGCTGAGCTCATTGTCCAGTTGCGCCATGGTCTGTTTGAGCTGGCGGGCATAGAACAGCAGGGACTGGCCAGCCGGGGTCAGCTCCACACCGCGGGCGTTGCGAATCAGCAAGGGGGAACCGATCTGCGCTTCGAGCTCGCTGATGCGTTTGCTGATGGCCGAAACGGCCAGATGCTTGATACCGGCAGCACGGGTGAGGTTGCGCTCCTGGGCGACGGTAATGAAGAGGTCCAGGCTGGTAAGGTCGTAGCGCATGGGGGCGTCCCTGATCAGAGGAGCTGCACCATACCGCAAAAACCGCGGGCGCGCCGCGATCCCCCCGTAGGAGCGAGCAAAGCTCGCGATGCGGTCGGCCAGGCGCCGCGCATCTCAAGAAATTAAAACGCCAGAAAAGACAAAACCCCTACCTGCTCGCGCAGATAGGGGTTTTGCGAAATGAATCTTGACGATGACCTACTCTCACATGGGGAAACCCCACACTACCATCGGCGATGCATCGTTTCACTA
>NZ_VWXJ01000041.1:0-8912 GCF_011752535.1 Pantoea sp. Tr-811
CGCCCGGCTGGCGGGTTTCTGGTGCAGAACACACAGCGTCAGCAGGCTATCGAGCAACGGATCGTCGTGCTGACTGCGTGGATCGTGGTTGAGTTGGACTCGACTGACTTCGGGTTCCACGCGGTGCCTCTCCCTTACGGTTAGGGAGGGGAGAATACACCCATCGGCAACCGCTCGTTACCTCTGAAGACAGAAAACCTGCCTGATTGGCAGGCGCCTTGCGGCAACATTGCCTATGCTGCGCCAAAACCTGTCATCAAGGACCCAGGGGGACGAGGATGGAAGCTTTGTTCTACGTGCAACGCGGCCAGCAGGGGCAACTGGAGCGCGTCGAGCCTGTACCTTACGCCGAGCATACCGAAGTGCTGCCAGCCGACCATACCGAGATCCAGGAATGGTTCGCCGACGGCGTCGTCGAAAACAGCCTCAAGCAGCTCAAGCAGAGCGACCTGGACATGATCCGCGTGCTGGAGGACCTGATCGAGGTGCTGACGGCCAAGGGTGTATTCAGCATCACCGACCTGCCTGCAGGGGCCCAGGCCAAGCTGCTCAACCGCTCCAGCGCGCGCAAGGCGCTGGGGAGCTTGAACAACCTCATCGAGGAAGAGGGGGAAGGGGGGCTGATCTGAGCGGGTGCGCTACCCGCCCCCGCCGATGGGGCCTGTAGGAGCGGGCTTGCCCCGCGAAGCAGGCACCGCGGTGCATGGCACCGGCTGCGCCGGTGTTCGCGGGGCAAGCCCGCTCCTACAACAAGGGATTGCGGTGCGGGTGCCGCTATCAGCGCCAGGGCGCTGGTTCGCCGACCAATTGGCCCTGGATGCCACCCACGCCCATTTCCACCAGCACCCGCCGCTCGCCCTCGGTTTCGACCCGCTCGGCAATCAGCGGCAAGTCGATGCTGTGGGCGGCGCGCTGGATCGCCTCGATGAACAGGCGCTTGTGCTGTTCCTCGTCGATGTTGCGGATGTAGCTGCCATCGATCTTCAGGTAGGCCAGGCCCAGGTGTGCCAGGTTGCCGATCATGCTGAAACGCCCACCGAAGCGCTGCAACGCCAGGCCAAAGCCCAGGTCGTGCAGGCGCCGGGTGAGTTTTTCCAGCGCGGCCTGTTCGGGCAACTGCTCCTCGCCGATCTCGATGATCAGCCGCTGGCCCAGCGCCGCATTCTGCCCCAGCAACTCATACACCCGTTGCAGCGCCTTGGGGTCGGCCAGGGTGGCCGCCGACAGGTTCAGCGCCAGCACCTGCTGGTGGCCGCGCAAGTGCGCCAGCACCTTTTCCAGCACCAGCATGTCCAACCGCGACATCCAGCCAAAGCGCTCAAGCCAAGGCAGGAAGCGCCCTGCCGGCAGCGCCTGGCCCTGCTCGTCGAGCAGGCGCGAAATCACCTTGTGGTGCAGCACTTGCTGGGTGTCCTTGGCATTGACCACGGGCTGGAAGAACAGCTCGAACTGGCCGTTGACGAACGCCTCATCCAGCCGGGTGTGCCAGGCATGCTGGCCATCCCCGGCCACGGCGGCCACGCCTTGCTCAAGGCACACCCACGCCGGCGTCGGCTGGTTCTCGGCACGCGCCAGCGCCTCGTCGGCCAGCTTGAGCAGGGCCTGGGTTTCATCACCGGGGTGATAAGGCGCAAGGCCGATACAGGCCACCGGCTGGACGTCGCTGGCACCGGTTTCGTGCAGGCTTTGCAAGGTGGTGTCCAGGGCATGGGCGAGCTGGATGGCTTCGTCATGCACCATGCCCGGCGCCAGCACGGCGAACTCGCCGCCGCGGCTGCGGGAAATCAGGTCGTTGGTTTCCGGGTAATGGGCACAGGCGCGGCGCAACTGCTCGCCCACCGCCTGCAGCAACTGGTCGGTACGCTGGCCACCCAGGCGGGCGTTGAGCCCGGCCAGGCCCTGCACGCGCAGCAGCAGCAGGTAACCGGAGCGCGCTTCTTCCAGGTTGCTGACCCGAGCGTTGAGCTGCATTTCGAAATAGCGCCGGTTGGACAAGCCGGTCAGGCTGTCCTGGTACGACTCGGCGCGCAGCCGCTCGCTGCGCTCGGCCTGCTCGGTAAACAGCGCCTTGAGCTTTTCCACCATCTGGTTCATGGCCTGCACCACCCGGCGCAGCTCCGGCGTGCGCGGCAGCTCCGGCAGGCTGAGGAATTCACGCCGGGCAATGGCGTGGGATTGTTCAACCATGTAGTCCAGCGGGCGCAGCTGGCGCCGCAACAACAACGCGCCCAGCGCCGCGCTGGCCGCGCCGCACAACAGCAACCAACCGAGGCTGCCCAGGGCGCTTTGCCACAGCTTGGCGATGGCGAACATGGGGTGGCTGACCACCTCGACCCGCGCCGCCTGCTGCCAACCGCGGCTGACGATGGCGTCGCCACCGGCCGCCTCCAGGCCAATCAGGCGGATGAACCAACCCGGCACGCCGCCCGGGTCCGGCTCGGCGTGGCGCTCGACCATCAGCGCGTCGGAACTCAGGTCGACCACCTTGATGCTCGCGTAGTAGCCACTGTCGAAGATCGAGCTGACCATCAGCTCGACCATGGCCGGGTCGTCGATGTTCGGCGTCAGCGACAGCGCCAACGCGGTGGCCGCGTCCTGGGCGTGCGATCGCAACTGGTTGACGTACTGGCTGCGCGAGCTTTCCAGGCTGACCATGAAGCTGCCGCTGAACGCGACCACCAGGAACAGGCAAATGGCCAACAGCAATTGTTTGAACAGTGACATCTGTGCTCCTTCAGTAAACCGGTTCGGCCGGGAACCCTTCGGCCTGCATTTTTTTCAGCACATCCTGCCAACGGGACAGGCGCTTGGTGTCGCCGACTTTCTTGTTGCCTGCAGCGCCGGTCAGCCACAGGCCTTCGCCATTGAAGGCGTACACCGGCAGCAGGTCGGTCCGCTGGCTGGCCGGCTTGATCGCGTCCATCAGGCTGTCGAGCACCAGTGGCTGCGCCTGCGGGCTTGAATAATAGGTCAAGACCATGTGCGCGCGATTCTGGCGCAGCGCCTTGACGTAGGTGATGCGCAGTTTTTCGCTGGGGATGCCCATGCGCCGAAGGCTGAAATACTTGGCGATGGCGTAGTCTTCGCAGTCGCCGGCGCCCTTGATCAACGACTGGATCGGCGTGGCCCAGTAGTCAACCTCATGCCACAAGTCGATGTCCTCGACATAGCGCATCTGGTGGTTGAAGAATTGGTTGACCACCTGCAAGCGCTGCAGCTCGCTGCCTTGGCTCTGGGTAGCCATCAGGTTCTGCCAGGCGTCGATACGGCCCTTGCCGGCGCCCAGCGGGCCATACAGGGCCTGGGACTTGCGGCTGATCTCGGAAAAGTCCCAGTCGGCGTGCAAGCCACCCAGCAGCAGCCCACCCAGCAGCACGGCAAGGCCGACACGTCGTGCGGTGGTTTTAAGCAGCCAGGTGATCGCCACTGCGAAGCCCTGTTCAGGTCATCCGGAAGCAGCGATGGTGCGGCCTCGCGGGGCAAAAAACAATGGCATCCTGCAATCATTCCACCGGCGGTCGGCTCGTTATAACTTTCGTCTTAGGCCCTAGGCAGTAGCGCTTCCTTTGCCAGGCGACTTGCTCCACCATGTTGCTCGCCTTGCTGCGCTCGCCCCAGTGCGGGCGTGGGTTTGACAAGGCCCCATGCCCATTATTAGTGTCGTTGGATCCAATCCCGAGGCAGACCCCGCTTGGCCGAGAAAATCAAACTGAGTAACGTGTTGGCCAGCGAAGCGCTGCCGGCACACCTGGCCCGTGGCGTGATCGAGGAGCGCCTGCGCAGTGCCATTCTCGATGGCCGCCTGCCGCCTGGCACTGCGGTGCGCCAGCAGGAGCTTGCAACCTTGTACGGGGTCAGCCGCATGCCCGTGCGTGAAGCCCTGCGCCAGCTTGAGGCGCAAGCGTTGCTGCGAGTGGAAATGCACAAGGGTGCTGTCGTGGCGCCATTGATCGGCGAGGACGCCGTCGACACCTATGGCCTGCGCGTGCTGCTTGAAACCGAAGCGCTGCGCCAGTCGATCCCGCTGCTCGACGCCGACGACATCGCCCGCGCCCGGGGCTACATCCAGCAGCTGGAGAACGAAACCCGGCATGCCGAAATCGGTCGGCTCAACCGCCTGCTGCACATGGCCCTGTACAGCAAGGCGCACAACCAGAAGCTGTTGCGCCTGATCGAGAACGAGCTGAACGAGGAAGAGCGCTTCCTGCGCTTTCACCTCTCGTCCATGGGGCTGGGCAAGCTGACCCAGGACGACCACAACGCCCTGGTCGATGCCGCCTGCGAAAAGCGGGTGGACGATGCGGTGCAGGTGCTGGAACAACACCTGAACAATGGCGCGCGGGTGATTCGCCAGTACCTGGACAGCCAGGCTGCCCGCTAAGGCCTGAACAGGGGTGTTGCCAAACGCCCCTGCCCCGGCAAACAATGAGACTAATTATCATTCATGCCGGCTGCGCGTCATGCCCCCCGATCACTCCTTGCACACGCTCTACAGCGACCACCACAGCTGGCTGAAGGCCTGGCTGCGCGGCAAGCTGGGCAACGCCGCCGATGCCGCCGACCTGGCCCAGGACACCTTCATGCGCCTGCTGCAACGCCAGGAGCAGTTGCAGCTGAACACGCCACGGGCCTTCCTGCGCACCGTCGCCCGTGGCCTGGTGATCGACCATTGGCGGCGTGAAGAACTGCACCGGGCCTACCTAGAAGCCTTGGCGCACGTGCCAGAAGCCTTGGTGCCATCGGTGGAAAGCCGCGAGCTGCTGCTGGAACTGCTCGAACGCCTGGCGCGCCTGCTCGATGGCCTCAAGCCCAAGGTCCGCCAAGCGTTTCTGCTGGCCCAGTGCGACGGTTTGAGCCACAAGGCCATTGCCGAGCAGATGGGTATCTCGCTGCGTTCGGTCGAACGCTACGTGGCTGATGCCCTGTACCACTGCTACCTGCTGCGCTACGAAGACGAGCGTTGACGTGGCGCCCTCTGCCAAAGCGGTAAAGCTGGCCATCCAGTGGGTACTCAGGCTGCGTGAAAGCGGCAACGACCCACAGCTGTCCCGCCAGTGCGAACAATGGCGGCTGGCCAAGCCGGAGCATGAGCTGGCCTGGCAGCGGGTGATGCACCTGCACCAGGAACTTGACCTGCGTGCCCTCCCCGGCGCTAGCGTGGCCTTGCAGACACTGGAGGCCAGCCAGCGCCGCCTGCAGCGGCGCCAGGCACTCAAGCTGCTCGGCGGCGTCGCCCTGGTGGGTTCGGCCGCGTGGTTGTGCAAGGACCTTGAGCCAGTCGCCGGCTGGGCTTCGGACTACGCCACCGCAACCGGCGAGCGGCTGACCACCCGCCTGCCCGATGGCTCGCTGCTGCAATTGAATACGCGCAGCGCGGTGGACCTGGCATTCACCCCACAGCAACGCCTGCTGCGCCTCAAGCACGGCGAAATGATGCTGACCTGCGAGGGTAGCCAGCCGCTTTCGGTGCAAACGCGAGACGCGCTGCTGGAGGGCTTCGAAGGCCGCTTCACGGTACGCCAGGACGATACCTGCACCCAGGTCAGCGTTGGCCAGGGCAAGGTCGCACTCCACACGCTTGGGCAGGGCAGCCTGCAGTGGCTCGAAAGCGGCCAGCACTGGCGGATCGATGCCAACGGCGCACAGCGCCTGGAGCAGCTGGACATGGACGCCATGGCCTGGAGCGAGGGGCTGATCGTCACCCGCGACATGCGCCTGACTGACTTCCTCGCCCAGGTCAGCCGCTACCGTCATGGCTACCTGGGGTGCAGCGATGACATCGCCGACCTGCGCTTGTCGGGGGTGTTTCGCCTGGAAGACCCCGAGCAGCTGCTGCAACTGCTACCGCAGACGCTGCCCGTGCGCCTGCGCCAACGCACGCGCTGGTGGATACGCCTGGAACGTGCAGCCTAGCGGCCATGGGCGCGGCGTTTTTTTCTGGCGGGTTTTGGCCTGGCGCCCGGCTAGGACAGTAAGCAATGCCTTCTGCCCTTCACGACTCGACGGACGTTCACATGCCCAGCGCTTTACCTGCTTTTCTCCACGATGATTTGCGACCTGCCCAGCAGCGCGCCTTGCTTGCCAGAGCCGTGCGGGCTGCCTTGTTCGGCACGGCACTGGGGTTGGCCAGCGTGCCACTGCTGGCCCAGGCGGCACAGCCCAGCCAAACCAGCCAGGCCTACAGCATCGCCCCCGGCCCCTTGAGCGAAGTGCTCAACCAGTTTGCCCGCCAGGCAGGCATTACCTTGTCGAGCACGCCGCAACTGACCGGTACGTTGCAGTCCGAGGGGCTGCAGGGGCAATTCCCGACTGACCATGCGCTGCGTCAGTTGCTCAACGGCACCGGGCTGGAAGCCGTCAGCCAGGACGGCGGCCGCTATGTGCTGCGTGCCCGCCCAGAGGAGGCAGCGCTGTCGCTGCCAGACACCAACGTGCGCAGCTTCACCCTGGGCAATGCCCTGGGCAGCATGGAGGGCTATAACGCCACCCACAGCCAGGTAGCGACCAAGACCAGCATGCCGTTGGTGGAAACTTCGCAGTCGGTGTCGGTGGTGACCCGCCAGCAGATCGATGACCAGGGCTCGCAGACCGTCGCCCAAGCCATGCGCTATACACCCGGTGTGCTGACCAACCCCTACGGCGCAACCCACCGCTACGACTATGTGGCGATGCGAGGCTTCAACGACGGCTCGGTCGACAACATCTACGTCGATGGCCTGAAGTCGATGGGCGACAACGGCACCTACAGCACCATGCAGGTCGACCCGTATTTCATCGAGCGTATCGATATCCTCAAGGGGCCTTCCTCGGTGCTTTATGGGCGCAGTTCGCCCGGTGGGCTGGTGGCGCTGACCACCAAGAAACCGTTGTTCGAGGCCTATCACCAGGTGCAGGCCACCGTAGGCACCCAGGGCCAGCGCGGCATGGGCTTCGACCTCAGTGGCCCGCTGGACGACGACAAGCGCATTGCCTACCGGCTGACTGGCCTTGCGGATGCTTCCGACACCCAGTTCGACCACAGCAAGGAAGAACGCTACGCCATCGCGCCGGCCATCAGTATCGACTTCACTGAAGACACCTCGCTGACCTTGCAAGCCTACCTGCAGAAGGACCCCAACGGTGGCTACCACGGCGGCAACCCTGCTGACGGCATGCTGCATCTGCGCAATGGCCAACGCCTGTCCGACCACTTCTTCGAAGGCGAGCCGGGTATCGACAACTACGAGCGCACCCAGCAGTCATTCAGTTACCAGTTCGAGCACCGCTTCAACGACGTCTTCACTGCGCGGCAGAACTTCCGCTACCAGGACTCCGATGTGTCGATGGACCAGGTCTACTCGGCGGGGTGGGCGCAGAGCGATCGCAACCTCCTCAATCGCGCTTATACCGGCGGTGACGAGCGGCTGCATTCGTACATCATCGACAACATGCTGCAGGCCGAATTCTTCACCGGTGCTGCCAAGCACACGCTGTTGCTGGGTAGCGACTACCAACGCCGCAAGGCTGACGTGGAATGGCGCTACGGCAGCGTAGGGCCACTGGATACGGCGAATCCGCAGTATGGCCAGGGTAACCTTCAGGTACTGGGCGAAAACCGCTACCAACGCCGTTTGCAGCAGACCGGCGTGTACCTGCAGGATCTGGTCGAGTTGGACCAGTGGCGTTTTTCGCTGGGGCTGCGCCAGGACTGGGTGAAGGTTTCCCAGGAGGACCGCGACAGCAACATCAAGGTCAACGATGCGCGCTCGAAGTTCACCACCCGTGCGGGGGTGCTGTACCTGTTCGAGAACGGCCTGGCGCCCTATGTCAGTTATTCGGAGTCGTTCAACCCCAATACCGTGTCCGACCAACAGGGACGCCCGCTGGCACCGACTGAAGGCACCCAGTGGGAGGCTGGCATCAAGTACCAGCCGCCGGGGAGCGACAACCTGTTCACGGCGTCGCTGTTCCGTATCGAGCAAGAGAACCTGGCTTCCAAACAGCCGAACGAGGACTTCTACCGCCCGGTAGGTGAAGTCCGTTCCCAGGGCCTGGAGCTGGAAGCCCATGTACAGGTCACCGATAACCTCAAGCTGCTGGGTGGCTATACCTTCACCGATATCGAGTATTCGAAGGCGATGCCCAGCCTGGTGTCGAGCGGGGTGGACAACAAAGGCAATTCACCTACCCAGGCACCCAAACAGATGTTCTCGCTGTGGGCGGACTATAACGTTCGCCAAGGGCTACTCGACGGCCTGCGCCTGGGTGGCGGGGTGCGGTATGTGGGCTACAGCTGGGTGGATGCGGAGAACAGCATGAAGGTGCCCGCCTATACCCTGTTCGATGCATCGATCGGTTACGACCTGGGCAAGGTGGGGCTCAAGGGCGTGGATGTGCGCCTGAATGCCAACAACCTCACCAATGAAACCTACGTCACTTCATGTGCCAGCTTGAACTACTGCTACATGGGTGAAGAGCGCAACGTCAGCGCTACGGTCAGCTACCAGTTCTAACGTTCTGCCCAGGCCCTGTAGGAGCGAGCAAAGCTCGCGATGCGCCGCTCGCGGCGCCAGTGCCTAGAAAAGACAAAACCCCTACCTGCTCACGCAGATAGGGGTTTTGCGAAATGAATCTTGACGATGACCTACTCTCACATGGGGAAACCCCACACTACCATCGGCGATGCATCGTTTCACTGCTGAGTTCGGGATGGGATCAGGTGGTTCCAATGCTCTATGGTCGTCAAGAAATTCTGTGTGCTGGCCCGTCGCTTGGACGTGCCTGCGAATCTCTGTAGTTCCTACTTAAAGACAAAACCCCTACCTGCTCGCGCAGATAGGGGTTTTGCGAAATGAATCTTGACGATGACCTACTCTCACATGGGGAAACCCCACACTACCATCGGCGATGCATCGTTTCACTACTGAGTTCGG
>NZ_VWXJ01000042.1:0-7227 GCF_011752535.1 Pantoea sp. Tr-811
TGCACAAGGCGCACAATCGTGTTTCGTCGTAAACTTTTTCATGGTCTCGCCCTCGCTGCCGTTGGCTTCTTAGAACGCCACCGTGGCACTGTGATGCCTCGGCGGGGGCGAGTCCATTTAATTACAGAAATATCGGCTAAATCAAACCTTAGTAAGCCATGCTCCAAGTCAGGGTGTAGGTGCGGCCACGCCCCTGGTAGTCATACAGGTAGGCAGGCCCATAGGTGGGCGAGTAGAACAGCGTCGCCCGCTGCCCCCAAACCGTGCTGTATTGCTTGTTCAGCAGGTTCTGCACCCCGGCGCTGAAGGTGCCGAACCCGGTTTCCTGGCTACCCAGCAGATCGAACGTGGTGTACCCGTCGATTTCATGGTCGGCATCGTCCTTGAGGCTGAACGCATGGTTGGCCTGCAACCGTGCGCTGCGGCCATCGCCTTTCCAGCCAACGAACGCGGTGGCCTTGGACAACGATGCGTAGCGGGCATCACGCTTGATCCAACCGCCGTTGGCAGCCTCTTCCTCGGAACGGGTCAGGTGCAAGGTGCCGCCGGCTTCCCAGCCGGTCTGGAAGTGCCGGGTCAGGGCACCTTCGAAGCCAAAATCGCGACTCTTCTGGTCTTCGACGTTGATGGTCAGGGTTTGCGAGTCGACGTTGATGATCTTGTCCGACCAGATGTAGTACAACGCCGCCTGGGCGTCCCAGTCGAGGTCGGCGTAGCGCCAACCCAGCTCGACCTGGCGGCTCTTGATGCCGGCCAGTGGGTTGTCGGCCACGCTCAAGCCCTGCTTGCCGTAGTACTTGGCCGGGTCTGGCAGGTCGAAGCCCTCGCCGTAGTTGGTCCAGACCTGGTGGCCGTTCTTGAAGTCGTAGATGGCACCGATGTTGTACAGGTTCACCTGGTAGTCGTTGCTGCCGCCGGGCACGCCCTTGAAATCGCTGACGTCGACGTCCATCTGCTGGCGCCGGGCGCCGCCTGACAAGGTGAGGTTGTCGGTGGCGTGCCAGTCGAGCTGGGCATACACCGACACGCCGTCTACCCGGTAGCTGGGGTAGCGCGCGGCCTTGCTCTGCTCATCCATGCTCAGGCCGCCACTTTCAGACGAGCTCAGGGCGTCGAAGGTGGTCTGCTCGGCATTGAAGCGCTCGCGGTCCAGGTCCAGGCCGTAGGTCAGCTTCAGGCTGTTCCACTGCTTGGCGAACAGGCCCTTGAGGCTGGTGACCTCGAAGTTCTGCTGCGAGGCGGCGAAGTACACCCCGCGCGAACCGGTGGGCGTGGCGCGGTTGTAGTAGGGGAACGGGTAGAAGTTGTCGTCTTCCTTGCGGTATGAGGCCTGCAGGTAGAAGTCCTGGCCCAGGACGTCGGTGTGGTGGTAGTTGGCGTTGAGCAGCAGGCGCCGGGTACGTGGCTCCAGGTCCGACGAGTAGCCGCTGCGCAGCTCGGCATCTTCAAGGTCGGAGGGCGCGTTGTACTTGAGGTTGGGGAAATAGATGCCGGTGCTGCCGTGGTTGCCGGAATCGTAGTACTGGGCCAGCAGGTCGAGGCTCTGCTGCTCGGTGAACTGCATGCCGAGGGTGCCGAGGATATCGAGGGTGCGGTTGTACTGCAGGTCGGTCTGGGTGTTGTCGATGAATACCTGGTCGCCCGCACCGTCGTAGAACGCTTCGTTCTGCTCGCCAGAAATACCCAGGCGGCCGTGGATACGCTCGTTGCCGCCGCTGACCGACTGGGCGAAGCGGGTGGCCAGGTCGTCGCTGTTGTTGAAACCGCTGCTGGCACCGAGCTGGGTTTCGAAACGGGCCGGGCCGGGCTCGCCCTTCTTGGTCACGATATTGATGATGCCGCCGGTGGCGCCACCGCCGTAGATGGCGCTGGCACCAGACAACACTTCGACACGCTCGACGTTGAACGGCGAGATGCTGTCGAACTGACGCGACAGGCCGCGGGAGCTGTTCTGGCTGACGCCATCGATCATCACCAGCACGTTGCGCCCACGCATGTTCTGGCCGTAGTTGGTGCGCCCTTCCGGTGCAAGGTCCAGGCCCGGCACCAGCTTGCCGATGGCTTCCTTGAGGCTGACGCCGCTGTCGATCTGCTCGCGCAGTTGCTGTTGGTCGACGACCCAGACGGTGCCGGGGATCTCACTGATGGCGGTGCTGGTGCGCGAGGCGACGCTGACTTCGATAGGCTTGAGGTTGACCGCCTGGGGCGCACCATCGGCCTTGCGCAAGGTGATGGTGCGGCTGTCGTTGTAGTGCCAGGCCATGCCGCTGCCGGCAAGCAGTTGCTGAAGTGCCTGGTCGACGCCGTAGCTGCCTTGCAGGGCCGGGCTGGTGAGGCCGGCAACATCGGCGGTGGTGTACAGCAGGTGCAGCCCCGCCTGGTCGGCGAACGCGGTCAGGGCCTGGTCCAGCGCTTGCGCGGGCACATCCAGCGCAACCTGGCGGCTCTGCACCTGCGCGCCTGCATCCGTTGCGGCCCAGGCCTGCAAGGGGCCGGCGAGCACGGCCAGGGCGCTGCAGGACAGCAGGGCATGGTGGAAACGACCGCCGCGACGGTACGAGGGCATGGGCATCAAGGGCACGAATAAGCTTCCAGACAAGTCGTAAATGAGAATGGGTTGCTGATCAGTCCCACTACGACGATCTGGCTTGTGCGAACTTGCAGTGCCAAATGAAAAATATTTTGCCAAGGCCCCTGGGGGCTCAATGCACCACGGCCAACCACGGCAAGTAAGTGACCTTCAGGCCATAACGCTGCTCCAGGGTGCGCAGCAAGGCCTGGGGTTCGTCGAGGTCGAACACGCCACTGACCTCCAGGGCTGCGAGCTTCTGGTCAGAGAGCAGGATGCGGCCTTGCTGGTAGCGCTCAAGCTCCGCCAGCACCTGGCCAAGGGGCTTGCCGTTGAAGATCAACTTGCCCCGCTGCCAGGCGGTCTGGGCACTGGCGTCCGGCGCCACGGCGAGCTCCCGCTCACCCACTTTGGCCTCACCCTTGGCCAGCACCACTTGGCCATCGCGGCGCACGCTAAAGGTGGCTTGGCTGCCCTGTACCGCCTCCCCTGCCGTCTCCACCACGAAGGGGCGCGGGTCGGCGGCAGTTTCGAACAACGCTTCGCCTGCTTGCAAGGCCACCCGCCGTTCGCTTGCGCTGTAGCGCACATCAAGGGCGCTAGCGCTGTTGAGCAGTACGCGCGAGCCGTCTGCCAGGGTGATGCTGCGCCGCTCGCCCAGCCCGGTGTGGTAGTCCGCCAGCCACACGGGCGCCCGTTGCCAGCCGCCGACGCCAGCAACCAGCAGCACCACCGCAGCGGCGATGCCTGCTGCCCAGTGGCGTCGGCGGCGGATGGGTTGGGCCTGGAACGCCTGGGCGGTTGGCGCCTGGCCAATGTCCTGCCACAGTGCCTGGGCTTCAAGGGCCGCCTCGGCATGCGCCGGGCTCAACTGGCACCAGCGCTGGTAACGCGCCTGATCCGCTGCCGTGGCATGGCCCGAATGCAGCAATACCTGCCAGTCGAGGGCATCGTCGGACAGGTCGCTGAGCGGCTGGGGCGGGTGCATGGTCGGGGTATCAGTCATGGTTATGCTTGAGCCAGTCTCGGCAGTGGCGCAAGGCCTGGCCAATGTATTTTGCCACCATGCTCTCGGAAACGCCCAGCCGTTGTGCGATCTGCGCCTGGGTCAGGCCCTCGACGCGGTTGAGCAACAGCGCCTCGCGGGCGTTGCCGGGCAGCTGCAGCAGGGCCTGGTCGAGCATCTGCAAGCGCTCGCGGGCCAGCAGGGTTGCCTCGGGTGCAGGTGCCGGGCAGGCCACCTCCCCGGCGCCGTCGCTGTCTTCATGGCTGGCGGCGATGCGTTGCTCGCGGCGCAGGGCATCGATGGCCAGGTTGCCGGCCACGCGAAAGATGAAACTGCGCGCGTGCAGTACCGGCACGGCCTGCTCGTCGATCTTGGCAAGCTTCAGGTAAGTCTCCTGGGCCACATCGGCAGCACGCTGCCGGTCGCTCATACGCCGGGTGAGAAACTGCAGCAGGTCGTCGTAGTGCTCCTGGAAACTTGCCAGCAGCCCGGACACGGGAGACGTCAGCATGGGGTGCAAATACTGCCAGTAGGAGAAATTATCGGGCGTTAATGAGAAACAGTATCTTTCATTAAGCCTGCCACTTTCAACGCTGCCGTGCATTTGCCACACTGCAGCCACCACTTGGCTGCCAAGGTTGGTTCACATGACTGCACGATTGTACCGTCTCACCCGCCTGCTCCTGGCCTTGGCCTTGCTCGGCGCGCTCAACGCCTGCGCGCTGTTTCAGGCCCGCGACCCGCTGACGATCAGCGTGATCGGCATCGACCCGCTGCCGGGCCAGGACCTGGAAATGCGCATGGCCGTGAAGATGCGGGTACAGAACCCCAACGAAACCCCGGTCGACTTCAACGGCATCGCGCTGAACCTGGAAGTCAACGGCCAGCCGCTGGCCTCCGGCGTCAGCGACCAGCAAGGGCATATCGGGCGCTATGAGGAAGCGGTGATCAGCGTGCCGGTCAGCATCACGGCGTTCGCCTTCATCCGCCAGGCCTACGGGCTGAGTACGCTGGGCTCACTGCAGGGCATGCCCTACAAGCTGCGCGGGAAACTGGCCGGCGGGCCGTTGGGTACGGTGCGGTTCAGCGACGAGGGCAAGCTGGACTTGCCCAAAGGTGGCAATCTCGACTGGTAAGGGGATCAGCGGTTTGCGCTGGCCGCGGCCATCATCTTGTTCACTTCGCTGCGCACGAGGCTCGCGTATTCGGGCGGGGTCATGCCATCGAGTTCAGCCCGTACCCACTCTGCCCACTTGCCCTTGCGCCGCGGCTTTTCTGCGATCAGGCGGGCAGCGTCACCTTTGGCCTTGCCCAGGTTGTTTTGCCACATTTCGAACAGCCGCGCCTTTTCGGCCTCGATCTGCGCCCGTTCCTCGAAGCTCATGTTGGCCAGATTGAAACTCATGAAGGTACCTGCCTGCTGAAAATGGCCGCTATCTTACACCGTGACAGCGCCACATCACCAAGCCGAAGCAACTTTCCCGGCGCAGCGGCATCCATTGTTCAACCACCCATCGACGAGGACGAGTTCATGGCCCGAAAAACTGCCGTACCGGATAACGATCAAATCAAGGACCAGGTATTCAGTGAGCTGCAGGCACTGATCGAAGAGTCGGAAAAACTGCTGACCGAGAGCGCTACCCTGGTAGGCGAAGAGGCGGAAACCCTGCGCGCCCAGGTGAGCCTGAAACTGCGCCAGGCGCGCCAAGCTGCCGGTGAGGTGCGCGCCAAGGCGCAACCGGTGGTGGACGCTACCCAGGACTACATTGGCGGGCACCCCTGGCAGACCGTTGCCGTGTCGGCCGGCTTCGGCCTGGTGGTCGGCCTGCTGCTGGGGCGCCGCAACTGAGCGTCAGGCGGCCTGCACCATCGGGATACCACTGTGGAAGCGCAGTTCCTGGTCCGGCGACTGGATCAGTTCGGCTTCCGCTTCCCGCACCAGGGTGATGCGGCGGGCAATGTCCGCCTCATCGCCGTAGTGGTGGGCCAGCTTCAGGTAACCCTGGTAATGGCGCGCCTCGCTCTTGAGCAGGCCGTGATAGAACCTGCCAAGCTCCTCATCGAGGTGCGGTACCAACGCCGCAAAGCGCTCGCAGCTGCGTGCCTCGATGAACGCCCCCACCACCAGCGTATCCACCAGCTTGACCGGCTCATGGGCACGCACCAGGCGCCGCAGGCCGGAAGCGTAGCGCCCCGCCGACACCGGGCGTAGCGGCACGCCACGGCGCTTCATCAGGCGCAGCACCTGTTCGTGGTGTACCAGCTCTTCGCGGGCCAGGCGCGACATCATGTTGATCAGGTCCAGGTGCGTGTTGTACTTGGCAATCAGGCTGAGCGCCGTGCTGGCGGCCTTGAACTCACAATTCTTGTGGTCGATCAGCAGGGTTTCCTGGTCGGCAAGTGCGGCCTCGATCCAGGCATCTGGCGTCGGGCAGCCGAGGAAGGCGTCGATTTCGGGGGTCAAGGACATAAACGTGCAACCACACAGTGCAGACAGGACCGGCGATTATACCGACGGTGGCCGGTAGCACCAGTGGCTATGCTTGATGTACGTCAAGCGGCGATGTGGGGAGCGCCGACTATAGTCAGGCATTGGTCGCCACCTTTGAAGGGAGTTCACGCCCATGCAAGCGGTCCGCAGCATCCTTGTCGTCCTCGACCCCGAACATGCCCATAGCCGGGCGTTGACCCGCGCCAAGCTGATTGCCGGGGTAACCGGCGCACGCCTGCACCTGCTGATGTGTGACAGGAAGCATGACCACGGTGCGCTGCTCAGCCTGCTCAGTAGCCAGTTGCATGATGATGGTTATGACAACGTCACCCATGAACAGAAATGGAAAGACAACCTGCATGAGTCGATCATCCATGTTCAGCAGGCCGAGGGGTGCGAGCTGGTAATCAAGGAACACCGGCCAGACAATCCGCTGAAGAAGGCCTTGCTGACACCCAGCGACTGGAAGCTGCTGCGCCAATGCCCCTGCGCAGTGCTGATGGTCAAGAGCGAACGGCCGTGGACCGGGGGCGTGATCCTGGCAGCTGTGGATGTGGGCAATCAGGATGAAGACCATCGTCGGCTGCACGCGAGCATCATCGACCACGGCTATGGCATTGCTGGGTTGGCCAAGGGCGACCTGCACGTGATCAGCGCCCACCCCTCGCCCATGCTGTCGGCGTCGGACCCGGTCTACCAGCTGAGCGAAACCATTGAAAAGCGCTACCGGGAAGCCTGCAGTGCGTTTCAGGCGGAGTTCGATATCAGCGAAGATCGCCTGCATGTTGCCGAAGGCCCGGCAGATGTACTGATTCCCCACTTCGAAAAGCAACTGGACGCGGTGGTCACTGTGATGGGTACGGTTGCGCGCACCGGCATTTCCGGGGCCTTGATCGGTAATACGTCAGAGGTGGTGCTCGATTCGCTGGAGGGGGATGTGCTGGTGCTCAAAAGTGAGGAAGCCACTGCACACCTGGCAGAGTTGGCACGCGGCTAATACCCACCCCACACGGATAGGGTTGGTGCCCAACCTGGTAGGAGCGAGCAAAGCTCGCGATGCGGTCGGCCAGGCGCCGCGCATCTCAAGAAATTAAAACGCCAGAAAAGACAAAACCCCTACCTGCTCGCGCAGATAGGGGTTTTGCGAAATGAATCTTGACG
>NZ_VWXJ01000043.1:0-5043 GCF_011752535.1 Pantoea sp. Tr-811
ATGATGGCCAGAAGCGAATAGCTTCCTCGAACAGGCCTGATACATAGATGCAACCGGGTAACCATGTTCAAAAGCAGCTAGACAATGTTGGCGAGTCCATACATAGGAGCGGGCTTGCCCCGCGAAGCGGCCCGTGCAGGCCACCCATTACCTCAGCCCTTATCAAGCCCCACTTTCAACAATGCCCCGTCCTTGGCATCGGTCAGCACATACAGGTAGCCATCCGGCCCCACCCGCACATCGCGAATCCGCGCCTTCAAGTCACCCAGCAAACGCTCTTCATGCACGATCTTGTCGCCATCGAGCTGCAAACGAATCAACTCCTGGCTCGCCAGCGCACCAATGAACAGGTTGTGGTCCCAGGCCTTGAAGGTCGGGCTGTCGTAAAACGCCATGCCGCTGATACCCGGCGACTTCTCCCACACATGGTGCGGGTCGACCATGCCGTCGACATGCTTGCCCTTGGCTTCGGGGATCGGCAGCATCGAGTAGTTGATGCCGTGGGTTGCGATCGGCCAGCCGTAGTTCTTGCCCGGCTCCGGGATGTTGATTTCGTCGCCGCCACGGGGGCCGTGCTCGTGGGTCCAGAGCTTGCCGGTCCACGGGTTCAGCGCCGCGCCCTGCTGGTTGCGATGGCCAAACGACCAGATCTCGGGGCGCACGCCCTGCTTGCCAACGAAGGGGTTGTCCTTGGGCACTTCGCCATCCGGCAGGATGCGCACGATCTTGCCTTGCAGCTTGTCCAGGTCCTGGGCCGTGGGGCGCTGGTTGTTCTCGCCCAGGGCAATGAACAGGAAACCGTCACGGTCGAAGACCAGGCGCGAGCCGAAATGGTTGCCTTCGGACAGCTTGGGCTGCTGGCGGAAGATCACACTGAAGTGCTCCAGCCGCGCGCGGTCCTGCGACAGCTGCCCACGGCCGACGGCCGTACCGGCCTTGCCATCGCTGCCCTCCTCGGCATAGGACAGGTAGACGGTGCGGTCCTTGGCGAACGAGGGTGACAGCACCACATCCAGCAGGCCGCCCTGGCCTTCGGCCCAGACCTTGGGCACGCCGCTGATGGGCGGGCCAACCTTGCCCTCGGCGCTGACCAGGCGCAGGTTGCCAGGGCGCTCGGTGACCAGCATGTCCTTGCCACCGGGCAGGAACGCCAGCGCCCAGGGGTTGCGCAAGCCATCGGCCAAGGTGCTGACGGTCAGTTGCCCCTCCTCACTGGGCAAGCGCTGCTCTGGCGCGGCATGGGCCAACAATGGCAGCAAGGCGGCGGCGGTCAGGGTGGTCAGCCAGGTGCTTCGAGACATGCAGGATTCCTTTCGATGAGAGCTCAGGGTGCGCGCGGGGTGTCGCGCGCTGGCCGGGAGGGTTCCAGGTTTGGCGCCTGTTGCTGGCGGCGCAGGTTGTCACCATTGCCAATGCCGCGGTTATCCAGGGTTGGCGGGCGCGGGTTGGGCACGGTGGACGGCCCGCGCACGGGCGGGGTGGCTGGCACGCTGCCCTGGCGGCTGTTGGGGTTGGCGCGCTGGATCGGGCTGTTGTAGGGGTTGCTGTCGCTGGCGGCCAGTTGCAGCGTTTGCCCAGGGGCAGCCTGCACGGGAAGGCACAGCGCGAGGCCGACGATCAAGGTTGCCAATGTAGGATTCATGCTTCACCTCCTGCACGAAAAAGCGCGCCTTATGCGTTTGGATAGCCTAAGGCGCCAAGGGTTCGCGGCAAAAGCGTGAATGCGATTCCTGATGTTTCAGCCGCCTGCAGCCGCGCTGTCGACCTTGTGGCGCGCCGCATACAGGCACAGCATCTCCATGGCCAGGGTGGCCCCGGCCAGTGCGGTGATGTCGGCATGGTCATAGGCGGGTGCCACCTCTACCAGGTCCATGCCCACCAGGTTGATGCCGCGCAGGCCGCCAAGAATCTCCAGCGCCTGCACCGTGCTCAGCCCGGCGCACACCGGGGTGCCGGTGCCGGGCGCGTAGGCCGGGTCGAGGCAGTCGATGTCGAAGGTCAGGTACACCGGGCGCTCGCCCACCCGCTGGCGGATCGCCGCAATGATCGCCTCGGTGCCCTGGCGGTGCACCTGCCGGGCATCGAGGATGGCAAAGCCCTGGCTGTCATCATTGGTGGTGCGCAGGCCGACCTGAACCGAATGGGCCGGGTCTACCAGGCCTTCGCGGGCGGCGTGCCAGAACATGGTGCCGTGGTCGATGCGCTTGCCCTCCTCGTCTGGCCAGGTGTCGCTGTGCGCATCGAAGTGAATGAGCGCCAGCGGGCCGTGGCGGCGGGCGTGGGCCTTGAGCAGCGGGTAGCTGATGAAGTGGTCGCCGCCCAGGGTCAGCATCGCGCAGCCGGCCTGCAGGATATGCTCGGCGTGGGCCTGGATGCTGCCTGGCACCGACTGTGGCGCGCCGCTGTCGAAGGCGCAGTCACCGTAGTCGATCACGGCCAGGTGGTCGAACGGGTCGAACGCCCACGGCCAGTGGCGTGCCCAGGCCTGCTGCACCGAAGCGGCACGAATGGCCCGCGGCCCGAAACGTGCGCCTGGGCGATTGCTGGTGGCGGTGTCGAACGGCACGCCGCTGACCACCACGTCGACACCACGCAGGTCGCGGCTGTAGCGCCGGCGCGAGAAACTGGTAATGCCGGCGTAGGTGCTTTCTGCGGCAGTGCCGTAGAGGCTGTCGCGGGTCATGGCCTGGTCGTTGCTGCTGGCTTGCTCCACGGTGGGGCTCCTTTGTTGTAATGATCGGTCACTGGCGGCTGCGGAACGCCGTCCACAAGCGGTTGCGCTGGCGCAGGTCGGCCAGCGCCATGCTGCGGTCGGCATACAGGCGCGAGCGCACTTGTGCGGGCGGGTAGATGTCCGGGTCGTTGCGCACGGCCTCATCCACCAGCGGCGTGGCGGCCTGGTTGGCGTTGGCGAAGAACAGCGCGTTGGTCAGCGCGGCCACCGATTCGGGCTGGAGCATGAAGGCGATGAAGGCCCGGGCCGCCTGGGGGTGCGGCGCATCCTTGGGAATGACCAGGTTGTCCTGCCACACCAAGGTGCCTTCGCGTGGAATGCGGTAGATCAGCTCGAACGGCTTGTTGGCGCGGCGGGCCTGGTCTGCGGCCATGGCGGCGTCGCCGTTGTAGGTCAGTGCCAGGCACACGCTGCCATTGGCCAGGTCGCTGATCTGCCGGCCGTTGGCGACATAGCTGATCGACGGCTGCAGCTGGTTCAGCAGTTGCTGCGCCGCGGCCAGGTCGGCCTTGTCCTGGCTGTAGGGGTCTTTGCCGAGGTAGTTGAGGGCTACGCCGATCACTTCCTGGGGCGAGTCGGGCATGGCGATGCCGCACTCCTTCAGGCGGCTGGCGTATTCAGGCTTGAACAGCAGGTCGAGGCTGTCCAGCGGCACATCGCCCAGGCGCTGACGCACCGCTTGCACATTCACCCCCAGGCCCAGGGTGCCCCAGGTGTACGGCACGGCATAGCGGTTGCCCGGGTCGGCTTCGGCCAGCTTGGCCAGCAGGTCTTTGTCGAGGTTGGCATAACCGGGCATGGCCTGGGCGTTCAGTGGCTGCAGCGCCTGGGCCTTGAGTGCGCGGGCCAGCACGGTGGACGAAGGCACCACCACGTCGTAGCCACTGCCGCCGGTGAGCAGCTTGGTTTCCAGCACTTCGGTGGTGTCGAAGGTGTCGTAGCGCACCTTGTAGCCGGTTTCACGCTCGAAGCGCTGCAGGGTTTCGGGTGCGACGTAGTCGGCCCAGCTGTAGAGGTTGACGACTTTTTCTTCGGCCTGCAGTGGCAGGGCCAAAGCCAGTTCCATGGACAGCAGGCCAAGCAGACACAACGATCGACGCATGACAGGCACCTCGGCAAGTGGATGGATGCCGACAGCATGCCAGCCGGGTTACATTGCAAGAATGGCAAGTCTGCAAAGCTGACATTCACCAGGAGCAATGTATGCTCGGACAACTTCACGACCCGGACCTGCACCTGCTGCGGCTGTTCGTCACTGTGGTCGAGGCCGGTGGCTTCAGTGCCGCGCAGGGGGAGCTAGGGCTCAGCCAGCCCACCATCAGCCAGCGCATGGCCCAGTTGGAAACGCGCCTGGGTTATCGCCTGTGCAGCCGGGGCAAGGGGGGCTTTCGCCTGACCGACAAGGGCGAACTGCTGCTGGATGCGGCGCGTGGTTTGCTGCTGAACATCGAGCAGTTTCGCCAGCAGGCCAACGGTGTGGCCGGCCGCCTACTGGGAACGGTGCGGGTGGGCATGGCGGAAAACCAGGACACGGCGGTCAGCCTGAAGCTGGCCTCGGCGATTGCGCGCTTTCGCCAACGGGAGGAGTCGGTGCAACTGGAGCTGATCAGTGCGCCCCCGGCGCAGTTGGAGCGGTTGCTGCTGGAGCAGCGGCTCGATTGCGCGATTAGTTATTTTTCCGGCAACCAGGCGGCGTTCGATTACCAGCCGTTGTTCGAGGAGCGCCAGCGCCTCTACTGCGGCAAAGGGCATCCGTTGTTCAACGCCGGGCAGGTTGCCTTGGAGCAGTTGCTGGAGGTGGACCAGGTGCGCCACCCTTATCGCTTCCTGAAAGGTGGCGAGCCGTTCCAGAGTAGGCGCAGCATGGCCGTGGCGGAGCAAATTGAAAGCGTGCTGACGTTGATCTTGTCGGGGCGGCACATTGGCTATCTGCCGTGCCACTGCGCGGCGAGCTGGGAGGCGCAGGGGCTGTTGCGGGCGCTGGAGCCGGGGTTGGACTTCGTGGTGCCCTTTACCTTGGCCAGGCATCGAGCGCAGGGGCCTGGGGAGGCGCAGGCAGCCTTCGTGGAAGATCTGTTGGCGATGTTCCCCTGAGCCGGACGGCGATCCCCTGTAGGAGCGGGCTTGCCCCGCGAACACCGGCGAAGCCGGTGCCATGCGTCGCGGTGCCTGCTTCGCGGGTCAAGCCCGCTCCTATGTATGGACTCGCCAACATTGTCTAGCTGCTTTTGAACATGGTTACCCGGTTGCATCTATGTATCAGGCCTGTTCGAGGAAGCTATTCGCTTCTGGCCATCATCGGGGTGAGC
>NZ_VWXJ01000044.1:0-4931 GCF_011752535.1 Pantoea sp. Tr-811
GGGCGTACGTCGGACGCCTCGATCACTGCACCCAGGCGCTTGGCCGTGGCAATGGCCTGCAGGCCGGCAACACCCGCCCCCAGAATCAACACGCGCGCGGCTTTGACGGTGCCGGCGGCGGTCATCAGCATGGGCATGAAGCGTGGGTAGTGGTGGGCGGCGAGCAACACGGCCTTGTAGCCGGCGATGTTGGCCTGCGACGACAGCACGTCGAGGCTCTGGGCCCGCGAGGTACGGGGTGCGGCTTCCAGGGCGAAGGCGGTGATGCCGCGTTCGGCCATCTTGCCGATCAGCTCGCTGTTGAAGGGGTTGAGCATGCCGACCAGAAGGCTGCCGCTGTTGATCAGCGCCAGTTCCTGATCGTCGGGAGCCACCACCTTGAGCACCAATTGCGCGCCGTAGGCATCGGCTGCGCTTCCCAGGGAAGCGCCCACGGCCTCATAGGCACTGTCCGGAATGCTGGCGTTGAGCCCTGCCCCCCGTTGGACGGTAACCTGATGGCCCTGGCCAATCAGTTTCTTGATGGTTTCCGGGGTCGCAGCGACCCTTGTCTCACCGGTCTGCGTCTCGAGAGGAACACCAATGTGCACGACTATTTCTCCTGCGGTGACCTTTTGTCTTTGTAGAAACCAGCACACTGCGGATGGTGCGCTGGGGCGGCTGTTGAGCGCCGAGCCCGCCGAATCCCGGGCGGGCGAGGCATTTTGCAGACGAACCCAAGGGCCATCAACCGGTTCTGGAGCGAAACGAAGTTAAAACTACAAGTCACCCTGTGACCGTATGTCGCAAGTGATGGGCTGCAGCCCGTCAAACATGGGCCATTGGCAGATTAGGGGAAAATCTGAATTTTTTTGCGATGATTTCGCGGATGGGTTGATGAATGTCGTAAAACCCTCTGAAAGCCGCGTGTTTGCGGGGTTCGGAGGGGTTTTTCGATTCACCTGAACAGTTTGCGATTATGCGACAAATACGTATATCTGTAGGTGTTTAAAATAATTGACTACATTAGTCAGAAAGAACCTTCGCCCCGGTGCGAATTGATGTAGAGCTGGGCTTGTTGCACCAGCCAGTCGCGGAAGGCGCGCAAGGACGCGGACTCGACCTTGCGCTCGGGAATCATCAGGTAGTAGGCCTTGTCGCTGGTCAGTGCGTGCCCGTTGGCGATCACCAGCCTGCCCTCCTCCAGTTCGCGCTGGATCAGGAACGGTGGGATCAGCGCGACGCCCATCTCGTGCATCGCCGCCTGGGCGAGCATGGAGAATAGTTCATAACGCGGGCCTGTCATGTCGCCCGCGATGTTCAGGCCCAGGCCGTTGAACCACTGGCGCCAGGCGTAAGGCCGGGTGGTTTGCTGCAGCAGCGGCAGGCTGGCGATGCGCCGGGCATCGAGCGCGCCCTGCCCGGCCAGCAGCGCCGGGCTGCACACCGGCAGCGGGTTTTCGCCCATCAGGCGGTGAGACTGGGTGCCGGACCAATCGGCGTCACCGAAATAGATGGCGGCGTCGAACGGCGTATCGGCGAACAGGAACGGGCGGGTGCGGTTGGTGAGGTTGACGGTGACCTCCGGGTGGCGCTGCTGGAAGTCCTTGAGCCGTGGCAACAACCATTGGGTGCCGAAGGTGGGCACCACCGCCAGCTCGATCACGTTTGCGCCCTGCTGGCGCATGACCGACAACGTGTCGCGCTCCACGGCATCCAACTGCGCGGACACCTGGCGGCTGTATGACAGCCCAGCCTCGGTCAGTTTCACCCCGCGGCGCGAGCGCCGGAACAGTTCGACGTTGAGAAACGCCTCCAGCCCGCCTATCTGCCGACAGACGGCGCCCTGGGTCAGCGCCAGTTCCTGTGCAGCCTTGGTGAAGCTCTCGTGGCGCGCGGCCGCTTCGAAGCAAACCAGTGCAGTGGTGCTGGGTATTTTTCGCCGCATGTACGTCAACCTCACTCGTGGAGCTTTGAAGATGGCCTTGTGGCTTATTTCGAAGTGACAAAATATCACTAATGCGTGCGCAATCCTCGTTTGTCGCCCTGCCGGATCAGGCCTAGGATCAATGGCACGAGAAACCGCTCCCCTACTTCGAGGATTCGCCCATGGCCGGTAAAGCAAGCTTCAACTGGATCGACCCGCTGCTGCTGGACCAGCAGCTCACTGAAGAAGAGCGCATGGTGCGTGACAGCGCTTATCAGTTCGCCCAGGACAAGTTGGCCCCGCGCGTGCTGGAAGCCTTCCGGCACGAGCGAACCGACCCTGCGATCTTCCGCGAGATGGGTGAAGTCGGCCTGCTTGGCGCGACCATTCCCGAGCAATACGGCGGCAGCGGCCTCAACTATGTGTGCTATGGCCTGATCGCCCGTGAGGTGGAGCGCATCGATTCTGGCTACCGCTCGATGATGAGCGTGCAGTCTTCGCTGGTGATGGTGCCGATCAATGAGTTCGGCACCGAAGCGCAGAAGCAGAAGTACCTGCCCAAGCTGGCCAGCGGCGAGTGGGTCGGTTGCTTCGGCCTGACCGAGCCCAACCATGGTTCCGACCCGGGTTCGATGATTACCCGGGCGAAGAAGGTCGATGGCGGCTATCGCCTGAGCGGCAGCAAGATGTGGATCACCAACAGCCCGATCGCCGATGTGTTCGTGGTCTGGGCCAAGGATGACGAGGGCGATATTCGCGGCTTCGTGCTGGAGAAAGGCTGGCAGGGCCTGAGCGCCCCGGCCATTCATGGCAAGGTTGGCCTGCGCGCCTCGATCACTGGCGAGATCGTGATGGACAACGTGTTCGTGCCACAGGAGAACATCTTCCCTGAGGTGCGCGGCCTGAAAGGCCCGTTCACCTGCCTGAACTCGGCCCGCTACGGTATCTCCTGGGGCGCACTGGGCGCAGCGGAGGCCTGCTGGCACACGGCGCGCCAGTACACCCTTGACCGCCAGCAGTTCGGCCGCCCATTGGCCGCCAACCAGTTGATCCAGAAGAAGCTGGCCGACATGCAGACCGAAATCACCCTCGCCCTGCAAGGTTGCCTGCGCCTGGGGCGTATGAAGGACGAAGGCACCGCCGCGGTGGAAATCACTTCGATCATGAAGCGTAATTCGTGTGGCAAGGCCCTGGATATTGCCCGTATGGCCCGTGACATGTTGGGGGGTAACGGGATTTCCGATGAGTTCGGCGTGGCTCGCCACCTGGTCAACCTGGAGGTGGTCAACACCTACGAAGGCACCCACGACGTGCATGCGCTGATTCTTGGCCGTGCGCAAACCGGCATCCAGGCCTTCTATTGATAAGGAGCCGTACCATGGGCGCGCTATCTCACCTGCGGGTGCTGGACCTCTCCCGAGTGCTGGCGGGGCCGTGGTCGGGCCAGATCCTGGCGGACCTGGGGGCAGACGTGATCAAGGTCGAGCGCCCGGGTAGCGGCGACGATACGCGCTCGTGGGGGCCGCCCTTTCTCAAGGATGCCGAGGGCGAGAACACCAGTGAGGCTGCGTATTACCTGTCGGCCAACCGCAACAAGCGCTCGGTGACCATCGACTTCACCCAGCCGGAAGGCCAGCGCCTGGTGCGCGAGCTGGCGGCGAAGTCGGACATCGTCATCGAGAACTTCAAGGTGGGTGGGCTGGCGGCATATGGGCTGGACTACGCGAGCCTGCAGGCGATCAACCCTGGGCTTATCTATTGCTCGATCACAGGCTTCGGCCAGACGGGGCCCTATGCCAAGCGCGCGGGGTATGACTTCATGATCCAGGGGCTGGGCGGGCTGATGAGCCTGACCGGCCGCCCGGATGGCGAGGAAGGTGCGGGGCCGGTGAAGGTTGGGGTGGCATTGACCGACATCCTGACGGGCTTGTATTCGACGGTGGCGATCCTGGCCGCCCTCGCCCACCGCGACCAGCATGGCGTGGGCCAGCATGTGGACATGGCCTTGCTCGACGTGCAGGTGGCGTGCCTGGCCAACCAGGCGATGAACTACCTGACCACGGGCAACCCTCCGCGGCGGCTGGGCAATGCGCACCCTAATATAGTGCCCTACCAGGACTTCCCCACGGCGGATGGTGATTTCATCCTTACCGTGGGTAACGATGGCCAGTTCCGCAAGTTTGCCGAGGTGGCTGGGCAGCCGCAGTGGGCGGATGATCCGCGCTTTGCGACCAATAAGCTGCGAGTGGCGAACCGGGCGGAGCTGATTCCGTTGATTCGCCAGGCGACGGTGTTCAAGACCACGGCTGAGTGGGTGCAGCAACTGGAGGCGGCAGGCGTGCCGTGCGGGCCCATCAATGACCTGGCGCAGATGTTCCAGGACCCGCAGGTACTGGCCCGGGGGCTGGCAGTAACGATGCCCCATGCGCTGGCCGGCAGTGTGCCGCAGGTGGCCAGCCCGATCCGGTTGTCGCAGACGCCGGTGGAGTACCGCCGGGCGCCGCCACTGTTGGGTGAGCATACCGAGGCGGTGTTGGCGGATGTGCTGGGGCTGGATGCCGATGCGGTGGACCGCTTGCGTATCGCCGGGGTGGTTTGACGCTATATAGAGGTGTTTAAAAGCGGGGAGGCCGTCAGGCCTCCCCGCTTTGCTTTTAACGATGCCCCTGCGAACAAGGCTAGTCAGCCCTGCGCGCCCCTCTTTGTAGGAGCGAGCGCAGCTCGCGATAAGCCGCAAAGCGGCACTCCTGACACCGCTAATTCCAAATATTTCAAATATATGAAATTAAAGGTTGACGCCCCTTCGAATCCCCTTATAATGCGCCCCACTTCCAGCGACATCGGAACAACAAACTCCTTGAAATTCAACGAGTTAGCTTGTTAAGAGGTTACTGAAAAGGCTTCGATCGAAAGATCGCTAGCGGTTGAGATGAGTGTTGACAGCGTGTCAAAACGCTGTATGATTCGCCTCCCGCTACGAGAGATCGCAGCGAGTCAAGTGTTTGAAGCTAAACGAGTTTCTCGC
>NZ_VWXJ01000045.1:0-4813 GCF_011752535.1 Pantoea sp. Tr-811
ACTCCGGCAGCAACGTGACTTGCGTCCGAGCCTCACCCTCAATGAACCGTTTCATGATCGTCCCCGCCACGATCTCGACGATCAGAAGGTTAGACAATCACTGGCGTTTTCACACAGCCTGGGTCGAGAGCTGCCGGTCGCGAGTGATCGCTTACGCCCCGTAGCTGTCGTTCATAACTTGCACCATCAACCCACAGCTGCCAGCCCGGTCATAGCATTCGCCCGGTGTTCATCAGCTTACTTCCTCAACCTGCTTGTAGATGCGCAATCCCCGTGCTTGATAGTTTTGAAGCGCAGCAGGATGGTCAAATGTGCATGTGTGTACCCATACCCGTTCTGTACCATGCCATTCCCACGCAGATAGAATGGCGTGGCTCAACAGCGCTCCGCCGAACCCGCACCCTAGGAACTGTGGAGCTAGCCCAAAATATCGGATCTCACTGTTACGGCCATCGGGACGATAAAGCTCGTAATAGCCGGCTATTGCACCTCGGTGATAGGCAACCCACGTTCGATGGCAGTCCTGCTCAACAAGCGCCTGCCAATCGGAATCACCCCAGGTATCAAGATCGCCCCATTCCCAAGGCGCGCCTACTAGCTGGTAGAGAAATTTATTGAATTCCGCCTGAGGCACTTCACACTCGATAATCTGTAGATCATGTCGCTGGGGCTTCGCTTTCAGTTCTGAAGCCGATGTCATCTCTAAGTAATAAGTAGTGCAAGAACGATCCATTACGGGCCCCCTTCGCTCCCCCTCGTGGTGAGACAAGAATGCCAGCAACAGCTCGACTTCGGCCACCCTGCATGTTCGCCTCGTGAGCAGCCATTGCTTCAGACCGTATCAGACCTGATGCTGCCCTTGTTGGACAGTGCTATCGAGCTTTTCTGGATCTTCACGGGTCTCGATGTCGCAAGCTAAGCTCAGCCATCTGCGACGCTACCAAGGACGGCACCCATGCACTTACTTACCGATGAGCAGTTACTAGAGATCATCCATCAGAACCCAATAAACCGGGCGTTACTGGAGATCCTGCCAACACTTGGTATCCCTCATTCCATGCTGGTCGCAGGGGCTTTGTTCCAGACGTTTTGGAATCACCGATCGGGAGAGCCCGCTGAGTGGGGCATAAAGGACTATGACATCGCCTACTTCGACGCAGACTTGTCATGGGAGGCGGAAGACAGAGTCATAGCCCAGGTTCAGCAGGCGTCCTCCCATCTAGGCGTCAATGTCGAGATACGCAATCAGGCCCGTGTGCATCTGTGGTACGAAAAGAAATTCGGCGGCGCCTATTCACCGTTGAAAAAGGTCACCGATGGTATCGACCGATATCTGATTCGGTCGACTTGTCTAGGCATAGACGCCTGCACAGGTAAGCTTTACAGCACTCATGGTCTTAACGAGCTTCAGAACAACGAGCTCAGGATGAACGAACTGAATCCACGGCCAGGCTTGTTCAGAGAGAAGGCTGCCAGCTACCAGGCGCGGTGGCCATGGCTGCAAGTGATTCAATGAGCTTAAGCTATCGGTCCAAAGCCGCCGATGCCAAAAGTCTAAATTTGGCCATTGCAAACGCGCCCGAATGTGAGATCAACGAGAAATGAAGTATTTTCCTGCCCCTGAAATCAGCTGGCATCATGGAGGAACAAATGCAGATCTACATTACAGGCGCATCATGTGCGGGTGTGACCACTCTGGGGCAAAGTCTGGCCTCGCGGCTCGGGCTGCGTCATGCGGATGTAGATGACTATTTCTGGATGCCCACAAACCCTCCGTTCACAACCAAGCGGCCTGTCAGCGAGCGGGTGCCATTGCTCCAGCAAGCACTCGGTCAGGATGATTGGATACTGACCGGTTCCTGCATGGTCTGGGGTGATGCTCTACTGGCGCACGTCGACCTAATCGTGTTCGTGGTGACGCCGACACCGATCCGCCTTGAACGTCTGGCAGCTCGTGAAAAGGCTCGCTTTGGAGATCGCATCGCACCCGGTGGAGACATGCATGAAATACATGCGGGGTTCAGGGAATGGGCTTCGCAGTATGACAATCCAGACTTCTCTGGACGCAACCGAGCCTGGCACGAGCGGTGGTTATCAGAGCAGTCGTCTCCAGTCCTGCAAATTGACGGGGCGATCAGCACTGAAAAAATGGCATCGGAAGTCACCCAGGCGATGTCGCACCTCAGGCATTAACGCTCCAACGGTCACGTCAGCGTCTCAATGTTAACGTCCGCTTCGGGAAGGTAGCTTCCTGTCGCACGCCGTGCTGACAGTGTCGCCGATAGCATGATGGGAACCGTTCAACCAGCCTACCCTGCCCCCTGTCAAAAGCGTAATCCTCGAAAACCACCCCCCGATCCCATGGGAGCACTGCACGTGCCTGTCGACTTCAGACCCGCTCAAGCCTCGGACGCGCACGACATTGCGCGCTTTTTCCAACTGACATCGGAGGGCATGGCCGATTACATCTGGAGCAAGCTTGCCGCACCTGGAGAAGCATTGCTGAGTGTCGGTGCGTCTCGCTATGCCCGCGACCAGGGCGACTTTTCCTATAAGAACTGCCTGATGGCCACGTTCGAAGGGCGCGTCATCGGCATGATGCATAGCTACGCCCTGCACGAGACGCCTGACAGGCCGGTCGAGACGGACCCGGTGCTCGCGCCTTATTCCGACATGGAAATACCCGACACTTTGTACATATCCAGCCTGGCCCTGGATGAGGCCTGGCGCAGCCAGGGGTTGGGCGTCCAGTTTCTGCGCCACGCCCAGCAGCGCGCCGATGACGCTGGCCTGGCTGGGCTATGCCTGATCGATTATGCGGACAACCACGGCGCGCGCCGTTTCTACGAACGTCACGGTTTTCAGATTGTTAAAACCTGCCAGATCGTTCCACACCCGATGCTGGGCGTCACCGGTGAAGCCTATTTGATGTATCGCCCTACTCACAACGTGCTCGAGAAAATGCCATGAACAAGAAACTGACCGTGTTCCGCGAACTGGATATTCAACCGGTGCGCGACCTTCCCTTCTTTGAGGAAGTCGTGGAAGGCACCCCGCATACGCTGACGTCCAAGTACTACCACGATGAACAGCAAGGCCGCATTTCCGGAGAATGGGAAGCCAGCGTCGGCGCGTGGCGCATCGACTACAAGGTTTGGGAGTTCTGCCATGTCCTGAGTGGATGCTGCGTGATCGAGCTTGAGGGTTGCGCGCCCGTCACACTGGCCGCTGGCGACACGTTCATCATCGAACCAGGCGCCAAGGGCAAATGGACCGTGCTGGAAGACATGAAAAAGAATTTCGTGATCCTCTTGCCCACGAACTAGGCATGGGGTCGCGCGCGGCATGACGGTTCGGATCTGCTAATTTGAACGCCACGCGCGCACGGCAGCGGTCAGCCACTGCCGTTGCGATCAATCTTGTCATTTGCCGAGGCTCAGGACAGGGTCCGTACCAATGACATCTCTGCCAAAGGAGTCACCGCATGTCGAAGCTCTATCCCAGTATCGATCCTGAGGGGCTGGTCGAGTACTCGGTGGTCTACACCGACCGCTCGCTCAATCACATGTCGCAGACCTTCCAAGGCGTGATGAGGAACATTTCCAAGACCCTGAAACAGGTCTACAACGCCCAGGCCGTTGCGGTTGTGCCGGGCAGCGGTACCTTCGGCATGGAGGCCGTTGCGCGGCAATTCGCCACCGGCCAGCAGTGCCTGGTGATCCGCAACGGCTGGTTCAGTTATCGCTGGAGCCAGATTCTGGAGATGGGCAACATCTCGGCGGCCACCACGGTGCTGAAAGCCCGACCGGTCGAAACGGGTCGCCAGGCAGCCTACGCGCCCCCGCCACTGGACGAAGTGCTGGCGGCCATTGCGGCGCACAAGCCGCAGATCGTGTTCGCGCCCCACGTTGAAACCTCATCCGGGATCATCCTGCCCGAGGACTACCTGCGCGCCGTCGGCGACGCCGTGCATGCGGTGGGCGGCCTGTTCGTGCTGGACTGCATTGCCTCCGGCACGGTTTGGGTGGACATGCAAAAGTGCGCGGTCGACCTGCTGATCAGCGCACCGCAGAAAGGCTGGAGCGCCTCCCCTTGCTGCGCCCTGGTGATGCTCAGCGCCCTGGCCCTCGAGCGCATCGAGCGCACGCAGAGCAGCAGCTTTGCCTGCGACCTGAAAAAGTGGCTGCAGATCATGCAGGCCTACGAACAGGGTGGGCATGCCTACCATGCGACCATGCCCAGTGATGCGCTTGCGCGCTTCAACGACGTGATCGTCGAGATGCAGGACTACGGCTTCGACAAGGTTCGTGACGAACAACAGACGTTGGGCAATCGCGTGCGCGCCATGTTGACTGGCAAGGGCATCAAAAGTGTGGCTGCAGCCGGTTTTCAGGCGCCAGGCGTAGTGGTGAGCTACACCGATGATGCCGAGATCAAGAACGGAAAGAAATTCGCCGAGCACGGCCTGCAGATCGCTGCCGGCGTGCCGCTGCAATGTGACGAACCGGCTGATTTCCAGACTTTCCGCATTGGGCTGTTTGGGCTCGAGAAACTGCACAATATCGAGCGTACGGTCAGCACGCTTGAGCAGGCACTGGATGAAGTGATGGTGAAGTAAGCGGTCCTCTGGGCTGCAGCACGGATACGAAAGTCTGCATTAGGTCGATTGCAGTCATTCTCGAGTGACCGCTATCGACCCAGGCTGTGTGAAAACGCCAGTGATTGTCTAACCTTCTGATCGTCGAGATCGTGGCGGGGACGATCATGAAACGGTTCATTGAGGGTGAGGCTCGGACGCAAGTCACGTTGCTGC
>NZ_VWXJ01000046.1:0-3318 GCF_011752535.1 Pantoea sp. Tr-811
CAGTAACCCCGAACGGCAAGCTGGACCGCAAGGCCCTGCCGCAGCCGGATGCCAGCGCGCTGCAGGGTGAGTATGTGGCGCCACAGAGCGAGCTTGAGCAGCAGATTGCGGCGATCTGGGCGGATGTGCTGAAGCTTGAGCAGGTGGGTTTGACCGATAACTTCTTCGAGCTGGGTGGGGACTCGATCATTTCCTTGCAGGTGGTCAGTCGTGCGCGTCAGGCGGATATCCACTTTACGCCTAAAGAACTGTTCCTGAACCAGAACGTAAGAGCGCTGGCAATGATCGCGCGTCGCTCCAGCAGCAGGGTATTCGACCAGGGACCGGTCACGGGGAATACCCCGATGTTGCCGATTCAGCATTGGTTCTTCAAGGCGGGAATACCGGCGGCGCACCACTGGAATCAGTCAGTTTTGCTGATACCCGCCCTAACCTTGTCGGTTGAACGGGTAAAAGCAGCGGTGCTGGCAATTGTTGAACACCATGATGCTTTGCGTCTGCGCTTTTCGGGTGAGGCGACGTTCGGGGCAGTGCAGCCGGATGATCTGGTGTGGTTCGAACATTGCGCCGACGATCACGCGTTGAAACAAGTGGCAGAAAAAGCGCAACGTAGTTTGAACCTGCAAGTGGGCCCGTTGCTTCGCGCAGTCCTGATAGAACGTGCCGATGGTAGCCAACGCCTGCTGCTGGTAATTCATCACCTGGTTGTGGACGGTGTGTCGTGGCGAGTGTTGCTGGAGGATCTGCAACAAGCCTATCAGTCCTTGCACGCTGGGCAGGCGGTCAAGTTTCCGGCCAAGACCAGCTCCTTCAAGGATTGGGCTGTGCAGTTGGAGGCTTTCGCCCAGAGCCCTGTATTGCAAGATGAACTGGCTTACTGGCAGCAGCAGTTGCAAGGCACCAGCGACGCGCTACCTTGCGATTATCCGCATGGTAGTAACCAACAGCGCAATGTCACTTCATTCACTACCCGGTTGGATCGAGAGATCACTCGCCAACTGCTGCAGGAGGCACCTGCTGCATACCGAACCCAAATCAACGACTTGTTGCTGACGGCCTTGGCACGGGTAATTGCGCGTTGGAGTAAGCGCGAGGAGGTCCTTGTCCGCCTTGAAGGTCATGGTCGTGAAGACCTGTTCGATGGCATCGACCTCAGCCGTACGGTGGGCTGGCTCACCAGTATGTACCCGGTCAAGCTTAGCCCGAAAGCTGACCTGGCAGACTCCATCAGGAACATCAAGGAACAACTGCGGGCAGTTCCCAACAAGGGCTTGGGTTATGGCTTGCTGCGTTACCTGGGACCTACCGAAGCCAATGTCGCTTTGGCTTCCTTGCCGCAAGGCGAGATCGTCTTCAACTATCTTGGCCAGTTCGATGGCAGTTTCGACGAACAGGCTGGACTTTTCAGGCCAGCCCAGGAATACGCAGGTGCGACTCAAGACGCCCTGGCGCCATTGGGCAGTTTGTTGGCACTCAACGGCCAGGTGTATGGCGGCGAGCTGAAGATGTCCTGGAACTTCAGCCGAGAGGTGTTCGATGAATCGAGCATTGAGCAGTTGGCACATGAGTATGCCAGCGAGCTGCAAGCCCTGATCGAGCATTGCTGCCAGGCTCAGTACCAGGGTGTGACACCCTCGGACTTCCCCTTGTCAGGCCTTAGCCAAGCGCAGTTGGACAGCTTGCCAGTATCGGTCGCAGGGATTGCCGACATTTACCCGCTGGCACCGATGCAGCAAGGCATGCTGTTCCATAGCCTTTATGAACAAGCGGCTCAGAGCTACATCATGCAGTTGCGCGTGGATGTCCAGGGGCTGGATGTCGAACGTTTCCAGCACGCCTGGCAAGCCGCACTGGATGCTCACCCGATTCTGCGCACTGGATTCGCCTGGCAAGGCGAGTTGCAATACCCCGTGCAAGTCGTGCAGCGCTCTGTAGCATTGCCATTCGCGCATCACGACTGGCGTGGTCAGCCCGACTTGCAACAGGCGCTGCAGACACTTGCTGATCATGAGCGGTTACAAGGCTTTGACTTGGCCAGCGCGCCGTTACTACGTCTGATATTGGTGCAGACCGATGCTGATCGGCATCATCTGGTCTGCACGCACCATCATATTCTGATGGACGGTTGGAGCACTTCGCGTCTGCTGGGTGAAGTGTTGCAGCGATATGCGGGTGTCAGCTTGCCTGACCACGGTCCTAACTATCGTGATTTCATTGCTTGGCTGCAGCGCCAGGACAGCCAGGCTGCCCAGGCTTTCTGGATTGGGCAACTGGCAGCACTGGATGAGCCTACCCGTCTGGTTCAGGCCATCCGTTGCAGTGAATCCTGTAACGAAGAGGGGCTTGGCGATTACCGCCAGGCATTCGACCCTGAACGAACTGCGCAAATCGAAGCCTTCGCACGCGCACATCGTGTGACCGTCAACACGCTCATGCAATCGGCCTGGTTGTTGTTGCTGCAACGCTACACTGGCCAACCGAGTGTATGTTTCGGCGCAACGGTGGCGGGGCGCCCCGCGGACTTGCCGGGCGTAGAAGAGCAGATCGGCTTGTTCATCAATACCCTGCCGGTGATCGGCACCCCGCGTTCTGAGCAGCGCGTTGCCGACTGGATCGGCCAGGTGCAGGCCAGCAACCTGGCGCTTCGCGAGTTCGAGCACACGCCGCTGTATGACATCCAGCGCTGGGCGGGGCAGGGGGGCGGGGCGCTGTTCGACAGCTTGATGGTTTTCGAAAACTACCCCGTCTCCGAGGCATTGGAGAAAGGTGCACCGGGCGGGCTTCGTTTTGGTGAGGTGTATCACAGCGAGCAGACCAGCGTCCCTCTGACCCTGATGGTGAACCTCGGTAGCAGCTTGTCGATCCACTACGGTCACGACCGTGCTCAGTGGGCGTACGAGGCAGTCACGCAACTGGCAGAACACTTCGCGAACCTTTTGCAGGCGATGATACAAAACGCCGACGCACCGCTTGGTGATTTGCCTCTGCTTAGCGCTTCAGAGCACGAGTATATGGTGCGCGAGTGGAACGACACCCATGCCGCCTATCCAGATGCCCGCAGCATTCATTCGCTGATCGAAGCCCAGGTGTCTGCCACTCCAGATGCCCCGGCGCTGGCCTTCGGCGAGCACACCCTGAGCTACGCCGAACTCAACCGCCGTGCCAACCAACTGGCGCACAAGCTGGGTGAGCTGGGCGTGGGCCCGGATGCCCTGGTCGGCATCGCCATGGAACGCAGCCTGGAGATGGTCATTGGCCTGCTGGGCATCGTCAAGGCCGGTGGCGCCTACGTGCCGCTGGACCCTGAGTACCCGCAGG
>NZ_VWXJ01000047.1:0-3226 GCF_011752535.1 Pantoea sp. Tr-811
ATGCGAATTTTCGGCGAATGTCGTCTTCACAGTATAACCAGATTGCTTGGGGTTATATGGTCAAGTGAAGAAGCGCATACGGTGGATGCCTTGGCAGTCAGAGGCGATGAAAGACGTGGTAGCCTGCGATAAGCTTTGGGGAGTCGGCAAACAGACTGTGATCCAGAGATCTCTGAATGGGGGAACCCACTCAGCATAAGCTGAGTATCTTGTACTGAATACATAGGTGCAAGAGGCGAACCAGGGGAACTGAAACATCTAAGTACCCTGAGGAAAAGAAATCAACCGAGATTCCCTTAGTAGTGGCGAGCGAACGGGGACCAGCCCTTAAGTTGGTTTGAGATTAGTGGAACGCTCTGGAAAGTGCGGCCATAGTGGGTGATAGCCCCGTACACGAAAATCTCTTGTCAATGAAATCGAGTAGGACGGAGCACGAGAAACTTTGTCTGAACATGGGGGGACCATCCTCCAAGGCTAAATACTACTGACTGACCGATAGTGAACCAGTACCGTGAGGGAAAGGCGAAAAGAACCCCGGAGAGGGGAGTGAAATAGAACCTGAAACCGTATGCGTACAAGCAGTGGGAGCCTACTTTGTTAGGTGACTGCGTACCTTTTGTATAATGGGTCAGCGACTTATATTCAGTGGCGAGCTTAACCGAATAGGGGAGGCGTAGCGAAAGCGAGTCTTAATAGGGCGTTTAGTCGCTGGGTATAGACCCGAAACCGGGCGATCTATCCATGGGCAGGTTGAAGGTTAGGTAACACTGACTGGAGGACCGAACCGACTACCGTTGAAAAGTTAGCGGATGACCTGTGGATCGGAGTGAAAGGCTAATCAAGCTCGGAGATAGCTGGTTCTCCTCGAAAGCTATTTAGGTAGCGCCTCATGTATCACTGTAGGGGGTAGAGCACTGTTTCGGCTAGGGGGTCATCCCGACTTACCAAACCGATGCAAACTCCGAATACCTACAAGTGCCGAGCATGGGAGACACACGGCGGGTGCTAACGTCCGTCGTGAAAAGGGAAACAACCCAGACCGTCAGCTAAGGTCCCAAAGTCATGGTTAAGTGGGAAACGATGTGGGAAGGCTTAGACAGCTAGGAGGTTGGCTTAGAAGCAGCCACCCTTTAAAGAAAGCGTAATAGCTCACTAGTCGAGTCGGCCTGCGCGGAAGATGTAACGGGGCTCAAACCATGCACCGAAGCTACGGGTGTCATCTTTGATGACGCGGTAGAGGAGCGTTCTGTAAGCCTGTGAAGGTGAGTTGAGAAGCTTGCTGGAGGTATCAGAAGTGCGAATGCTGACATGAGTAACGACAATGCGAGTGAAAAACTCGCACGCCGAAAGACCAAGGTTTCCTGCGCAACGTTAATCGACGCAGGGTTAGTCGGTCCCTAAGGCGAGGCTGAAAAGCGTAGTCGATGGAAAACAGGTTAATATTCCTGTACTTCCAGTTATTGCGATGGAGGGACGGAGAAGGCTAGGCCAGCTTGGCGTTGGTTGTCCAAGTTTAAGGTGGTAGGCTGAGATCTTAGGCAAATCCGGGATCTCAAGGCCGAGAGCTGATGACGAGTGCTCATTAGAGCGCGAAGTGGTTGATGCCATGCTTCCAAGAAAAGCTCCTAAGCTTCAGATAACTGGGAACCGTACCCCAAACCGACACAGGTGGTTAGGTAGAGAATACCAAGGCGCTTGAGAGAACTCGGGTGAAGGAACTAGGCAAAATGGCACCGTAACTTCGGGAGAAGGTGCGCCGGCGAGGGTGAAGGACTTGCTCCGTAAGCCCATGCCGGTCGAAGATACCAGGCCGCTGCGACTGTTTATTAAAAACACAGCACTCTGCAAACACGAAAGTGGACGTATAGGGTGTGACGCCTGCCCGGTGCCGGAAGGTTAATTGATGGGGTTAGCGCAAGCGAAGCTCTTGATCGAAGCCCCGGTAAACGGCGGCCGTAACTATAACGGTCCTAAGGTAGCGAAATTCCTTGTCGGGTAAGTTCCGACCTGCACGAATGGCGTAACGATGGCGGCGCTGTCTCCACCCGAGACTCAGTGAAATTGAAATCGCTGTGAAGATGCAGTGTATCCGCGGCTAGACGGAAAGACCCCGTGAACCTTTACTATAGCTTTGCACTGGACTTTGAATTTGCTTGTGTAGGATAGGTGGGAGGCTTTGAAGTGGGGACGCCAGTTCTCATGGAGCCATCCTTGAAATACCACCCTGGCAACTTTGAGGTTCTAACTCAGGTCCGTTATCCGGATCGAGGACAGTGTATGGTGGGTAGTTTGACTGGGGCGGTCTCCTCCCAAAGAGTAACGGAGGAGTACGAAGGTGCGCTCAGACCGGTCGGAAATCGGTCGTAGAGTATAAAGGCAAAAGCGCGCTTGACTGCGAGACAAACACGTCGAGCAGGTACGAAAGTAGGTCTTAGTGATCCGGTGGTTCTGTATGGAAGGGCCATCGCTCAACGGATAAAAGGTACTCCGGGGATAACAGGCTGATACCGCCCAAGAGTTCATATCGACGGCGGTGTTTGGCACCTCGATGTCGGCTCATCACATCCTGGGGCTGAAGCCGGTCCCAAGGGTATGGCTGTTCGCCATTTAAAGTGGTACGCGAGCTGGGTTTAGAACGTCGTGAGACAGTTCGGTCCCTATCTGCCGTGGACGTTTGAGATTTGAGAGGGGCTGCTCCTAGTACGAGAGGACCGGAGTGGACGAACCTCTGGTGTTCCGGTTGTCACGCCAGTGGCATTGCCGGGTAGCTATGTTCGGAAGAGATAACCGCTGAAAGCATCTAAGCGGGAAACTTGCCTCAAGATGAGATCTCACTGGGATCTTGAATCCCCTAAAGGGCCGTCGAAGACTACGACGTTGATAGGTTGGGTGTGTAAGCGCTGTGAGGCGTTGAGCTAACCAATACTAATTGCCCGTGAGGCTTGACCATATAACACCCAAGCAATTTGCGCACGAAAGCCAAATTGTGGTGGTGAAGACGAAAGAACCGAAAGTTCGCAACATCACAAATCGCATATCCGAATTCGCTAAGCGTGTCCAACAGGACATTCTGGCAACAGAATTTCTTGACGACCATAGAGCATTGGAACCACCTGATCCCATCCCGAACTCAGTAGTGAAACGATGCATCGCCGATGGTAGTGTGGGGTTTCCCCATGTGAGAGTAGGTCATCGTCAAGATTCATTTCGCAAAACCCCTATCTGC
>NZ_VWXJ01000048.1:0-3053 GCF_011752535.1 Pantoea sp. Tr-811
CGCCCGGCTGGCGGGTTTCTGGTGCAGAACACACAGCGTCAGCAGGCTATCGAGCAACGGATCGTCGTGCTGACTGCGTGGATCGTGGTTGAGTTGGACTCGACTGACTTCGGGTTCCACGCGGTGCTCTCTTCAACCTTGCGGGTAAGTGGGCAGGTGTACCTCAGTTCGTGCCTGGCAGGTTCACCTGGGTGTTCAAATTGTCCTGCACAATGGATGCCATGGGCGCTACGACACCCTAACTCCTGCGCAGCTGACCATGGTCGCCTTGATTCGGTATCGAGTAAACAACTGAATACTTTAGAGCGCTGCCAACCGATGCTGAGCAATGAACGTTTCGTACTGGCTGTCGCGCACTGCGCGCCGATACTGAGTGTACTGATAAGCGGCTGTTACACATTGCTGTAACAAACGTAGCTTGATGTTCCAAAGCCGGCCCAATTCCTCCCAGAGCGAACCCTGTGCGTTATGGCGAATACCCGATGCGAGGTGAGGCTCGAAAGGCCTTCGCTCTCCCACTCGGCCTTGATGTTGCATGCACAAGGCGCAAGGGCTCGAAGCACTGCAATCGTTGGCCAGGAGGGGAAAATGGTAAGCGGATCAAGCCGATGCGCGAACGTCCGACAGGGCACTTCAAATGGCACTTCGTCGACGTGTTGAAAGGGTTCAAATATCAATGTGACATTAGTGCGCCGATTGTTTAGGATGGCGCACGCAAGGTCAATACTTTGGCAGATAGTTAATTGCCTCAAGTTACAGCCAATATATTGACGTCAAATATTTCTACTTTATTGAAGACACAATTCCGCCTGATGCGGCGTCAGTTAAGCCGTTCGGAGCAGGGAAGTCCTAACATCAGGATAAGCCGGAGAGTCCCATGAGCAGCGTTGTAGCCATCGTCAAGAGTGTTGTTGGCCAGGTTATCGCAGTATCCCCAGAAGGCATCCGGCGTGTACTGATCGAGGGAGATCGCCTGTTCGCGGGCGAGCAGGTGCTCACGGGCGCGGGCGGGGCCGTCAGCCTCGAACTGGCCGATGGCCGTGTGCTGGACCTGGGCCGCGATTCCCAGTGGAGCGCCGACGCCCCAGCCAGCAGCGCCGACCTGGCCCAGGCCAGCGCACAGGCCGCACCTTCGGTTGCTGAACTGCAGCAGGCGATTGCGGCCGGTGCCGACCCGACCACCCAACTTGAAGCCACGGCCGCTGGCCCAACGGCGGCAGGTGGCGGTGCGGCAGGCGGCGGCCACAGCTACGTGATGCTGGACGCCACGGCAGGCAGCGTGGACCCGACCGTCGGCTTCCCTACCGAGCCGCTGGCCTTCACCACCACGACCACCACCGACGAAGTGGGCGCGGTTGATACCACCGCAGCGACCGCCCAGATCGCCACCGACCTTACCCTCAGCGCCACCCCTTCCATTACCGAAGCGGGTGGCGTGATTGTTTATACCGCCACCGTTGGCCAGGCGCCTTCGGCGAACCTGACCGTAACCCTGTCGAACGGTGCCGTGATCGTTATCCAGGCCGGCCAGACCACCGGCAGCGTGAACGTCAACATTCCGGCGAACGATACGCCGTACATCGATGGCGGGCAGATCTCCACCACCGTAACCGGCACCAGCGGGGGCGGTAATGTGGTCGTGACGCTGCCGCAGACGCCTGCGGTAACCGAGATCACCGACACCATCGACATCACCACCGCCACTCTGAGCGCGTCGCCGAACGTGACCGAAGGCGGCGTGATCACTTACACCGTGACCCTGAGCAACCCAGCTCAAACGCCGGTGACCGTGACCCTGTCCAACGGCCAGACCATCACCGTCGAAGCCGGCAATACCACGGGCAGCGTCAACTTCCAGACGCCAGCCAATGACGTCTACAACAATGGTTCGACCGTCAGCACCACTATCACCGGTGCTTCCGGCGGCAACTTCGAGCAACTGACACCGAACCCGGCACCCGCCCAAACCGTTATCAGCGACTCGATCGATACCACGACCGCGACCCTCACCGCTTCGCCGAACGTGACCGAAGGCGGCGTCATCACCTACACCGTGACCCTGAGCAACCCAGCTCAAACGCCGGTGACCGTGACCCTGTCCAACGGCCAGACCATCACTGTAGAGGCCGGCAGCTCGACGGGCAGCGTCAACTTCCAGACGCCGGCCAACGACGTCTACACCAACGGTTCGACCGTCAGCACCACCATCACCGGTACCAGTGGCGGTAACTTCGAACAACTGACGCCAAACCCGGCACCGGCCGAAACGGTAATCAGCGATTCGATCGACACCACCATCGCCACCCTCACCGCCACGCCGAACGTGACCGAAGGCGGCGTCATCACCTACACCGTGACCTTGAGCAACCCAGCTCAAACGCCGGTGACCGTGACCCTGTCCAACGGCCAGACCATCACTGTAGAGGCTGGCAGCTCGACGGGCAGCGTGAATTTCCAGACGCCGGCTAACGACGTCTACAACAATGGCTCGACCGTCAGCACCACCATCACCAGTACTAGTGGTGGCAATTTCGAACAACTGACGCCGAATCCGGCACCGGCCGAAACGGTGATCAGCGATTCGATCGACACCACCACCGCTACCCTCACTGCCACGCCAAGCGTGACCGAAGGTGGCGTTATCACCTACACCGTGACCCTGAGCAACCCTGCCCAGACCGCGGTGACCGTAACCCTGTCGAACGGCCAGAGCATCACTGTCGAAGTGGGCAAGAGCACCGGCAGTGTGGAATTCCAGACCCCGGCCAACGATGTCTACAACAATGCTTCGACCGTCAGCACCACCATCACGGGCGCTAGCGGCGGCAACTTCGAAAAGCTGGAGCTGAGCACGGCACCGGCAGAGACATCGATCACCGACTCGATCGATACTTCGACCGTCACGCTGACCGCGACCCCTTCGGTTACCGAAGGCGGCACTGTGGTTTACACCGCGACCGTTACAGCGCCGGTAACTGGCGCTCCGCTGGTGGTTTCGCTGGCTAACGGCCAAACCATCACCATCGCCGTGGGCGATAGCTCCGGTTCGGTCA
>NZ_VWXJ01000049.1:0-2869 GCF_011752535.1 Pantoea sp. Tr-811
CCTTTCATGAACACGTAGACGTAGCCAGGGCGCAAGGCACGCAGGGTGTAGGCGCAGTGCTGCAGCGTGGGGAAGCCTTGTTCCAGGGCGAAGCCCGAGGCACTGTAGCGGCAGGGTGGTGCATTGCCGGTGCGAGGCACGATGGCATAGCGCAGGGGCAGGATGGGTACCCGCGGGGTGCAGGGTGGGCCGGAGGTGGCGCGGCTGACGGTGGCCTCAGTCATTGCCGTTTCTCCTTGTTCTGATTCAGCACTTGCGGTTCGCGGAGTAGACCTCGTGGCGATTCATCACGCGGGGCCGCTGGTTTGTGTTTGTGTTTCCTCTTGGTGGGGTGGGCAGGCGTTACTTCGAAGGCCTCAGGCGGCGGCGGGGCTTCCCGGATGTTGAATAGTCGGCAGATAACGTACCAGCAGATAGCCAGGGACAGGTTGTAGGGGAAAAGCATGGCCCAGAAAGGCAGTTGCCAGTTTTTCTTGCCCTGTAGTTCTCCGGGTTCACCGGTTCGCCAAGGGGCGTAGTGGCGCCAGGCTTGGGCTGGGGTCAGGCAGATGGCGTGCAGGGGGATGTGCCACCAGTTGGGTTCGCCAGGTGGTGGGAGTTTGTTGGGGCCGTGGTCCATGAAATGGCGCAGGTATTCCCAGACTTCGGCGACGTATTTTACGTCTGGCTCGGTGGGTTCGTTACTGTCGATCCAGAGGCAGTCTTTTTGGTGGAGAGTGCCGTCAGCTCGGCGGGGACCGAATGCCAGGGCGTAGCTCGTGCTGAAAGATGAGCCACCGAATTCAGTGCGCTTGAAAATACCTCCGTTAACGTTGTTCCAGTCAAAGATGAACAATTTTCCTATGCGCTTGTAGTAAATTTTTTTTGTGGTGCGGTTCAGGTAGATGGCGGATAGTTTCTTGATGTAGAAAATGCGGTAAGCTAGAAAGGGAGTGAAAAGCAACGGGCAAAGCAAGAGTGTTATGATGATACTCAAGTCGACATATAGCCCGCTGCGATAGTCGCTCAGTACTTCTGGGTACATGAAAGTTGCAAGAAATAGTGTCATGGCAGTATACAGCTTAGCCATGAAAACCGAGTCAGTCACCCAAGGGTTTTTTAAAGTCAGCACTGTCTGGCTGATGCCGGAAACTTGGCTTTCAATGCGTGGAGAGTAATTGGAACTGCTGTTTGGGTTAAAAAGCCAGAGCGTTGCCAATGCGTTAATCTCCAAGTGAGAATTTAGTTGTAGAGGTAGCGTAGCTGTCTGGACCAGTGCCGGGTTGGTAAGTGATTTCTAATGTTGTCTTTACATGCTTCGCGTCTTTATGCTTGAAGTTGATTGCCAGCCCGTCTTGTGTTAGGTAGCAAGCGGGTGTCATCACAATGGCACTTGAAGTGATGTCTCCGGTAAAAGTGCTGGCGGTAAACTGCCAGGCACTGTGCTCGATCATGAATCCCGGTAATAAAATTGTAAGTTCAAGGGTGTTCGTATAACGAGGCATGTCACCCTGAAGTGTCGCTTTCCAATCGGGTTCTGACCACGACCGTGTTAGGCCACTGCTCAGCGCTTCAAGGTTGAGTTTCTTTGCCTCTTCTCTAGAGAGAAGGCGAGGCAGGTAATATGAGGCATACCACGCGCTGATCTCCTCAGTGATATTTCCATAAAAAGGCAGTTTCTTTTCGAAATCCAAGGGTGTATCGGGTCGAGGCTCTCCATCATTCCCGCGATTGCCAAAGACACACCTAGCAGCCCACAGCTCTATTGGATTATGTAGTTTTTCGTGAGCTTTGTATTGTAGGTACAGGCCGCCTGAGATCAAAGCGCCGCCAAGTATTACGACGGCGGCTGCACCCCACCCCGCGAAAGGGATCAACGCGGTGGGGCCAGCGATTGCGAGACTGCCTTCTAAGGTCAATATCGCACCTAGCCCGACTGAAATACCACCGTATAAAGTGTATTCTCCGGCCTCTGCGTTACCCTGTATTGTCTGTCTTCTGAACTTGTGAATGTCCGCAAAAAAACCCAGAAGGATAGCAGGATATCCAGAAACGCGAGCAAATAATGGTCTTGTCAGGAATTGAATGAGGCCATTCCCGAAAGCCACTCCAGGCATGGCGCCCTTCAGTTTGAGGGCAACTAATTTTTGTGTCGCACGTGCGCCGACTAGCGCTGCTGCCGCGGCGCCGATAACACCAAAGATCGACGCAGCAAATCCCAGGGTGTATTCCGGTGCATTGCTCTTCTGCAAACTGTTGTAAGCCGCTTTTAGCGCAATGACATTGAACCACAGCATCCCAACATTCAAACCTGTTCCCGTACCTGACGTTAGTAACCCGAGCAACTTTGGCTTTACCCGCGCAGTCGTTGTCAGTTCCAGCGCCACCGTCCGGCTGCCCGTGATGCGCAGTGCCTTCATTTCCTCCACCTGCGCCATCCCGCTTTTCAGGTACTTATCGACCTCCTGGCTAAAAGGGCTTTCTCGGATCAGCCTATCGGTGACGGCATACCGCGCCGCCAACAGCCCCAGCGCCTTCTCGGCATTGGCCTCGCTGGCCGCCGCCAGCACCTGCTGGCGCAGGCTGTTGCTGGCCGTCCAGCGGGCCCGCCCATGCATGCGTTTGAGCACCACGGTAGTGACGGACTGGGCGGTGAGGTCGGTGATGTTGGCCAGGGCCGGGAATCGGCCGACCAGGCCTTCGATCACGTTGTCGCTGCCACCGAGCAAGGTGCCGACGGCGTCGGCCTTGTCGCGCAAGGGGTTGAACGGTGCCAGGGCTACATACAGCGGGCTGTCGTGTTGGTCCAGCCAGCGTTCCAGGCGCTGTAAGCGCAGGTCTTGCTCTTCGGTGCCGGGCACGGGTTGGCCCATGGGGTGAATCAGCAAGG
>NZ_VWXJ01000004.1:0-444195 GCF_011752535.1 Pantoea sp. Tr-811
ATTCTACGCTTTCCTCATTTCGTGTCAAGCGTTTATTTTGAAGTTTTTTGCGAGAAACTCGTTTAGCTTCAAACACTTGACTCGCTGCGATCTCTCGTAGCGGGAGGCGAATCATACAGCGTTTTGAAACGCTGTCAACACTCATCTCAACCGCTAGCAATCTTTCGATCGAAGCCCTTTCAGTGACTTCTTAACAAGCTAACTCGTTGAATTTCAAGAAGTTTGTTGTTCCGATGTCGCTGGAAGTGGGGCGCATTATAAGGGGATTCGGAGGGGCGTCAACCTTTAATTTCAAGAAATTGAAATATAGGAGGAAAAGACCGTGTTACGGCTGGTAGGTGCCCGCCACGACACGTTCAGCGCCTGGGAGATCGAGCGCCGCCCGCGCGGCGCTTCGCGAGCTGCGCTCGCTCCTACGTTTGTTTCGGGCCAGTGGGGCCTGGGGGATTGGCGCGCGAACGCCTTGGCGCATGCCTGGATATCGCGACGTACAAACAAGGGGCCGCGCGCGGTGGCCACATGAACACTGGCCCGAAACAAACGTAGGAGCGAGCAAAGCTCGCGATGCGCCGCGCGGGCGGCGCTCGATCTCATAGGCGCCAAATGCGTCGTGGCGTACACCCCGAATACCACGCCAACCTCAGACAGGCCACCCACCAGCCCCACCCCAAAAACAAAGCGGGGAAGCCTACCGGCCTCCCCGCTTCTATATAGCTACACCACCCGCCAATCACTCAGCCTTCAGCGTAACCCGTGCAAACGACTTCTTACCCGCCTGGCACACATGGGTCGCACCCAAGACAAACATGAAATCCTTGTCGACCACCGCACCATCAACCTTCACCGCACCACCGCTCAACAAATCGCGAGCCTGCGCCGAGTTCTTCACCAGGCCCGCCCGGTTCAGCACAGCAGCGATCGGCAAGTCTTCCGCCGCAGCCACTTCCACTTCCGGCAAGTCCTCAGGCAGCTCACCCTCCTTCATGCGGTTACCCGCCGCGCGGTGAGCATTGGCCGCCGCCTCTTCACCGTGGAAGCGCGCAACGATCTCTTCGGCCAGCTTGATCTTGACATCACGCGGGTTCGCGCCATTGGCAACGTCGGCACGCAACTGCTCGATTTCTTCCATCGAACGGAAGCTCAGCAGCTCGAAGTAACGCCACATCAGCGTGTCCGGGATCGACACCAGCTTGCTGTACATCACACCCGGCGCTTCCTGGATGCCCACATAGTTGCCCAGCGACTTGGACATCTTCTTCACGCCGTCGAGCCCTTCGAGCAGCGGCATGGTCACGATGTTCTGCGCTTCCTGGCCATAGGCACGCTGCAGCTCGCGCCCCATCAACAGGTTGAACTTCTGGTCGGTACCGCCCAACTCCACGTCAGCTTTCAACGCCACCGAGTCATAGCCCTGCACCAACGGGTAAAGGAACTCGTGAATCGCGATCGGCTGGTTGGTGGTGTAGCGCTTGTCGAAGTCGTCGCGCTCAAGCATACGCGCCACGGTGTACTGCGACGCCAGGCGGATGAAATCGGCCGGGGTCAGCTGGTCCATCCAGGTGGAGTTGAACGCGACTTCGGTCTTGGCCGGGTCGAGAATCTTGAACACCTGCTGCTTATAAGTCTCGGCGTTGTCCAGCACCTGCTCGCGGGTCAGCGGCGGACGGGTGGCGCTCTTGCCGCTCGGGTCACCGATCATGCCGGTGAAATCACCGATCAGGAAGATCACCTGGTGCCCCAGCTCCTGGAACTGGCGCAGCTTGTTGATCAACACCGTGTGCCCCAGGTGCAGGTCAGGCGCAGTCGGGTCGAAGCCTGCCTTGATACGCAGAGGCTGGCCGCGCTTGAGCTTCTCGACCAGTTCCGACTCGACCAACACCTCTTCCGCACCGCGCTTGATAAGCGCCAGCTGCTCTTCAACCGACTTCATAGACAGACCCGCAAGGCTCAGATTCAAAGGGAGCCAACCATACAAGATCGGCCATCAATTACAAGTTTCGAAATGAAATGTGACCCGACCGCCGCGTCACAGCGTCTACGCGCCCTTGCGCGAAAATGGATTTGGTTATATTTTATACAGTTATTTCATCTTCATCATGTCATTCATCTTTTCCATATTCATTTTTCTTCAAAGTCTCCGTACCTATGACCAACGAAACGCCTAAAGCGCCCCCGCTTTATCCGAAAAGCCATCTGTTGGCCGCCAGCGGCATCGCCGCCCTGCTCAGCCTGGCCCTGCTGGTATTTCCGTCCAGCGAAGTCGAAGCCAAGAAGACCACCCTCAGCCTGGAGCTGGAACGCCCGGCCGAACAGCTGAAGGATGAGTCCAACGCCGCGCCACTGGTGCAGGCCGAGGCAGACCAGGGTTCGCCCTTCGCGCAAATCGAAGGCGCCGAAGCGAACACCGAGCAGGCGTCCGAGCAAGCGCCGGCCACCGACAGCAAAACCCAAGCCCAAGCCAAGGACCCCGCCCACCGCGAAGTCACCGTGGCCAGCGGCGACACCCTCTCCACCCTGTTCGCCAAGGTCGGGCTGCCGGCCAACGCCGTGCACGACCTGCTGGCCAGCAACAAGCAGGCCAAGCAGTTCAGCCAGCTCAAGCACGGCCAGGTCCTGCAGTTCGAACTCGACAAGGACGGCCAACTGGCCAGCCTGCACAGCAAGGTCAGCAACCTCGAAACCATTCGCCTGACCAAAACCGCCAAGGGCTACACCTTCGACCGCGAAATCAGCAAACCGGTGGTGCGTGCCGCCTATGCCCATGGCGTGATCAAAAGCTCGCTGTCGGCCTCGGCCCAGCGTGCCGGCCTGTCCCACAGCATGACCATGGACATGGCCAAGGTGCTCGGCTACGACATCGACTTCGCCCAGGATATTCGCCAGGGTGACGAATTCGACGTGGTCTTCGAACAGAAGGTCATGGACGGCAAGGTGGTCGGCACCGGCAACATCCTGTCCGCACGCTTCACCAACCGCGGAAAAACCTACACCGCCGTTCGCTACACCAACAAACAGGGCAACACCAGCTACTACACCGCCGACGGCAACAGCCTGCGCAAGGCGTTCATCCGCACGCCGGTAGACTTCGCCCGCATCAGCTCGCGCTTCTCGGCAGGCCGCAAGCACCCGATCCTGAACAAGATCCGCGCCCACAAAGGCGTCGACTACGCCGCCCCGCGCGGCACACCGATCAAGGCAGCCGGCGACGGTCGCATCGAGCTGGCGGGCCGCCGCGGCGGTTACGGCAACACCGTGATCATTGCCCACGGCAACAGCTACAAGACCCTGTACGGCCACATGCAAGGCTTTGCCAAGGGCATCAAGACCGGCAGCAGCGTGAAACAAGGCCAGATCATCGGCTACATCGGCACCACCGGCCTGTCCACCGGCCCGCACCTGCATTACGAGTTCCAGGTCAACGGCGTACACGTCGACCCGCTGAGCCAGAAGGTGCCGATGGCCGACCCGATCGCCAAGGCCGAGCGCCAGCGTTTCCTGCAGCAGAGCCAGCCGCTGATCGCCCGCATGGATCAGGAAAAGGCCACCCTGCTCGCTGCGAACAAGCGCTAAGCCGGTGGCGTACTACCTGGGGGTGATGTCCGGCACCAGCCTCGATGGCCTGGACATCGCCCTGATCGCGCAAGGCGAGCAGCTTGAACTGCTCGCCACCCATTACCTGCCCATGCCCGCCGACCTGCGCCAGCAGTTGCTGGGCCTGTGCAGCAGCGGCCCCGACGAGATCGCCCGTGCGGCGCTAGCCGAGAACCGCTGGGCCAGCCTGGCGGCAGAGGGCATCCAGCAGCTGCTCGCCCGCCAGGGGCTCAAGCCCGGCGCCATTCGCGCCATCGGCAGCCACGGCCAGACCATCCGCCATGAACCCGCCCGCGGTTTCACCGTGCAAATCGGTAACCCGGCCCTGCTCGCCGAACTCACAGGCATCAGCGTGGTGGCCGACTTCCGGCGCCGCGATGTGGCGGCAGGCGGCCAGGGTGCGCCCCTGGTTCCGGCCTTCCATGAAAGCCTGTTCGGCCACCTTGGCCAGCGCCTGGCGATCCTCAACGTGGGGGGGTTCAGCAACCTCAGCCTGATCGAGCGCGACACGCCGGTACACGGTTTCGATTGTGGCCCCGGCAACGTCCTGCTGGACGCCTGGATCGACCGCAAACAGGGCAAGGCCTTTGATGCCGATGGTGCCTGGGCGGCCAGCGGCACGGTACAGCCTGGCTTGCTCGGCAGCCTGCTGAGCGACCCATTCTTCGCCGGTAGCGGCCCGAAGAGCACCGGCCGCGAAGTGTTCAACCTGCCCTGGCTGGATGGCCACCTGGCGGGCTTGCCGGCTTACCATGACGAAGACGTGCAAGCGACACTGCTGGAGCTTACCGCGCGCAGTATCAGCGAATCGCTGCTGGCCGCCCAGCAAGGCACCGAAGCGGTGCTGGTCTGCGGTGGTGGCGCGCGTAACGGTGCCTTGATGGCGCGCCTTGCCCAACTGCTGCCCACGGCAGAGGTTGCCAGCACTGGCGCACACGGCGTGGACCCGGACTGGGTCGAGGCCATGGCCTTCGCCTGGCTCGCCCACTGCTGCCTGGAAGGCATTGCCGCCAACCGCCCCAGCGTTACCGCAGCCCGGGGCTTGCGCGTACTCGGCGCCGTCTACCCGGCATAAGGGCTACGCCTGAATGCAAAACGCCGCGCAATTGCGCGGCGTTTTCGTATCACCCAGGTTCAGATCGAGAACGACGAACCACACCCACAGGTGGTGGCGGCATTCGGGTTCTTGATGACGAAGCGCGAACCTTCCAGGCCTTCCTGGTAGTCCACCTCGGCGCCGGCCAGGTACTGGAAGCTCATCGGGTCGACCACCAGGGATACGCCTTCGCGCTCGACGATGGTGTCGTCTTCGGCCACATCTTCATCGAAGGTGAAGCCATACTGGAAGCCCGAGCAGCCGCCGCCGGTGACGAACACGCGCAGCTTCAGGCGGTCATTGCCTTCTTCGGAAACCAGGTTCTTCACCTTTTGCGCAGCGCCGTGGGTGAATTCCAAAGCCGTAGGGGTGAAGGTTTCGACGCTCATGTTGATTCTCCCGGCGCGGTAGCCGCCATAAAACTCGATGACGCGCATTATCCGCTTCTCCGAGAAAATCGGTCAACAATAGTGCGCCTTTAGTCGCGACAAACAAAAAGGCCCGCACGGGGCGGGCCTAGGCATGGCTTCAAGCGCTTACGGCAGCAGGCCGGCGTGGGACAGGCCCATGCGCTCGTCCAGGCCGAACAGGATGTTGAGGTTCTGCACCGCCTGGCCCGACGCGCCCTTGACCAGGTTGTCGATCACCGACAGCACCACCACCAGGTCGCCGCCCTGTGGGCGATGCACGGCAATGCGGCAGACGTTGGCGCCGCGCACGCTGCGGGTTTCCGGGTGGCTACCGGCAGGCATTACGTCGACGAACGGTTCATCGGCGTAACGCTTTTCGAACAGCGCCTGCAGGTCGACCGAGGTGTCGACGACATTGGCGTACAGGGTCGCATGGATACCGCGGATCATCGGGGTCAGGTGCGGCACGAAGGTCAGGCCGATATCCTTGCCCGCTGCCAGTCGCAGGCCTTGGCTGATTTCCGGCAGGTGACGGTGGCCCTTGACTGCATAAGCCTTCATGCTCTCACCGGCCTCGCAGAACAGCGAGCCCACGGCCGCGCCACGGCCAGCACCGCTGACACCCGACTTGCAGTCGGCAATCAGGCGCGACGGGTCGGCCAGGCCGGCTTCGAGCAGCGGCAGGAAGCCCAGTTGGGTCGCCGTTGGGTAGCAGCCCGGCACGGCAATCAAACGTGCCTGGCGGATCTTCTCGCGGTTCACCTCAGGCAGGCCATATACCGCATCCTTGAGCAGCTCTGGCGCACCGTGCGGCTGGCCATACCACTTGCCCCACTCGGTGGCGTCCTGCAGGCGGAAGTCGGCCGACAGGTCGATGACCTTGGTGCCTGCCGCCAGCAGCTCGCCGGCGAGGGCGTGGGCCACGCCGTGCGGGGTGGCGAAGAACACCACGTCGCAGGCGGCCAGGGTCTTGCTGTCCGGCACGCTGAACGCCAGGCCGTCATAATGGCCGCGCAGGTTCGGGTACATGTCGGCAACCGCCACGCCCGCTTCGGAGCGCGAAGTGATGACCGCAACTTCCGCCTGTGGATGCTGTGCCAGCAGGCGCAACAGTTCGACGCCGGTGTAACCCGTGCCGCCGACGATACCGACCTTGATCATAACGCTTGCCCCTTATCAACGAGCCGTCTGGAAAGCGCACGATAATAGGGGCGCGAAGCGCCTGTAACAACTCTTGGGGTGCCTCTTGCGGCCCCAGGCCTCTACTATCTGACGACCGTGAATACCTGAAGGAACTCCCCCCATGCTCTACCTCTGGATCAAAGCGCTGCATATCGTCAGCGTGGTCTGCTGGTTCGCCGGCCTCTTCTACCTGCCCAGGCTGTTCGTCTACCACGCCCAGAGCCAGGACAGCATCAGCCAGGAACGCTTCGTCACCATGGAGCGCAAGCTGTACCGCGGCATCATGAACCCGGCCATGATCGCTACCTACGTGTTCGGCGCCTGGATGCTCTACCTCACCCCCGGCTGGCTGAGCCAGGGCTGGTTGCATGCCAAGCTCACCCTGGTGATCCTGCTGACCGGCTACCATCACATCTGTGGCGCCCAGCGCAAACGCTTCGAAGCGGGCAGCAACACCCGCAGCCACGTGTACTACCGCTGGTTCAACGAAGTACCCGTGCTGTTCTTGCTGGGCATCGTGATTCTCGTGGTGGTCAAACCGTTCTGACATAAACGCCCTGCACTGGAGCCTTGCCCATGTCCCTGCCTGCCTCGCTCGAACACCGCCTGCGCCTGCCCGTGGTGGCGGCGCCGATGTTCCTGATTTCCAACCCTCAGCTGGTCCTGGCCTGCTGCGCCAATGGCGTGGTCGGCAGCTTTCCGGCACTGAACCAGCGCGACAGTGCAGGCTTCAAGGCCTGGCTGGAAGAAATCGAGGCGGGCCTGGCCCAATTGCAGGCGCCAGCGCCCTATGCGGTGAACCTGATCGTGCACCCGACCAACCCGCGCCTGCAGGCAGACCTTGCCCTGTGCGTCGAGCACCGGGTGCCCATCGTCATCACCAGCCTCGGCGCCGTGAAGGAAGTGGTCGATGCCGTACACGGCTATGGCGGCCTGGTGTTCCACGACGTGACCACGCGCCGCCATGCCGAAAAAGCGGCCGAAGCCGGTGTCGATGGGCTGATCGCCGTGGCAGCAGGCGCTGGCGGGCACGCCGGCACCTGGAGCCCGTTCGCACTGGCGGCCGAAATCCGCCAGTTCTTCGACAAGACCTTGCTGCTGGCCGGCTGCATCAACCACGGCCATGAAATCCTCGCTGCCCAGCTGCTGGGCGCGGACCTCGCCTACATGGGCACACGCTTTATCGCCACCCGCGAAAGCCACGCCCAGGACGCCTACAAGCAGATGCTGCTCGACGCCCACGCGGCGGACATCATCCACACACCGGCAGTATCCGGTATCCCGGCCAGCTTCCTGCGCCCGAGCCTTGAGCAGGCCGGCTATGACATGGCCGCGCTGAAAACCGGGCATGAGCAGGGCAAGCTCAAGCCCATCGACGACGAAGCCAAGGCCTGGAAGACCGTATGGTCTGCCGGCCAGGGCGTGGGCGATATCCACGACCTGCCCAGCGCCGGCGCACTGATCGAGCGCTTGGGCGACGAATACCAGGCCGCCCTTGAGCGCAGCCAACGCCTGCGCGGTAAAGCCCTGTAGCAAAAGGCAACACCTTGTTCGGCCAAGCTGTACACTAGGCGCCCTCTTCCGCCCCCAGGAGCCTTGCATGACCCGTTACGCCATGATTACCGGTGCTTCCAGCGGCCTGGGCCTGGCCCTGGCGGAAGCCCTGGCGCGGCGTGGGCGCAACCTCATCCTGGTGGCACGCCACCGGGAAACCCTGGAGCCAGTGGCACTGGAACTGGCCCAACGTTTTGGCGTGGAAGTGCTGCTGCGCGCCTGCGATCTCAGCCAGCCCCTGCGCCTGTCGGGCTTCGTGCTGGAACTGGAAGAAGGCGAGCGGCGCATCGACCTGCTGGTCAACTGCGCCGGCCAGCGCACCTATGGCCCGTTCCTGGCCCACGAGTGGGCCGATGAGCAAGACCTGCTGGAGGTCAACATCCTCGCCTTGAGCCGCCTGTGCCACGCCATCGGCAACCTGATGGCCGTGCAGGGCGGCGGGCAGATCCTCAACGTCGCGGGCCTGGCGGCCATGGCGCCGGGGCCGTCGATGGCCACCTATGCCGCCAGCAAAGCCTATGTGATGAGTTTCAGCGAAGCCCTGCGCGAAGAGCTCAAGCCTGCCGGCATCAAGGTTTCTGTCCTCTGCCCCGGCCCGGTTCGCTCATCGCGCCGGCGCATCCCCAGGCTCGACGGCAGCAGCCGCTGCCTGAGCCCGGAAGAAGTCGCGCTGTACAGCGTGCGTGCCCTGGCAAAGAACCGCGCGCTGATCATGCCAGTACGCCGCAACCGCTGGCTGGCCTTCGCACCACGGCTGCTGCCACGCTGGTTGGCGCGCAAGCTGGCGGGCTTCATCCACCGCCGCTATTGCCCGGTTGGCATGGAATAGGCACTGGGCGAGCGGCGCCCGGCTGAGTACACTCGGCCCGACCCTCACCATGGAGCAAGTGCTGTGGACGATCTTTTCCTCAAAATCATCAACCGGGAAATCCCGGCGGATATCATCTACGAAGATGACCAGATCCTCGCCTTCAAGGACATCGCCCCCGCGGCGCCGGTACATTTCCTGGTCATCCCGAAGAAACACATCCGCACCCTCAATGACCTGACCGAAGAGGACAAGGCCTTGGCTGGCCATATCCTGTTCACCGCCCAGCGCCTGGCCGTCGAGCAAGGCTGTGAAGAAGGCTTCCGCGTGGTCATGAACTGCAACCCCAAAGGCGGCCAGACCGTCTACCACATTCATATGCACGTGCTTGGCCAGCGCCAGATGAACTGGCCACCGGGCTGACCCAAGGCAAGCCCCTCCCGGGCGATTGAGGTAAACTGTCGGGCATCACTTCAGCGGAGGTGCCCGATGGCCACCGAACGTCACTACTCGCCGCTCGACCGCTTGTTGCTGCAGGCCGATACCGCCATGCGCACCTTGCTGCCCTTCAGCGGCCAACCGTCCCGCCCGTCACCGGCAATCATCCAGCCCGATGCCGACCTGGATGACACCCAGACCCGCCATATCGCCGGCCTGATGCGCATCAACCACACCGGCGAAGTCTGCGCCCAGGCGCTGTACCAGGGCCAGGCCCTGACGGCCAAGCTGCCGCAAGTGCGCAAGGCCATGGAACATGCTGCCGAGGAAGAAATCGACCACCTGGCCTGGTGCGAACAACGCATCCGCCAGCTGGGCAGCCATCCGAGCGTGCTCAACCCACTGTTCTATGGCATGTCGTTCGGTATCGGCGCGCTCGCAGGGCTGGTCAGCGACAAGGTCAGCCTGGGTTTCGTCGCAGCCACCGAGCACCAAGTGTGCAAGCACTTGGACGAACACCTGGAGCAGTTGCCGCAAGAGGACGAAAAGTCCCGCGCCATTCTCGAACAGATGCGCGTAGACGAAGAACAGCACGCCGAATCTGCCCTTGAGGCCGGCGGCTACCGTTTCCCCGCGCCCGTGCGCTTTGGCATGAGCCTGCTGGCCAAGGTCATGACCAAGAGCACCTACCGTATCTGAAGGCCCAGCCATGACGGACCGTATCGACGCCAAGGACCTGGCGCGCGCCGTGCAAGCCGGCATTCTCCAGCCGGGCCAGGACCAGGCCCTGCTGGCCTTCCTGCGCCAACAACCGGCAAGCCGCGGTACATTCCAGCTGGCCCACGTTGCCTTCTATTTCGGCGCCTTGCTGATCATGGGGGCGATGGGCTGGCTGCTCACCGAAGCCTGGATGCGCATTGGCGACGGTGCCCTGTTGGCCGTTGCCACCCTGTATATCGCCCTGCTCACCCTGTTCGCCCTCAACCTGCACAAGCGCCAGCAACCGGTTGCAGCCGGTGTACTCGCCGCCGTCGCGGTGAGTATCGTGCCGTTGGCGGTTTTTGCCATCGAACGCTTGGCGGGCTGGTGGCCACTGGATGATATGCAGGCGGACTACCACCACTACTACACCTACGTGCAAGGTGGCTGGCTGGCGATGGAAGCGGCGACGGTGCTCGCCGGGCTGCTGATGTTGCGCCTGATCCCCTACCCGTTCATCGTCATGCCGATTGCCGTGGCCTTGTGGTTCATGTCGATGGACCTGACCGAGTGGGCCTATGGCGCACCGTTCAACTGGGAACAACGGCGTACGGTGTCGCTGTGGTTCGGGTTGGGCATGCTGCTGATATTTGTGCTGATCGATGGGCGAACCCGTGAGGATTATGCCCGCTGGGGCTACCTGGCCGGGCTGGCCGCGTTCTGGGGTGGGCTGAATTTGATGGAAAGCGGCAGCGAGCTGGGCAAGGCGCTGTATTGCCTTATCAACCTGGCGCTGATGGGCCTGGCGGTGGTGCTGCGCCGGCCGGTGTTCATGGTGTTCGGGGCACTGGGGGTGGCGGGGTACCTGGGATACCTGTCCTATGAGGTATTTGCCGACTCGTTGTTGTTCCCGCTGGTGGTGACCTTGATCGGGCTGGGCGTGATCGGCCTGGGGCTGGCCTATCAGAAACGGCGGGAGCGGTTGAGCCAGGTGGTGAGAAGCAGCTTGCCGGGATGGTTGGTCAGTGCATTGCCGGCACTGCGGGACTGACTGAAGGTTGCCGGGGCCGCGTTGCGGCCCATTCGCAGGCAAGCCTGCTCCTACAGGGGCCGCCTGGGTAGGAGCAGGCTTGCCTGCGATGGGCTGCGCAGCAGCCCCAAGCGAATTCAGCCCAACTCGACGATTTCGTAGCCATGGGTGATTTCCACCCCGGCACGCTCAAGCATGATCGAGGCCGAGCAATACTTCTCCGCCGACAGCTCTACCGCCCGCTTGACCTGGGCTTCCTTGAGCCCACGGCCCTTCACCACGAAGTTCATGTGGATCTTGGTGAACACCTTCGGGTCTTCGCTGGCACGCTCGGCCTCCAGGAATGCCTCGCAGCTTTCCACCGCCTGGCGCGACTTCTTCAGGATGCTCACCACGTCGAAACTGCTGCAACCACCCAGGCCCAGCAGGAGCATTTCCATCGGGCGCACACCCAGGTTACGGCCACCGGCCTCGGGCGGGCCGTCCATCACCACCACGTGCCCACTCCCCGATTCGCCGAGGAACATCGCTTCACCGGCCCACTGGATGCGTGCCTTCATCTGTCCATACTCCTGAATTTCGCAAAAGGGTGTCAGCTTAAGCCTTGTATGCCCGTCGGAAAAGCTCAACGCGACTCGCTTTAGTACCGAAACATCCTGCTACGTCTGATAAGCTGGCGCCAATTGACTGGCGCGTCGCGCCAGACAATCACTAACAAGAGCCTATGCGTCGCATCGAACAGGATTTCGTGATGGTTGCCTCAGCCCTACCCGCCAAGATCAAGAACATCGACAAGCTGCTGGTCCACTGCCAGCGCCGCCGCTACACCGCCAAATGCAACATCATCTGCGCCGGTGATCGTGCCGAAACCTTGTCGTTCATCATCAAGGGCTCGGTCACCATCCTGATCGAGGACGACGAAGGTCATGAAATGATCATCGCCTACCTCAACAGTGGCGATTTCTTCGGTGAACTGGGGTTGTTCGAGCCCGCTGGCAGCGACCAGCAGCGCAGCGCCTGGGTGCGCGCCAAGACCGAATGCGAAGTGGCGGAAATCAGCTACGACAAGTTCCGCGAACTGGCCCGCCAAGACCCGGACATCCTCTATGCACTGGGCAGCCAGATGGCCCAGCGCCTGCGCAATACCACGCGCAAGGTCGGCGACCTGGCCTTCTTCGACGTCACCGGCCGCGTCGCCCGCTGCCTGCTCGACCTGTGCAAGCAGCCCGACGCCATGACCCACCCCGACGGCATGCAGATCAAGATCACCCGCCAGGAAATTGGCCGTATCGTCGGTTGTTCCCGGGAGATGGTCGGCCGCGTCCTCAAGGACTTGGAAGAACGCAGCCTGGTGCAGGTCAAGGGCAAGACCATGGTGGTCTACGGCACCCGTTAATCCCGCGGCAGTGCCGCCAGCACGTCGCGGTAAGCCTGGGACAGGCGCTCGAACCAGGGCGCTGCAGGCGCCACTTCGTGCAGGGCGATGTGGCTGTCGGCGCGGCAGCGCTGTTCCAGGCCGCAGCATTCATTGAACCGGTTGACCGCCGCGACCATCGACTCGCGCTCGTTGTCCAGCAGCAGCGCGCCATGCACCAGCACCACCGGGCGCTTGCCACCCAGGCCCTGGCGCCAGCGCTGAGCCGTGCCGACCAATTTGCGGCCATTGAGGTTGACGTTGTAACGGCCATCGCAGAAGGCCCCGTCGATCTCCCCGACCGACGCCACCCCGCCCCATTCGCGCAGCACCTCGCACAAGGGCAGGCACAGCCGCTCATAGGCATTTTCGATACGGCCATGGTCACCTTCGCTGCGCGGGGCGACGTACACCAGTGCAACGTTCACCGTCGAATGCGACTGCGGCACCGGCTCGCCGCCGGTTTCGCGCAGCAGCACCGGCCAACCGGCAATGGCCAGCTCCGAACAGGCGGCTTCGAAATTATCCAGGCGGCTCATGCGCCGGGGCATCACCAGCGCATGGTCGGTGGGGCGCCAGAACAGCATGCCGCTGTCGTGTTCGCCGCGGCACACCGCGGCCAGCAGGTCCTGCTCGGCGTGCAGGCCCTGTTCGACGGTGAGGGCCAGGGGTTGATCGGTCATTGATCCACCTTTGATGTTGGGTTCACCGGCCCTTTCGCGGGGCAAGCCCGCTCCTACAAGGGGTGGTGTAGCTCTGTAGGAGCGGGCTTGCCCCGCGAAAGGGCCGGAACAGGCACACAAAAAAGCCGGCATCTACGCCGGCTTCATTACTCATCAGTCCAGAGGCTGAACAGTCTTCTTCACCTGCTCCGGGAAGAACAACCGCTGCAGCTCAAGCCCTGGCTGCTCGGCACGCATGAATGCCTCCCCCACCAGGAACGAGTACACCTCGTTGATCTCCATCAGCTCGACGTCGGCGCGGTTGAGAATACCGCTCTCGGTAATCGCCAGGCGGTCGCGCGGAATTCGCGGCAGCAGGTCGAGGGTGGTGTCCAGGCTGACGTCGAAGGTGTGCAGGTTACGGTTGTTGACCCCGACCAGCGGCGTGTCGAGGGTCTTCAAGGCACGCTCCAGCTCATCGCCGTCATGCACCTCCACCAGCACGTCGAGGCCGACATCCTTGGCAACCGAAGCCAGCTCGGCCATCTTCACATCGTCCAGCGCCGAAACGATCAACAGCACGCAGTCGGCACCCAGGGCCCGGGCCTCGACGATCTGGTACGGGTCGACCATGAAGTCCTTGCGGATCACCGGCAGCGAAACTGCCGCACGGGCCTGCTGCAGGTACTCGTCGGCGCCCTGGAAGTAGTCCACGTCGGTCAGCACCGACAGGCAGGTCGCCCCACCCTTTTCGTAACTGACGGCGATTTCCGCCGGCGCGAAGTGCTCACGGATCACGCCCTTGCTCGGCGAGGCCTTCTTGATTTCGGCAATCACCGCCGGCTGCTTGCGCTTGGCCTGTGCGATCAGGGCATTGGCAAAGCCACGCGGGGCATCGGCCGCCTTGGCCAGGCGCTCCAGCTCGGCAAGGCTGACCCGCGCGCTGCGCTCAGCCACTTCCTGGAACTTGCGGGCGATGATCCTTTCCAGCACCGTCGGCACACTCATGCTTCGTTCTCCACCTTGAATACGGCAGTAAAGGCACCCAGCTCCTGCAGCTTCTCCCAGGCAAGGCCGGTGTGCAGTACGTCGTGGGCCAGTTCCACACCCGCCTTGAGGCTCATCGCATGGTCGGCGGCATACAGCGCGGCGCCGGCATTGAGCACGATCATTTCAGCGGCCTTCTGGCCGTTCTCGGTCTTGCGACGGCCCAGGGCATCGCGAATCAGCTCCAGCGACGCCTGCGGGTTCTCGACCGCCAGGCCGTGCAGGCTCTGGCTCTTCATGCCGAGGTCTTCGGGCTCGACCCAGTATTCGCTGATCTGGTCATTCTTGAGCTCGGCTACGAAGGTTGGCGCCGCCAGGCTGAATTCGTCCAGGCCGTCCTTGGAGTGCACCACCAGCACGTGCTTGCTGCCCAGGCGCTGCAGCACCTCGGCCAGCGGGCGGCACAGCGCCTGGTTGAACACACCCACCACCTGGTGCTTCACGCCTGCCGGATTCGTAAGCGGGCCCAGCATGTTGAACAAGGTGCGCAGGCCCAGGTCGCGGCGCGGGCCAGCGGCATGCTTCATGGCGCTGTGGTGGCTCTGGGCGAACATGAAGCCAATGCCCAGGCTGTCGATGCAGCGGGCGACCTGGATCGGGGTCAGGCTCAGGTAGATGCCGGCAGCTTCCAGCAGGTCGGCACTGCCGCTCTTGCCGGAAACGGCGCGGTTACCGTGCTTGGCCACGGTGCAGCCCGCCGCCGCGAGCACGAATGCAGAGGCCGTGGACACATTGAAGATGTTGGCGCCGTCGCCGCCAGTGCCGACGATATCGACCACGCAATCCAGGCTTTTCAGTTCGACCTTGTCGGCCAGCTCGCGCATCACCGACACCGCACCGACGATCTCGTCGATGCTCTCGCTTTTCATGCGCATGCCCATCAGGAAGGCGCCAATCTGCGCCTCGCTGCACTGGCCGGTCATGATCTGGCGCATGACATCGCGCATTTCATCGGTGGAAAGGTCCAGGTGGCCGACGATCCGGCTCAACGCGCTCTTGATATCCATGATCGTTCCTTAACGGCGGCCGCCGGTTTGCTTGAGGAAGTTGGCGAACAGCTCGTGGCCCTGCTCGGTCAGAATCGACTCGGGGTGGAACTGCACCCCCTCGATGTTCAGGGTCTTGTGGCGCAGGCCCATGATCTCGTCGACCGAGCCATCGGCATGCGCCGTCCAGGCAGTGACTTCCAGGCAGTCCGGCAGGGTTTCGCGCTTCACCACCAGGGAATGGTAGCGGGTCACGGTCAGCGGGTTGTTGAGCCCGGCGAACACGCCCAGGTCGCGGTGCAGCACCGGGCTGGTCTTGCCGTGCATCACCTGGCGCGCACGCACCACGTCACCACCGAAGGCCTGGCCGATGGACTGGTGGCCCAGGCACACGCCCAGAATCGGCAGCTTGCCGGCGAAATGCAGGATGGCTTCGATGGACACGCCCGCTTCGCTCGGGGTGCAGGGGCCTGGGGAAACGACGATGCGCTCGGGGTTGAGGGCTTCGATCTGGGCGATGGTCATTTCGTCGTTGCGAATGACCTTCACCTCGGCACCCAGCTCACCCAGGTACTGAACAACGTTGTAAGTGAATGAGTCGTAATTGTCGATCATCAGTAACATCGGGCTAAACCTCTTGAATCTACTGACTTCAAAAATCGAACCTTCCTACACCGGCCACAGGCACGGTTTGGCCACGCAGGGCAGTCGCTAATCGGACAGGAAGGCAAACAGGGGCGGGCCGGACGGGCCGGCAGGAGATAAAGTCAGGCGCGCCAACGCCAACGGGCGTGGGCCTTGATAACGCGCATCAAGAGTTTGCTGACGATCAACACAGGATAGGTCTCGCTCATACGTTCCGGCACAGTAGCCTACCGGGGCGGCGGGCGCAACATGCCCGTAAACACGGGGAAACGAATGGACTTGGAAGCGATGCCCGGCGATTTGCTATGGTCGATCGGGTAGTCCTCATAAAAACAAAGAAAAGGATGTTCATTGATGCGAAAAATACCCGTACTGCGCTTTGCCCTCGCCTCGCTGGCCCTGGCCTGCAGCCAGGCCTTCGCCGCCCCCTCGCCCTACTCCACGCTGGTCGTGTTCGGCGACAGCCTGAGCGATGCCGGGCAATTCCCTGACCTGACCGGCGGCACCCTGGGCATGCGCTTCACCAACCGCGACGCCAATGGCAACTATGCGCCGGTGTCGCCGATGATTCTCGGTGGCCGGCTTGGCATCAGCCCAGGCGAACTGGGCCCGTCGACGTCACCGACCTACCAGACGCTGGGCCTTGCCGATGGCAACAACTGGGCGGTTGGCGGCTACACCACGCAGCAAATCCTCGACTCGATTACCGCTACCTCGGAAACCGTGATTCCGCCTGGCAACACCGGGGCCGGCCTGGTGCTGCGTGAAAAACCGGGTTACCTGGCCAACGGCCTGCAAGCCGACCCGAATGCCCTGTACTACCTGACCGGCGGCGGCAACGACTTCCTCCAGGGCCTGGTCAACAGCCCCGCCGACGCCGCAGCAGCAGGCGCCCGTCTGGCCGCCAGTGCCCAGGCGCTGCAACAGGGCGGCGCGCGCTACATCATGGTGTGGTTGCTGCCAGACCTGGGGCAAACCCCGAACTTCAGCGGCACCGCCCAGCAAACCCCGCTGTCGCAGTTGTCCAGCGTGTTCAACCAGTCGCTGCTCAGCCAGCTGCGCCTGGTCGATGCCGAGATCATCCCACTCAACATTCCCGTGCTGCTCAGCGAGGCGCTGGCCGACCCCACCCAGTTCGGCCTGGCCAGCGGGCAGAACCTGGTGGGCACCTGCTACAGCGCCAGCAACTGCGTTGGCAACCCGGTGTACGGCATCAACGGCACCTCGCCCGACCCGACCAAGCTGCTGTTCAACGACGCGGTGCACCCCACCATCGCCGGGCAGCAACTGATTGCCGACTACGCCTACTCGATTCTTGCCGCGCCCTGGGAGCTGACCCTGCTGCCGGAAATGGCCCATGCCAGCCTGCGCGCCCACCAAGACGAGCTGCGCAACCAGTGGCAGGCGCCGTGGCAAGCAGCCGGCCAGTGGCAGGCGTTCGTCAGCAGCGGCGCCCAGGACCTGGACTTCGACGACCAGCGCAGCGCCGCCAGCGCCGATGGCCGTGGCTACAACCTGACCGTGGGCGCCAGCTACCGGCTCAATGATGCCTGGCGCCTGGGCCTGGCAGGTGGGGTGTACCGGCAGAAGCTCGAAGCCGGCGAGCAGAACTCGGACTACAAGCTCGACAGCTACCTGGCCAGCGCCTTCGCCCAGTACCGCCAGGGCCGCTGGTGGGCCGATGCCGCGCTCACCGCCGGGCACCTGGACTACCACGACCTCAAGCGCACCTTCGCCCTGGGCGTGAACGAGCGCAGCGAAAAGGGCGACACCGATGGCGAGACCTGGGCAATGAGCGGCCGGCTGGGTTACAACCTGGCCGCCGACAGCAGCCCCTGGCAACTGGCGCCGTTCATCAGCGCCGACTACGCACGGGTGAAGGTCGATGGGTATGACGAGAAGAGTGGCCGCTCGACGGCACTGGGCTTCGATGACCAGGAACGCACGTCGCGGCGCTTGGGGGTAGGCGTGCTAGGCAGCGTGCAGGTACTGCCGAGTACCCGGCTGTTCGCCGAGGTGGCGCAGGAACATGAGTTCGAGGATGACCAGCAGGATGTGACCATGCACCTGACCACATTGCCGGGTAATGACTTCACGTTGACGGGGTATACGCCGCACAGTGACCTGACCCGGGCCAGCCTGGGGGTGAGCCATGAAGTGGTGGCAGGGGTGCATGTGCGGGGGAACTACAACTGGCGCAAGAGCGATGAGTTGACCCAGCAAGGGGTGAGCCTGGGGGTCAGCTTCGACTTTTAAATCCTGGAATACCTGTGCTGCTTGATCGCGAGCTTCGCTCGCTCCTACGGGCTGTATCGCAATCCGTGTAGGAGCGAGCGCAGCTCGCGATGCGCCGCGCAAGCGGCGCCATTTCAGCACGCTACTTGACGGTGGTCTGCTCAGCCAACGCCACCGCACGGAACATCGCCCGGCGCTTGTTGATGGTTTCTTCCCACTCCAGCGCCGGCACCGAGTCAGCCACGATACCGCCACCGGCCTGCACATGCAGCTCACCGTCCTTGATCACCGCCGTTCGAATGGCAATCGCAGTGTCCATGTTGCCGTTCCAGGCAAAGTAACCCACCGCACCGCCATACACACCGCGCTTGACCGGCTCCAGCTCGTCGATGATTTCCATGGCACGAATTTTCGGCGCACCCGACAAGGTGCCCGCCGGCAGAATCGCCCGCAACGCATCCATCGCCGTCAGGCCCTCGCGCAGCTGGCCGGTGACGTTCGAGACAATGTGCATCACGTTGGAATAACGCTCGATCACCATCTTCTCGGTCAGGCGCACGCTGCCGGTCGACGACACCCGGCCCACGTCGTTGCGCCCCAGGTCGATCAGCATCAGGTGCTCGGCGATTTCCTTGTCGTCCGACAGCAGGTCATCTTCCAGCGCCCGGTCGGCTTCCTCGGTCGCGCCACGCGGGCGAGTGCCGGCGATCGGGCGCACGGTAACCAGGTTGTCTTCCACCCGCACCAATACCTCGGGCGAGCTGCCGACCACATGGAAGTCGCCAAAGTTGAAGAAGTACATGTACGGCGTCGGGTTGAAGCAACGCAGCGCACGGTACAGGTCGATGGGCGCTGCCTGGAAGTCGATCGACATGCGCTGGGACGGCACCACCTGCATGCAGTCACCGGCCAGGATGTATTCCTTGATACGGCCCACCGCGTTCTCATAGTCGTCACGGGTGTAGCTGGAACGGAATTCCGGCTCGGCAGCCATGGGCCCGCTCAGGTCCAGGCCACGGCGCGGGGTGATCGGCTGGCGCAGGGTTTCAAGCAGCCCCTGCAGGCGTGCCTGGCCCTGTTCGAAGGCCTGCTCGGCGGCCGGGTCGACCAACACGATGGCGTGCATCTTGCCCGCCAAGTTGTCGAACACCACCACCGCGTCAGACACCATCAGCAGGATGTCCGGCACGCCCAGCGGGTCCGGGTTCGGGCTGGCACCCAGGCGCTTTTCCACATAACGCACGCAGTCATAGCCGAAGTAGCCGACCAGGCCGCCATTGAAACGTGGCAGGCCGGGAATGTCGGCAACCTTGTAGCGGTCCTTGAACGCCTCGACGAACGCCAGCGGGTCTTCGACGTCGTGGCTTTCCACCTCAACGCCGTCTTCAAGGATGCTGACGTGGTAGCCGTGCACGCGCATCACGGTGCGCGACGGCAGGCCGATCATCGAGTAACGGCCCCACTTCTCGCCGCCCTGCACCGATTCGAGCAGGTAGGAGTTGGGCTGGTCTGCCAGTTTCAGGTAGATCGACAGCGGCGTGTCGAAGTCGGCCAGGGTTTCGCAGGCCAGGGGGATGCGGTTGTAGCCGGCAGCGGCCAGGCGCAGGAATTCTTCGCGGATCATGGGTAGCCTCGTGGCAAGCAGCAATAGGGTCGGGCAAGCGGACGGGCCGGCAGGCGCCGGCGGGCAGAAGTCAGGCGCGCCAGCGCCAACGGGCCAGGGCCTTGATGACTTTCATCCAGAATTTGCCAGTGACCGCCACGGTGGACTCTCTGTCTTGGGAGGCTTGAAGGTCCGCCAACGTTATCCCAGTGGCCGGGTCTGTGCAACCGGGCAGCAGTGCACGCAAATCGTCGATCACCAGGCTCGGGGCTTCGTCGGTGATCGGCCGGCCATGGTTGTAGCCATAGGTCAGCCCCACGCTTTGTACACCTGCTGCCTTGGCCGCCTGCACATCGCTGCGCGAATCGCCGACGAACAGCGACTGCTGCGGGCTAACCCCGGCCATCTGCATGACGAACAGCAGGGCCGCTGGGTCGGGCTTTTTCTGCGGCAAGGTATCGCCGCCGATGATCCAGCGGAAATAGCTGCCGAGCTTCATCTGGTCCAGCAGCGGGCCAACGAAGCGCTCGGGCTTGTTGGTGATCAGCGCCATCTCCACGCCCTGCTTGCGCAGCCAGCGCAGGGTGTCTTGCACACCGGGGTAGACCACGGTCAGCTCATGGCTTTGCGCATAGGCCTCCATGAACAGAGCCAGGGCTTGGTCGGCCAGGGCATCGTCGACGGCTGCGTGATCGATGCCCCCGGCCAGGGCCCGGCGCACCAGCACCTGGGCACCGTTGCCGACCCAGTGGCGCACCGCCTCAAGGCCTGCCGGCGGGCGCCCCAGTTCGAGCAGCATGCGGTCCACGGCGGCGGCCAGGTCCGGTACCGAGTCGATCAGGGTACCGTCCAGATCGAACATCACCAGCCTGGGCAGCGCTCCCGGGAACAGCTGCTCGAAGCCGCTCATGGGCGGGCCTGGGCCAGTTCGGCGCGCATCTTGTCGATCACGGCCTTGTAGTCCGGGGCGTTGAAGATCGCCGAGCCGGCAACGAAGGTGTCGGCGCCAGCGGCAGCGATTTCGCGGATGTTGTTGACGTTGACGCCACCGTCGATTTCCAGGCGGATGTCACGGCCACTGGCATCGATCAGCGCACGGGCCTCGCGCAGCTTGTCGAGGGTGCCGGGGATGAACTTCTGGCCGCCGAAACCTGGGTTGACGCTCATCAGCAGCACCATGTCGACCTTGTCCATCACGTACTTCAGTGCATCCAGGCTGGTGGCCGGGTTGAACACCAGGCCGGCCTTGCAACCGCCGTCCTTGATCAGCTGCAGCGAACGGTCGATGTGCTGCGAGGCTTCCGGGTGGAAGGTGATGTAGGTAGCGCCGGCCTCAATGAAGTCGCCGATGATGCGGTCGACCGGGCTGACCATCAGGTGCACGTCGATGGGCGCGGTAACGCCGTACTTGCGCAGGGCGCTGCAGACCATCGGGCCGATGGTCAGGTTGGGCACGTAGTGGTTGTCCATCACATCGAAGTGAACGATGTCGGCACCTGCGGCCAGAACCTTGTCGACGTCCTCGCCCAGGCGGGCGAAATCGGCGGAAAGAATGGAGGGGGCAATAGCGTAGGGCTGCATGGCGCACCTGTTGGCAGAATCACGGTGGCGCGCATTGTAACCGTTTTAACCCGTGCCGGCCTCTTCACGGGTAAACCCGCCCCCACAGGCTGCACTAACCCTGGTAGGAGCGAGCGTAGCTCGCGATGGGGCGCGCAGCGGCCCCTGGGTTTCAGCTTCGCAGATGATAATGCCGGGGCTGCTTTGCAGCCCATCGCGAGCTGCGCTCGCTCCTACCAGGTCCACCACCACCATCAGGCCGGCTGCTGGGTCCGCAACTTCTCGCTGCGCCCGCGCAACCACTCAAGTGTCAGCAACAACACCACCGAGAACGCGATCAGCAAGGTCGCCGCTGCCGCAATGGTCGGGCTCAGGTTCTCGCGAATGCCACTGAACATCTGCCGCGGCAGGGTCGCCTGCTCGGGGCCGGCGAGGAACAGCGTCACCACCACTTCATCGAACGAGGTGGCAAAGGCGAACAACGCCCCGGAAATCACCCCAGGGGCAATCAGCGGCAAGGTTACCCGGCGGAAGGCCAGCAGCGGCGAGGCACCGAGGCTGGCGGCAGCGCGCACCAGGTTGTGGTTGAAGCCCTGCAGGGTTGCCGACACCGTGATGATGACGAACGGTACGCCCAGCACCGCATGCACCAGGATCAACGACACAAAGCTGTTGCCCATGCCCAGCGGCGCGAAGAACAGGTAGCTGGCGACACCGATGATCACCACCGGCACCACCATCGGCGAGATCACCAGCGCCATCACCAACGACTTGCCGGGGAAATCGCCACGGGTCAGGCCAATCGAGGCCAGGGTGCCGAAGACCATCGCCAGCACCGTGGCCGCCGGGGCGACGATGATGCTGTTCTTCAAGGCCCGCATCCATTCGGCGGAAGCGAAGAAGTCGTGGTACCACTGCAGCGAAAAACCCTGCAGCGGGTACACCAGGAAGCTGCCGCTGTTGAACGACAGCGGCACGATCACCAGCACCGGCAACACCAGGAACAGCAGGATCAGCCCGCAGAGGATGCGCAGGGTGTAGAACCACACCCGCTCGACGGGCGACATGTAGGGGCTCAGCATCTCAAGGCTCCTCAGCTCAGGCGCAGGCGGCTGGCGCCGACCAGCCAGCTATAGATCAGGTACAGCAGCACGGTCGCCAGCAGCAACAGCCCACCCAGCGCGGTGGCCATGCCCCAGTTGATGCTGGTGTTGGTATAGAAGGCAACGAAGTAGCTGACCATCTGGTCGTTCGGGCTGCCGAGCAGCGCCGGGGTGATGTAGTAGCCAATTGCCAAAATGAACACCAGCAGGCAGCCGGCGCCTACGCCTGCGTAGGTCTGCGGGAAGTACACCCGCCAGAAGCTGGCGAACGGGTGGCAGCCCAGTGAGATCGCCGCGCGCATGTAGCTGGGCGAGATGCCCTTCATCACGCTGTACAGCGGCAGAATCATGAACGGCAGCAGGATGTGCACCATGGAGATGTACACGCCGGTGCGGTTGAACACCAACTCCAGCGGCTGGTCGATGATGCCCATGGCCATCAGCGCGCTGTTGATCAGGCCACCGGACTGCAGCAGTACGATCCACGCGGCCACGCGCACCAGAATCGAGGTCCAGAACGGTAGCAGCACCAGAATCATCAGCAGGTTGCTCTGCCGGGTCGGCAGGTTGGCCAGCAGGTAGGCCAAGGGGTAGGCCAGCACCAGGCAGATGACGGTGATTACCACCCCCATCCACAGGGTGCGGGCGAAAATATCCAGGTAGATGGCCTGGTCGGGGGTGGCCTTGGCCAGCTCGCCGAGGTCATCGATACGGTGGTCCAGCGAGGCCAGCAGGTAGAACGAGGTAACCGAACTGGTGTTGCGGCGAATCGCCTGCCAGTAGGCCGGGTCGCCCCAACGTTCGTCCAGGGCCTGCAGGGCATCTTTGTAGGAGGCCGGCTCGGCCTTGAACGGCAATGCCCGCGCGGTCTTGGCCAACAGGCTGCGGTAGCCGGCCAGCTCCATGTTCAGGCGCTTGGAAAGGTCGCCCAGGGTCTGGTTCTTGCGCGACTCGGCCAAGTCCTGGCTCAGCGCCTTGTAGGCCTCCTCGCCGGGCAGGCTCTTGCCGTCCCACTGGCCGATCACCTCGACCGTGCGTGGCAGGCCGCCGACCACTTCCGGGTTACCGACGCTTTTGTACAACAGCGCCGCGATCGGCACCAGGAACACCAGCAGGAGAAACAGCGCCAGCGGCGCGATCAACGCCTGCGCCTTCCAGCGGTTGACCCGCTCGGCGTGCTTGAGGCGCTGTTTGAGACTTGGACCGGCGCCTTCGTTGAGGGGCACTGCAATGGCCATGGCGAACTCCGCAAGACAGGGGAAACGGGGAGCGCCAGCCACACGGCCAGCGCTCCTGCAGGCGCCTTACTTGGCCGCCCAGGCGTTGAAACGCTGCTCCAGCTGCTCGCTGTTGTCAGCCCAGAAGGCCACGTCGATCTGCACCTGGTTGGCAATGTTCTCAGGCGTGGTCGGCATGTCTTTCTTCACCGCATCGGCCAGCAGCGGCACGGCCTTGGAGTTGGCCGGGCCGTAGGCGATGTTTTCCGAATAGGTTTTCTGCTGCTCGGGCTGCACGCTGTAGGCGATGAACTTCTTGGCCTCATCGGCATTCTTGGCACCCTTCGGAATCGCCCAGGCGTCGAAGTCGTAGATACCGCCGTTCCACACCACCTTGAGGTTGCTTTCCTTCTGCACCGCCGCAATGCGGCCGTTGTAGGCCGAACTCATGACCACGTCACCCGAGGCCAGGTATTGCGGCGGCTGTGCGCCGGCTTCCCACCACTGGATGTTCGGCTTGAGCTCGTCGAGCTTCTTGAAGGCACGGTCCTGGCCCTCCTTGGTGCCCAGTACCTGGTACACGTCCTTCGGCGCCACGCCATCAGCCATCAAGGCGAATTCGAGGGTGTACTTGGCGCCCTTGCGCAGGCCGCGCTTGCCCGGGAATTTCTTGGTGTCCCAGAAATCCGCCCAGCTGGTTGGCGCGGTCTTGAGCTTGTCGGCGTTGTAGGCCAGCACCGTCGACCAGACGAAGAAGCCCACGCCACAGGGCTGGATGGCGCCTTTCACGTAGTCCGACTCGTTGCCGAACAGGGCCGGGTCAAGTTCTTCGAACATGCCCTCGTCACAGCCCCGGGCCAGTTCCGGCGACTCGACCTCCACCAGGTTCCACGACACACTGTTGGTGTCGACCATGGCTTTGACCTTGGCCATTTCCCCGTTGTATTCGCCCGTGACGATCTTGCCCTTGCCAGCCTTCTCCCACGGCTCGTAGAACGCCTTCACCTGGGCTGCCTTGTTGGCACCGCCGAAGGAAACCACGGTCAGGTCAGCCGCCATGGCATGGCCTGCGACGCACAGGCCAAGGGCCAGGGCGGTCAGTTTCAACTGCTTGCGCATTATTATTCTCTCCACAGTACAGGGTTGGTGAAGCAATCGATCAGTGGGCTTCGGTAATCGGATCGAGCGCGCGGGCGTGCTCCACCTCCCAGCCCAGCGGTACCACATCGCCCACGGCCAGGGCCGGGTCGAGTTCGGCGATCGGCTGCTTCACGAAGAAGTCAGCCTTGCCGCAGACTTCCAGGCGCACCCGCACGTGGTCGCCCAGGTAGATGAACTCGGCCACGCGGCCGGAGAAGCGATTCACGCAGTTTTCGCTGTGGCCATTCAGGCGCACGCGCTCCGGGCGAATCGACAGGGTCACCGGTTCACCGGCCTGGCCAACGTTCACCGCCAGCGCCTCCACCCGCTCGCCCCGTGCCAGCTGTACCTGGCAGCGCTTGCCGTCGCTGGCCAGCAAGGTGCCGTTGATGCGGTTGTTCTCGCCGATGAAGTTGGCGACGAAGGTGTTGCGCGGCTCTTCATAGAGGGTGCGCGGGTCGGCGATCTGCTGGATTTCGCCCTGGTGGAACACCGCCACCCGGTCGGACATGGTCAGCGCTTCGCCCTGGTCGTGGGTCACGTAGACCACGGTGACGCCCAAGCGCTGGTGGATATGCTTGATCTCCATCTGCATGTGTTCACGCAGTTGCTTGTCCAGGGCGCCGAGGGGTTCGTCCATCAGCACCAGCTGTGGCTCGAACACCAGCGCCCGGGCCAGGGCCACGCGCTGCTGCTGGCCACCGGACAGCTGGCCAGGGTAACGCTTGGCGAAGGCATCGAGCTGGACCATGCCCAGCACCCGCTTGACCCGTTCGCTGATGTCGGTCTTGCTGAGGTTGCGCACGCTCAGGGGGAAGGCCAGGTTCTCGGCCACGGTCATGTGCGGGAACAGCGCGTAGTTCTGGAACACCATGCCGATGTCGCGTTTGTGCGGCGGCACGTTGTTGATCGAACGGCCGGCCAGCTGGATCTCCCCGGCGGTGGGGGTTTCGAAGCCGGCGAGCATCATCAGGCTGGTGGTCTTGCCCGAGCCCGAGGGCCCGAGCAGGGTCAGGAACTCACCCTTGCGAATGTCCAGGTTGAGGTCTTTGACGATCAGCGATTCGCCGTCGTAGCTCTTCTGCACACCCCGGAAGCTGACCAGCGTCTCACCGGTGGCCGCGTTCGAATTCGCCTCGCTCATGCCTGCACCTTCTTGTTGGACTGACTGCGTAGGCAAAAGAGTAGAAGAGACGCAAGCACCGGAAAATCGGGGGGGCTGAGAGAATGCCATCATCCGGTTGGAAGATCGGCTGTAGGGATTGCCCTACAAAGATGGCGTTTTCAAGACAGGATGAGGCCCCTTGTAGGAGCGGGCTTGCCCCGCGAAGAGGCCGGCCCAGCCACCGAGATCAGCAGGCCAGGCCCTTTCGCGGGTCAAGCCCGCTCCTGCAAGGTTCAGTGCCAAACGCAAAACCGCAGTTGTCGCAATCAGACCAGCTTGTGCTCCATCGCATACTTCACCAGCTCCGCCAGCGAGTTGACCTTGAGCTTCTGCATCAGCCTGGCCTTGTGGGTACTGATGGTCTTGCTCGACAGCGCCAGCTGCTGGGCGATGTCGTTGACGTTGGCGCCCTGGGCCAGCCGTTCGAACACCGAGAACTCGCGCTCCGACAGCAGCGTGTGCAGCGGCCGGGTTTCGGTCAGGCCCACTTCGAAGACCATGCGGTCAGCCAGGGCCGGGTCGATGTAGCGCCCGCCCCCGGCCACCCGGCGAATTGCCGTGAGCAGCAGCGCCGGGTCACTGTCCTTGGTCGCATAGCCCGCGGCGCCCGCCTTCAGCGCGCGGGCCGCCATCTGCGCTTCGTCGTGCATCGACAGCATGAGGATCGCCGGCGCATCGTGAAGCGCGCGAATCCGCGGGATCGCCTCCAGGCCATTGACCCCCGGCATCGAGATATCCAGCAACACCACCTCGCACGGCGTATGGCGCAAGGTTTCCAGCAACTGCTCGCCATTGCCCGCCTCGCCGGCCACCTGCATGTCCTTGGCCAGGCCAATCAACTGCTTGATGCCTTCCCGGACAATGGTGTGGTCTTCGGCCACCAGCACTCGTATCACGCTCGCTCTCCTACTCCAACGGTATGGCAACGCTCAGGCTGGTGCCCTCGCCCGGTTCACTGTCCAGCGCCATGCTGCCCCCCAGCATCAACACCCGCTCACGCACCCCAACCAGGCCGAACGACGTGGGCCGCGCCTGTTCGCGGCAGAAACCGTTACCGTCGTCACTGACGGTCAGGCGCAATTGCCCGCCCTCGCGCACCAGGGCGATCTCGACACTGTGCGCCTGGGCGTGGCGCATGACATTGGTCAGCGCCTCCTGAAGAATGCGGAACAGGCCGGTGGCCTTGGCATCACTCAATGCTGGCAGATTATCGGGCACCTGCACCAGGCACGGGATCTGCGTGCGCGCTTCGAAACGCCGGGCCTGCCATTCGATGGCCGAGGCGATACCTGCATCGAGAATCGGTGGCCGCAGCGCCGTGGCCACATCGCGCACCAACTGGAACAGCTGGGCGATCAGGCGCTTCATGCTGGCCAGGCGCTCGTTCAGGCCAGGGTCCAGCTCGGCGAAGGCCAGTTCGCACATCGACACTTCCAGCTTGAGCACGGTCAGCATCTGCCCCAGCTCATCGTGCACTTCCCGGGCGATGCGGGCCTTTTCTTCCTCGCGCACGCTTTCCAGGTGCGCCGACAGCTCGCGCAACTGCTCTTGGGAGCGGGCCAGGGCCAGTTCGGCACGCTTGCTCTGGGTGATGTCCCAGACAATACCGTCCCAGGCCACCCGGGCATTGGGCAGGCGCCGGGCACTGGCCTTGATGTCGGCCCAACGCTGCTCGCCCTGGCGGGTCAGGATGCGCCCCTGCCACGACCAGTCCTGCTCGCTGGCGATGGCCAGGTCTTGCACCTGGTGGTAGTGCGCCCGGTCGTCCGGGTGCACCAGGTTGCGCAGGCCCATGTGCGGGTGCTGAATTTGCGCGGGCGTGTAGCCGACCAGCGCCTCACTGCCCTCGCTGATGTAGGGAAACTCCGCTTCACCTTCGGCAGCCGCCGGTTCCAGCCGGAACACCAGCCCCGGTACGTTGCCGGCAATGCCCTTGAGCCGTGCTTCACTTTCACGCAACGCCGCCAGGGCGCGGTGGCGCTCGGTTACATCGGCCAGGTACACCACCAGGTATTCGGCATCGCGAAAGCGCAGGAAGCTCAGCGACAGCTCCACCGGCAGCAGGCTGCCATCGGCGCGCTGGCAGTGGGTTTCGAACTGCAGTGCCCCGCCATCGCCGGCACGCGCGCCCCGCCACAGTTGCAGCCAGCGGTCCATGCTCAGGCTCGGCTCGAAGTCGATCAGCGGCCGCTCCAGCAACTGCGCCTCGGCGTAGCCGAGCATGCGCTCCACGGCGTGGTTGGCGTAGCGCACGTGGCTGTCCCAGTTGACCCAGAGAATGCCCACGGTGCTTTGGTCGATGGCGAACTGGCTCAGGCGCAGCGCCTCCTCGCGCACTTGCCGCTCGGCCAGGCTTTCCCGCGTGGCCAGCAGGCTGCGCTCCAAGCGGCGCTGCTGCCGGCGTTGCCACACCAACGTGGCCATGGCGCACAGCAACAGCATGCCGAACAACAGCGCAAGGTTCTGCCAGAAGCCTGGCGATTCGCTCAAGCGCGGGTACTTGGGCTGCAACCAGCGCTGGTGCAACTGTTCCAGCGCCTTGGCCGGCATGGCCTGCAGCCCGCGCTCCAGCACATCGGCCAGTACCGGCCAGTCGCGCCGCGAGCCCACGCGCAGCAGCTGCGGCAAGCCGATATCGCCAACCACCGCCAGCTCGCCGAATTCGCTTTCGCGCGACAGGCGGCTGAGCTGGGCCTCGTCGAGCACGGCGTAGCTGGCCTGGCCACCTACCACCAGTTGCAGGGCCTCGCGCTCGCTGGGCACCCCTTGCAGGTTGAGGGCGCCATAGTTGCCGCGCAGGTAGTCGGCCAGTGGGCTGGGCATGCGCACCGCCACCCGCTCGTTGCCGTCGAGTTTTTCCAGCTCCACGGCCATTGCCCCGGTACGCGGCCCAACCACCAGTTGCGGCACGCGCATGTAGGGGTCGCTGAACAGCCACAGGCGCAGGCTGGCCGGGGTTTGCGTAAGGCCTGGGGCGAAGTCGATCTCACCGGCCTGCAAGGCATGTTCGAGGCTGGTCTGGTCGGTGAAGTTGCGCCAGGTAAGGTCCAGTTGCAGGGCCTGTGCCAGGGCGTTGACCAGCTCGACGTTGGCCCCGTAGAGCTGCTGCAGGCGCCGGTCGAACTGTGCGTAGGGCGCCTGCAGCACCACGCCCACGCGCAGGTTGCGATGGCTGTCGAGCCACTGCTGCTGGGCGGGCTCCAGTAGCTGCGGTGGGGGCAGCTCGGGCCTTGCCAGGGCGATCAAGGGCAGCCACAACCAGCCGATAACCCACAGGCGACGCAATCGCTTCATCTACACGCTCGTCTTGGCAAAGGCGGCCCTGCAGCATGGCCGTCACGGGCAAATACTATTAGGCTGCCGGTATCATTCTGGCCTTGGGTTGATTCATGTCCACACTTTATCGCACGACGCTGGCAATGTGCTGCCTGGCCTCGCTTCTTCCACTCGGCGCCCTGGCTGCCGATGCCGAACCCCCCAAGGCTGCCGCCGAAGCGCCCGCTGCTGAGGCCACGCGCCCACCGCTGCTGGAGCGCAGCCAGGAAGACGCTGCCGCCCTTGAGCGCCTGGCGCCCAAGGCCGAGCAGCAAACCCTGCAGGCCGGTGCGGACAACTTCCTGGCCTTGTGGAAGCCAGCCAACGACAGCGACCCCAAGGGGGCGGTGATCATCGTGCCCGGGGCCGGCGAGAATGCCGACTGGCCCAATACGGTCGGCCCACTGCGGCGCAAATTCCCAGATGTTGGCTGGCACAGCCTGAGCGTCAGCCTGCCCGACCTGCTCGCCGATGCCCCGCAGGCACGGGTCGAGGCCACACCCGCCGCTCAGCCGGAGCCCGGCAAGGGCGAAAGCGCCCCGGCCAAGGACACCCCCGCCGACGCCAATGCCAATGTTGCCCAGGCCACCGCGGCGGATGCCGACACCGCGGAAAGCACCGATGCGGCGAAGGCCGACGAGCAGAACGACAAGGCCGATGCCGAGCGCATCTTCGCCCGCCTCGATGCGGCGGTGGCCTATGCCCAACAGCACCAGGCACGCAGCATCGTGCTGATTGGCCATGGCAGCGGTGCCTACTGGGCAGCGCGCTACCTGAGCGAGAAGCAACCGCCGCAGGTGCAGAAACTGGTGATGGTGGCAGCGCAGACCCCCGCGCGGGTCGAACACGACCTGGAAGGCCTGACTCCCACCCTGAAAGTGCCGGCTGCCGACCTCTACTACGCCACCCGTACCGCCGACCGTAATGCTGCCGCACTGCGCCTGCAGGCCAGCAAGCGGCAGAAAGACAGCCAGTACAAGCAGCTGTCGCTGATTGCCATGCCAGCGAACCCGGCGGGCGAGCAGGAACAATTGTTCCGCCGGATCAGAGGCTGGATAAGCCCCCAGCAGTAGCGCGCAGCCATTCTCTGTAGGAGCGGGCTTGCCCCGCGAACACCGGCGAAGCCGGTGCCATGCACCGCGGTGCTTGCTTCGCGGGTCAAGCCCGCTCCTACAGGGGCATCGTTAACGTTGATAACGATGCGCCCCCAGGGCGCTACAGCCCCCGCCGCTTGCGAATGATGGCATAGGCCTGGTGCAGCTCGCGGGTCCGCTCGGTCGCCTCGCGCACCTGGGCCTCGCTGGCGCCGCTGCCGGCCAGCTTGTCGGGGTGATGCCGACTGACCAGGCGCCGGTAGGCCTGCTTGACCTTGTCGCCCTCGGTATCGGCCAACACCCCGAGCAACCGCAGCGCCGCTGCATAGGTCATGACATTGCTGGCAACGGCCACTTTGCGCGGCTCGTACTCCAGCGACATGGCCTGCACCTGGCGCCGGCTCAGGCCGAGCTTCTGCCCCCAGTCCAACAGCAGGTCGCGCTCGTGCTGCCCGGCCTTGCCATCCGCCCAGGCCATGCGCCAACAGGCGCGCAAGGTGCCTTCGGCGGCATGCGGCTGCAGGCGGATGCGCTGCAGATGGCGGGCCAGCCGGTCCTTGCCGGCCTTGCCCCGGTTGAATGCAGCGATGGCACGCAGGCGGGCCGCCTCGGCCAGGTCCAGGCGCACCATCTCCTGGCGCGCCTGCTGGATATGCTGCTCGGCCACCCGCCCATCACTCTTGGCCAGGCGCCCAAGCAACACGAACAACAGTTCTTCGTCGCGCAGAGCCGGGCGCCCGCCCAGGCGCTCGCGCATGTCGTCCCAGCCCTGCACGCGGATGCGCCGGTCCATGGCCTGGCCCAGCAGCGCACCCAGCAGTGCACCGGGAATGCTGGCAACCGCGAACCCCGCGCCCAGGCCGATTACCGTCCCTGGCCACCACATCTCAGGCGCGCTCGCCAATCAGGCGTTCAACCTCGGCCAGGCGCTCCAGGGTGCCGACATCCACCCAATGCCCCGGGTAATGCTCGCCACTCACCTGCCCCTCTGCCATGGCCTTGCGCAACAACGGCGCCAGCTTGAAGGCGCCGGCCTGGCAACCCGCGAACAATGCCGGGTGCAGCACCGACAGGCCGCTGAAGGTCAGGGTGCCGGGGGCCTCATCGCCGTCCACCACGCGCTCGCCCAGCAGGCGGAAGTCACCACGCCCATGGTGCCCGGGGTTGTCCACCAGTACCAGGTGCGCCAGGCCCTGCAGCGGCGCGCGCAGGCGGGTGAAATCGAAATCGGTCCAGACATCACCGTTTACCAGGGCGAACGGCGCGTCACCGAGCAACGGCAAGGCCTTGAAGATACCGCCGCCGGTTTCCAGCGGCTCGCCCTCGGGCGAATAGCGGATGCTCAGGCCAAAACGGCTGCCGTCGCCCAGGTGGTCTTCGATCTGCTGGCCAAGCCAGGCATGGTTGATCACCACCTCGGTGAAGCCGGCAGCGGCCAGGGCACGCAGGTGGTATTCGATCAGCGGCTGGCCCGCCACCGGCACCAGGGGTTTTGGCGTGTGCAGGGTCAGCGGGCGCATGCGCTCGCCTTTGCCTGCCGCCAGGATCATTGCCTTCATGCACGCGCTCCGGCTTTGAGTTCGGCAATCAGCTCGCCCAGTTCGGCCAGTTCCGGGCGACGGCTGATCACTTCATCTATATAGGCGAAGAAACGCGGCACGTCGGCCAGGTAGCGCGGTTTGCCGTCGCGGTGGCAGATACGCGCGAAGATACCGATCACCTTGAGGTGGCGCTGCACCCCCATCAGGTCGCTGGCGCGCTGGAAGTCTTCGAATACAGGCTGTACCGGGATGCCGGCCGCCTGCGCCTGTTCCCAGTAATTGCGCAGCCAGGCTTCGACGCGCGGCTGCGGCCAGCTGAGGAAGGCATCCTTGAACAGGCAGGTGATGTCGTAGGTGACCGGGCCGTAGACCGCATCCTGGAAGTCCAGCACACCTGGGTTGGGCGTGCTCTGCATCAGGTTGCGCGGCATGTAGTCGCGGTGCACCAGCACCTTGGGCTGGGCCAGGGCGCTGTCGATCAGCAACTGGCTGATGCGCTGCCAGCGGGCTTTCTGTGCATCGCTCAAGGCCAGGCCAAGCTCGCGGCCGACATACCATTCGGGGAACAGCTCGACCTCACGGCGCAGCAAGGCATCGTCGTAGCTGGGCAGTGGCGCGTCCATCGGCAGACGCTGGAAGGCCAGCAAGGCGTCGATGGCATCGGCGAACAGGGCATCGGCGTTGTCGTTGCCGATGATGTCCAGGTAGGTCTGGTGCCCCAGGTCGCCGAGCAACAAGAAGCCGCGCTCCAGGTCCTGGGCGTGAATCTGCGGCACGTGCACGCCAGCGCTGGCCAGCAGGTGGTCGATGGCGACGAACGGTCGGCAATTTTCCTGCGGGGGCGGTGCGTCCATGATCACGAAACTGTGGCCTGCACCCTGCCAGCGGAAGTAGCGGCGGAAGCTGGCATCGCTGCTGGCGGCGGTCAGCGTGCCTTGTGGCACCTCGCCCCAGGCGTTGTCGCGGAATAGGCCGTCGAGCTGTTCATGGAGCCAGGCCGTCAGTTGTTGCAGGCGTACATCGTGTTCAGGCATTACAAGGGTCTCCGACGGCCCTAGCCGTCAAGCGGGTCATGCTTTATTATCCAGCATCTTGTGCGACACGCGTAGCGTGTCTCCAGCTTCGAGGTGTGGCGTCACCTTGAAGGATTTCCGAGAGGAAATCGAGAGCCCGGGCACCCAACCCCGGGAAACAAAACCAACCCAGAAGCCCAGTACCTTCAAGGGCTTGCCGCAGCGGCGGTGGTATCCCAAAGTCGCCTAGCACTCGGAAGCGCGACTGCGAACCGGACCTCCGGTTCTGGAGTGCCTGCCCATCGGAGGGTGACATGAACGAAATGAGTCAAGATACGTTTGGAATCATCTGCCTCACAGCACTGCTTGTTCTCTGTTTAGGGATGGCAGCCTGGGCGGACTGGCCAAGGATCAAGAAACTTTTCGAACGGTCATCTACCGGGCACTAATCTCAGCCCTTGTGGCTCCACCCTTGCGGGAGAAATCCCCGCTGGGGTTTCTCCTGCCTCAAAAACAGGAGTAATCCAATGTGAGCGAGCTGCGCAAGCGGTCCCCGCTCTTCCCCACCGGAGACATGAGCGAAAGCTCTGTCTGTCATTGTCCAACCATTGCCCACCAGGCATGGTAGCGGACTCGTTGTGCGACCAACGGTAGCCTAAGACGACGTGCATCACTGGCAACGGTGGTGTTCGAAGCTCGTCTGACAATGTAGCCCCCCTCGGGGTCCAGTTCTTCCGCGAGGCAGTCTGGAGAGACTCGGAGCAGTACCGGGTTGAGGCGCTAGGCTGGCTGGTATGGCCAACACAAGTGAATCGCTGATAAACACCGTAAGGATAACCATGCCGAAGCTGCTGTCAGGCATGAACCAAAATGGTATGAGGTTGGATATTCCTGTGGGATGTGGGAATACGTCGCCATCAATAACCTCCGGTGAAAAGGCGGGGCCTAACCCAGTCGTGTGACAGGCAGGGAACGTGGTAAGCCCGTACAGCTGCCCGTCTGGGCAGGTGAACCGTAAGGAACACTGTCAGCCGTGCGGGTATGGGATCGCAGAGAAAGCGAATGCCAGACCTTAATCATCTGGATAGAGGTTGAAACATCACCTCACGGGAAACCGGGCAGACTTCTGCGTGGTCTTTCGTCGCAATGACACTGACAGGAAACTGTCTCATTAATCCCTAGGTCCATGGACCAAATTTTTCCGCTCTGGCGGGGTGCACTCATCCCCGTCAGGGGAAGTCGTACGTGCACCTCTCAATATGGGTGGATCCAACAATGAGAGGAAAGCAGCATGTTAGCGCTCAAGCAGCAATGCCCGGAGCCTGCGCTTTCCAGCGAACCGCAACAGTGGCACGACGTCGATTGGCGTCGAGTTCAGCGGAACGTTCGGGAAATGCAGGTGCGAATTGCGAAGGCTTGTCGGGAAGGCAAATGGCGTAGGGTCAAATCCCTGCAACGAATGCTCACCCGCTCGAAGTCAGCCAGATTCCTGGCTGTGCGACGAGTCACGGAAAACCAGGGAAGCCGCACGGCGGGAGTCGATAAGCAACTCTGGGATACACCCAACGCAAAATGGAATGCGGTTGGTCAGTTGAAGAAGCGGGGATATCGAGCACGCCCCTTACGGCGTGTCTATATCCCGAAGTCGGATGGCCGGGAACGCCCTTTGGGTATACCGACCATGACAGACAGAGCCATGCAAGCGCTGTACATGCTGGCACTGTCTCCCATCGCAGAAACCCAGGGCGATCCGAATAGCTACGGTTTCAGGATCGAACGTTGTACGGCAGATGCGATGGCGCAGTTGTTCCTGTGCCTGTCCAAGCGGGCCTCGGCCTGCTGGGTACTGGACGCGGACATCGAAGGATTCTTCGACAACATCAACCATGAATGGCTACTAAGGAAGGCGCCCATGGATATGCGAATGCTCCGACAGTGGTTAAAAGCCGGAGTCATTCACAAGGGGCAACTACACGCAACGGACGCGGGTACGCCGCAAGGAGGGATCGTCTCCCCTACGCTGGCAAATCTGGCACTGGATGGTCTGGAAACACACCTCAAGGAACACTTGGGGGTGACAAGGGCGAAAAAGCTGAAGGTGAACGTGGTGCGATACGCCGATGACTTCGTGGTTACAGGGACTTCCCCGGAGGTTCTGGAAAACGAGGTAAAACCTTGGGTGGAGCAGTTCCTCGCAGCGCGCGGGCTGCGGCTGTCCCTCAAGAAGACACGGCTCGCCCACATCGACGAAGGCTTCGACTTCCTTGGATGGAATTTCCGGAAATACGATGGAACGTTGCTGATCAAGCCGAGCAAGAAGAACGTCAAGGCGTTCTATAGCAAGATCAGAGAGGCGGTTGACTCTCTCAAGACGGGCAAACAGGAGGACCTGATCCGACTGCTCAACCCAAAACTGAGAGGCTGGGCGCTTTACCACCAGCCAGTGGTTGCCAAGCAGGCGTATAGCCGAATGGACTACAGAGTTTTCATCAAACTCTGGCGTTGGGCGAAACGGCGGCACCCGAATAAATCCCTCGAATGGGTAAGGAAGAAGTATTTCCGGCCCTCAGGCGAGAGGAACTGGGTGTTTGCCACCACGGTAACAGATGAAGCTGGAGTCAAACGGGAGGTCGAGTTGTACTCGCTTGCGAGTACACCGATCGAGCGACATAAAAAGGTGAGTGGAGAATACAACCCCTATGATCCAGCCATGGAGGCAGCAGGCGAGAAACTAAGGGCCGACCGGATGCTGAAACAGCTCAAATACCGGAAACAAATCGGCACTTTGTTCGCCAGCCAAAACGGTCTATGTCGGCTATGCGAGCAACCGATCACTAGGGAAACCGGGTGGCACGATCACCACATCATTCACCGCTCTCAGGGCGGTGGCGATGAACTAGGCAATCGGGTACTCTTGCACCCCAACTGTCACAACCAGCTCCACACGCGTGGTCTGCACGTGAGCAAACCGGCTCCCATTGGGAGCTTTGTAAAGGCTTGAGCCGTATGCGCTGAAAGGCGCACGTACGGTTCTTAGGGGGGGATTGGCCAGCAATGGCCAGTTCCCACCCGACTTTCAGACCATCGAGAGGCGTGCGGCCCCCACACGCGGGCAGATGGCACGCAGGAAGCCCGGACTAATAAGATGGCATTGAAATCCCCCGCGTTTCGTAGAAAGTTTCCGTTGCTGGTGACCGGCGGTCTGCTGGCCCTGCAACCTCTTGCCACCTCGTACGTGGTGGCAGCCGAGCAGTTCGACTGCCAAGTGTCCGCCTCCGGTGGCTGGGACTGCAAGCCCAAGGCCCCCGTCAACAACCTGCCTCCGCGCCCGGTGCACGAGGGCGCTGCGCTCACGTCCGGCACCGAAGCCCCTGCGGCCGAGGCCGAGAGCGCCGACAAGCCCGTGCTGGTTACCGAGGCCAAGGGCCGTGGCCTGAAAGCGCGCAGCGCCGACTACAGCCACCTGGACTGGGTACCGCGTGAAAAGCTCACCGCTGCCCAGCTGGCCGAAACCGGCCCGTATTGCGGTGGCGCGTACATCGAGCCAACCCGCCCAGGCATGGCAGACACCACGCCCAAGGACGAGTCGCCGACCTACATCAATGCCAAGGTGTCCAAGTACCAGCAGGAGCAGCAGATCGCTACCCTCGCCGGTAACGTGGTGATGCGCCAGGGCAGCATGCAGGTCGAAGCCGACGAGGCCAACCTGTACCAGGCCGAAAACCGCGGCGAGCTCAAGGGCAACGTCAAGATCCGCGACAACGGCTCGCTGGTGGTTGGCGACGAGGCGCAGATCCAGCTCGACACGGGCGAAGCCCAGGTCGACAACGCCGAATACGTGATGCACAAGTCGCACATCCGCGGCAACGCCCTGTACGCCAAGCGTGGTGAAAACGCCATCATCCGTCTCAAGGACGGTACGTACACCACGTGCGAACCGGGCAGCAACGCCTGGCAGCTCAAGGGCAACAACATCACCCTGAACCCGGCCACCGGTTTCGGTACCGCGACCAACGTCACCCTGCGGGTCAAAGATATTCCGGTGCTCTACACACCGTACATCTACTTCCCGATCGACGACCGTCGCCAGTCCGGCTTCCTGCCGCCATCGTTCAGCAGCACCAGCGACACCGGCTTCATGCTGGTTACGCCGTACTACTTCAACCTGGCACCGAACTACGATGCCACGTTGTACCCGCGCTATATGACCAAGCGCGGCCTGCTGATGGAAGGCGAGTTCCGCTACCTGACCAAGTCCAGCGAAGGCCAGTTCGGCGGCGCGTACCTCAACGACGAGGACGATGACCGCAAGAAGCAGACGGACTACGAAAAACAGCGCTGGATGATCAACTGGCAGCACAAGGGCGGCCTGGATGAGCGCCTGATGACTGAAGTCGATTACACCGACATCAGCGATCCGTTCTACTTCCAGGACCTTGAAACCGACCAGATCGGCGTCAAGAGCCGCGATGTGGTTAACCAGCAAGGTGCCCTGACCTGGCGTGGTGATACCTATACTGCGCGCCTGAATGCGCAGGCGTACGAGATGGCGACCTTGTCGCAGATCACTCCGTACAACAGGCTGCCGCAGATCACCTTCGACGGCATGCTGCCGTACCATCCAGGTGGATTCGACTTCAGCTACCAGACCGAGGCCGTGCGCTTTGATCGTGATCTGAAGGATGATCTTGTCTTCGACAAGGACGGCAATCCGGACACTACTGCTGGCGTTGTTACAGACTCCTTGGGGAATATTCTCGGAGGTCGCCGGCTGGATGAAAACATCTTCGGCATCCAACGCGCCAACGGTACCCGTCTCAACGTGGCTCCGGCTATCAGCCTGCCGATGACCGCCAGCTACGGCTATATCACGCCGAAGCTTAAGTACATGTACACCCATTACGACCTCGATCTGGACAGTAAAGGGAAAAGCGACATTGCCGGGCTCGACGCGGAAGGACTTGCTGTACAAGGCGATTTCTCGAGCACCCAGAACCGCGACGTCCCGATCTTCAGCGTCGACAGCGGCCTGTACTTCGACCGCAACACGTCGCTGTTCGGCACCAACTACCGCCAGACCCTCGAACCGCGCCTGTTCTACCTCTACGTCCCATACAAGGACCAGACGGACATTCCGCTGTTCGACTCGGGTGAAACCCTGTTCAGCTACGATTCGCTGTTCCGCGACAACCGCTTCAGCGGCACCGACCGCATCGGCGACGAGAACAAGCTGTCGCTGGGCGTGACCACCCGCTGGATCGAGGACAACGGCTTCGAGCGGCAGAACTTCAGCATCGGCCAGGCGTACTACTTCAAGGACCGCAAGGTCCAGCTGCCAGGCATCGACTACCGCACTCGCAAAGACTCGCAGTCCGATGTTTCGCCTTACGCGCTGGTGTACAACTACTACTTCAACCGCGACTGGCGCTTCAATTCGGACTTCAACTGGGACCCGGACAGCCGCAGCACCCGCTCGGGCAGCGCGATGTTCCACTACCAGCCTGAAGACAACCCGAACAAGGTGGTCAACCTCGGTTATCGCTACCGCAACGACACCATCGCCTACGACTCCACCACCGGTACCTGGAAAGTGGGCGGCGGCGACTACGGTACGCCGGGCACTGCGAACTACATCAAGGATTACTACAAGATCCAGCAGCACGACTTCTCGGTCATCTGGCCGGTCGTGCCGCAATGGAGCGTGATCGCCCGCTGGCAGCACGACTACAACCGCAACCGCACCCTGGAAGCCATGGGCGGTTTCGAGTACGACAACTGCTGCTGGAAACTGCGCCTGATCAACCGTTACTGGGTCGACTACGACGACTTCAGCCAGGCCACTCCAGCCAACGAAAAAGGCGACCACGGCATCTTCCTGCAGATCGTCCTGAAAGGCCTCGGCGGCGTAGTGGGCAACAAGGTGGAATCGTTCCTCGACCAAGGCATTCAAGGTTATCGTCAACGTGAAGACCAAGCTTATTGATCGACTGCGCCCAGTGTTGCTGGGCGCTGCATTGCTGAGTGGCGCGGTGCATGCCGCGGTACAACCCCTGGACCGCGTGGTGGCCATCGTCGATAACGACGTGGTCATGCAAAGCCAACTGGACCAACGGGTCCACGAAGTGCAGCAAACCATCGCCAAGCGCGGCGGCGGCGTACCGCCGACCAGCGCCCTGGAGCAGCAAGTACTTGAACGCCTGATCGTCGAGAACCTGCAACTGCAGATTGGCGAACGCTCGGGCATCCGCATCACCGACGAGGAGCTGAACCAGGCCATCGGCACCATTGCCCAGCGCAATGGCATGTCGTTGGAGCAGTTCCGCGCTGCCCTGGCCCATGACGGCCTGTCGTTCGATGACGCCCGCGAGCAGGTCAAGCGCGAGATGATCATCAGCCGCGTGCGCCAGCGTCGCGTGGCCGAACGCATCCAGGTGTCGGAGCAGGAAGTGAAGAACTTCCTCAACTCCGACTTGGGCAAGATGCAGATGTCGGAAGAGTACCGCCTGGCCAACATCCTCATCCCAACCCCGGAAGGCGCCAACTCCGAAGCCATCCAGGCCGCTGCCCGCCAGGTTGGCGACGTCTACCAGCAGCTCAAGCAAGGCGCGGACTTCGGCCAGATGGCCATCGCCCGCTCCGCCAGCGAGAACGCCCTGGAAGGCGGCGAGATGGGCTGGCGTAAAGCCGGCCAACTGCCACCGGACTTCGCCAAGATGCTCAGCAGCATGGCCACCGGCGACATCACCCAGCCAATCCGCATCCCCAACGGCTTCATCATCCTCAAGCTTGAGGAGAAGCGCGGTGGCGGCGAGAACGTGCTGCGTGACGAAGTGCACGTGCGCCATATCCTGATCAAGCCAAGCGAAATCCGCAGCGAAGCGGCCACCAAGCAATTGGCCGAGCGCCTGTACGACCGCATCCAGAACGGCGAAGACTTCGCTGAACTGGCGAAAAGCTTCTCGGAAGACCCAGGTTCGGCGCTGAACGGCGGCGACCTCAACTGGGTTGACCCGAACAGCCTGGTGCCGGAATTCCGCGAGCAAATGGCCAATGCCCAACAAGGCGTGGTGACCAAACCGTTCAAAACCCAGTTCGGCTGGCACATCCTTGAAGTGCTGGGCCGTCGCGCCACCGACAGCACCGAGCAGGCGCGTGAGCAACAAGCCCTGAGCGTGCTGCGTAACCGCAAGTACGACGAAGAGCTGCAGACCTGGCTGCGCCAGATCCGCGACGAAGCCTACGTTGAAATCAAGCTGCCTGGCGCTGACCAGGCCGCACAGTGAAGCCCCTGCGCTTCGCCGTCACCCCCGGCGAGCCAGCCGGCATAGGCCCCGACCTGTGCCTGCTGCTCGCCGCCGACGCCCAGCCCCATCCCCTGATCGCCATCACCAGCCGTGACCTGCTCGCCGAGCGGGCCACCCAGCTGGGGCTGGCCGTCACCCTGCTGCCGGTAGCACCGGGCCAATGGCCCGACCAGCCTGCTGCCGCTGGCAGCCTGTACGTCTGGGATACGCCATTGGCCGCCGCCGTGGTGCCGGGCCAGCTGAACAAGGCCAACGCCGCGTTCGTGCTGCACACCCTGACCCGCGCAGGCCAAGGCTGCCTGGACGGGGACTTCGCCGGGATGATCACCGCCCCGGTACACAAGGGCGTGATCAATGAAAGCGGTATCGCCTTCTCCGGCCATACCGAATTTCTCGCCGAACTGACCCACACCGCCCAGGTGGTGATGATGCTGGCAACCCATGGCCTGCGCGTGGCCCTGGTGACCACGCACTTGCCGCTGCGCGACGTTGCCGACGCCATCACCGCTGAACGCCTGGAGCGGGTCACCCGCATCCTGCATGCCGACATGCGTGACAAGTTCGGCATCGACAACCCGCGGATCCTGGTGTGTGGCCTCAACCCGCATGCCGGGGAAGGCGGCCACCTTGGCCGCGAAGAAATCGACATCATCGAGCCGACGCTGGAACGCCTGCGTACCGAAGGCATGGACCTGCGCGGCCCACTGCCGGCCGATACCCTGTTTACCCCCAAATATCTGGAGCACTGCGACGCGGTGCTGGCGATGTACCACGACCAGGGCCTGCCCGTACTCAAGTACAAAGGCTTTGGCGCTGCAGTGAACGTGACCCTGGGCCTGCCGATCATCCGCACGTCGGTTGACCACGGCACCGCCCTGGACCTGGCCGGCAGCGGCAAGGTCGACACCGGCAGCCTGCGCGTCGCCCTGGAAACCGCCTACCAGATGGCCGAGACACGACCATGAACGAGCAATACCAACACCGGGCGCGCAAGCGCTTCGGCCAGAACTTCCTGCACGACGCCGGCATCATCGACCGCATCCTGCGTGCCATCAACGCCAAGGCCGGCGAACACCTGCTGGAAATCGGCCCGGGCCAAGGTGCCCTGACCGAAGGCCTGCTGGGCAGCGGCGCACAGCTGGATGTGGTGGAGCTGGACAAGGACCTGGTGCCGATCCTGCAGCACAAGTTCGCCGGGCGCGGTAACTTCCGCCTGCACCAGGGCGATGCCCTGAAGTTCGACTTCAACCAGCTGGGCGTACCGCCGCGCAGCCTGAAAGTGGTCGGCAACCTGCCCTACAACATCTCCACCCCGCTGATTTTCCACCTGCTCAGCCACGCCGGGCTGATCCGCGACATGCACTTCATGCTGCAAAAGGAAGTGGTCGAGCGCATGGCCGCAGGGCCAGGCGGTGGTGACTGGGGCCGGTTGTCGATCATGGTGCAGTACCACTGCCGCGTGGAGCACCTGTTCAACGTCGGCCCTGGGGCGTTCAACCCGCCGCCGAAGGTTGACTCGGCCATCGTGCGCCTGGTGCCCCATGAGGTGCTGCCGCACCCAGCCAAGGACGCCCGGTTGCTGGAGCAAGTGGTGCGCGAAGCGTTCAACCAGCGCCGCAAGACCCTGCGCAACACCCTCAAAGGCCTGCTCGACAGCGCCGCCATCGAGGCCGCCGGCGTTGATGGCAGCCTGCGCCCCGAACAGCTCGACCTGGCCGCCTTCGTGCTCCTGGCCGACCAGCTGGCCAATCAGCAAGCCTGATTCCTCCGCCCGGCAACCCCGCTTCCTGTAGGAGCGGGCTTGCCCCGCGAAGCCCCCACCACCGCCCCCACATTCCCCCACCCCCCACACCGCTGGCCCTCCCCCCCGCCAATGGCCTAGACTGCATTATTGCGTCAGCTCGCCCAAGGCCCTTGCATGTCCGACCCCCGCTATCAAATCGACGTCACCGTCGTCACCCGCTACCTCAAAGACCAATCCGACCCCGAAAACAGTCGTTTCGCGTTCGCCTACACCATCACCGTGCAAAACAGCGGCTCGGTCACGGCCAAGCTGCTGTCGCGCCACTGGCTGATCACCAACGGTGACGGCGAGGTCGAGGAAGTGCGCGGCGCCGGCGTGGTTGGCCAACAGCCGACCATCGAGCCCGGCGCCAGCCACACCTACAGCAGCGGTGCCGTCATCAGCACCCGCGTTGGCACCATGCAGGGCAGCTACCAGATGTTCGCCGAAGACGGCAAACGCTTCGACGCCGAGATCGCCCCCTTCCGCCTGGCGGTCCCCGGGGCCCTGCACTGATGGCCACCTACGCCGTCGGCGACCTGCAGGGCTGCCTGCAGCCGCTCAAGTGCCTGCTGGCGCGGGTGGGTTTCAACCCGGCGGTCGACCGCCTGTGGCTGGTTGGTGACCTGGTCAACCGCGGCCCTGAATCACTGGAAACCCTGCGTTACCTGTATTCGATCCGTCAGTCGCTGGTGTGCGTGCTGGGCAACCACGACCTGCACCTGCTGGCCGCCTGGCATAACGTCGAGCGCCTGAAGAAAAGCGACACCCTGCGCGAGATCATCGAAGCCCCCGACGCCCACCAGCTGTTCGACTGGCTACGCCAGCAAAAGCTGCTGCACTACGACGAGCCCCGCGGCATCGCCCTGGTCCATGCCGGCATCCCACCGCAATGGACACTTGGCCAGGCCCTGGAGCTGGCCGCCGAGGTCGAGCAGGTGCTGCGCGACGACAACCGCCTGCAACCCTACCTGGACGGCATGTACGGCAACGAGCCGAACAAGTGGAGCAAGCACCTGGCTGGCGTGGAGCGCCTGCGGGTCATCACCAACTACCTCACGCGCATGCGCTTCTGCACCGCCGAGGGCAAGCTCGACCTCAAGAGCAAGGAAGGCCTGGGCACCGCCCCCAAGGGCTACAAGCCCTGGTACGCCCACAAGGACCGCCGCTCGCGCCATGTGAAGATCATCTTCGGCCACTGGGCCGCGCTGCAGGGCAAGGTCGACGAACCCGGCATCATCGCCCTGGACACCGGTTGCGTGTGGGGCGGCGCGATGACCCTGTACAACGTCGACAGCGGCGAGTACCACCACTGCGACTGCACCGACGACGGCCATGTCCGCCCGCCGGCACAACCCACTACACTGAACGATCACCCCTGAAGGAAAGCCCTCGCCATGAGCGAATTCAAACGCATCCCTCCCGAGCAGGCCCTGGCCCTGCGCGCGCAAGGTGCGGTAGTCGTCGATATTCGCGACCCGCAAGCCTACGCCGCCGGCCACATCACCGGTGCCAAGCACCTGGACAACCATTCGGTCGCCGACTTCATCCGTAACGCCGACCTCGATGCGCCCACCCTGGTGGTCTGCTACCACGGCAATTCCAGCCAGAGCGCCGCCGCCTATCTGGTGGGCCAGGGCTTCTCCGATGTGTACAGCGTCGACGGCGGCTTCGAGCTGTGGCGCGCCACCTACCCGGCCGAAACCGCCCAGGGCAGCGCCGAATAATTTTTTCATTTTTACTGCAGCCCGCGCCCTACGCGGGCTCGCGCCTCACCTGACGAACGGTAGCAGGCAACTTCTGCGCCGCTTGCCCTTGACCTTGCAGATAACCAACTATTCTTAAGCGCAGGCCATCCAAAAAAAGGGGAGAGCCGGTACACCGGCGTGCGGGTCATCGGTAGCGTTTCAGGGTGTTCTGGGGGGTATACAGCAATCGGCGAACCCGGTTGCATGCCAGCATCAGCTGACTGATCCGGCGTCGTCTCCACGTATCGAGCGAGGTGACGTCATGAGTATTTTTAGCCACTTCCAACAACGCTTCGAGTCCACGCGTCAGGAAGAACTCTCGCTGCAGGAGTACCTCGAGCTGTGCAAAGAGGATCGCAGTGCTTACGCATCCGCGGCTGAACGGCTGTTGCTGGCCATCGGCGAGCCGGAGCTGATCGACACCTCTACCAACTCCAGGCTGTCGCGAATTTTCTCCAACAAGGTGATTCGCCGGTATCCGGCCTTTGCCGACTTCCATGGCATGGAAGAGTGCATCGACCAGATCGTCTCGTACTTCCGCCATGCCGCCCAAGGCCTGGAAGAGAAGAAACAGATCCTCTACCTGCTGGGCCCCGTCGGTGGCGGTAAATCGTCGCTGGCCGAAAAGCTCAAGCAACTGATGGAAAAAGTGCCCTTCTACGCGATCAAGGGTTCGCCGGTGTTCGAATCGCCCCTGGGGCTTTTCAATGCCACCGAAGACGGCGCCATCCTCGAAGAGGAATACGGCATTTCGCGGCGCTACCTGAACACCATCATGTCGCCCTGGGCCACCAAGCGCCTGCAAGAGTTCGGCGGCGACATCAGCAAGTTCCGGGTGGTGAAGCTGTACCCCTCGATCCTTAACCAAGTTGCCATCGCCAAGACCGAACCTGGCGATGAAAACAACCAGGACATCTCTGCCCTGGTCGGCAAGGTGGATATTCGCAAGCTCGAAGAATTCCCACAGAACGACGCCGATGCCTACAGCTATTCGGGCGCACTGTGCCGGGCCAACCAGGGCCTGATGGAATTCGTCGAAATGTTCAAGGCGCCGATCAAGGTCCTGCACCCCTTGCTCACCGCCACCCAGGAAGGCAACTACAACAGCACCGAAGGCCTTGGCGCCATTCCCTACACCGGTATCCTGCTGGCCCACTCCAACGAATCGGAGTGGCACACCTTCCGCAACAACAAGAACAACGAGGCCTTCATCGACCGGATCTACATCGTCAAGGTGCCGTACTGCCTGCGCGTCAGCGACGAGATCAAGATCTACGACAAGCTGTTGATCAACAGCTCGCTGGCCAAGGCCCATTGCGCCCCCGACACCCTGAAGATGCTTGCCCAGTTCACCGTGCTCTCGCGCCTCAAAGAGCCGGAAAACTCGAACATCTACTCGAAAATGCGGGTGTACGACGGCGAAAACCTCAAGGACACCGACCCCAAAGCCAAGTCGATCCAGGAGTACCGTGACGCCGCGGGCGTGGACGAAGGCATGAACGGCCTGTCGACGCGCTTCGCCTTCAAGATCCTTTCCAAGGTGTTCAACTTCGACCCTCACGAAGTGGCTGCCAACCCGGTGCACCTGCTGTATGTGCTGGAACAGCAGATCGAGCAGGAGCAGTTCCCGGCCGAAGTGCGCGAGCGCTACCTGCGCTACCTCAAAGAGTACCTGGCGCCGCGCTACATCGAGTTCATCGGCAAGGAAATCCAGACGGCCTACCTGGAGTCCTACAGCGAATACGGCCAGAACATCTTCGACCGCTATGTGCTGTACGCCGACTTCTGGATTCAGGACCAGGAATACCGCGACCCGGAAACCGGCGAAATCCTCAACCGCATCGCCCTCAACGAGGAACTGGAGAAGATCGAGAAGCCGGCAGGCATCAGCAATCCGAAGGACTTCCGCAACGAGATCGTCAACTTCGTGCTGCGTGCCCGTGCCAACAACAATGGCAAGAACCCGAGCTGGCTCAGCTACGAGAAGCTGCGGGTGGTGATCGAGAAGAAAATGTTCTCCAACACCGAGGACCTGCTGCCGGTCATCAGCTTCAACGCCAAGGCCAGCAAGGAGGACCAACAGAAGCACAACGACTTCGTCACGCGGATGGTGGAGCGTGGCTACACCGACAAACAGGTGCGCCTGCTGTCGGAATGGTACCTGCGGGTCAGGAAGTCGCAATAAAGCGGCAAGCGAAAAGCCGCAAGCTGCAAGCGGCCTGGCGTGGGCATTGCCGCCCGCGCCAGGGCTTGCGGCAGCGGTGGCTGCTCATTCTTGCAGCTTGAAGCTTGTGGCTTGCAGCTGCATCCAGTCACCGGAGGGACCATGAGCTACGTTATCGACCGACGCCTGAACGGCAAGAACAAGAGCACGGTCAACCGCCAGCGCTTCCTGCGGCGTTACCGTGAACATATCAAGAAGGCCGTCGAAGAGGCCGTGAGCCGCCGCTCCATCATGGACATGGAACACGGCGAACAGATCAGCATTCCGGGGCGCGACATCGACGAACCGGTGCTGCACCACGGTCGTGGCGGCAAGCAAACCATCGTGCACCCCGGCAACAAGGAATTCACCGCCGGCGAACATATCCCCAGGCCCCAGGGCGGTGGCGGCGGCAGTGGCCGCGGCAAGGCCGGCAATTCCGGCGAGGGCATGGACGATTTCGTCTTCCAGATCACCCAGGAAGAATTCCTCGAATTCATGTTCGAAGACCTCGAACTGCCCAACCTGGTCAAGCGCCACCTGACCGGCGCCGACACCTTCAAAACCGTACGTGCCGGTATCGCCAACGAAGGCAACCCGTCGCGCATCAACATCGTTCGCACCCTGCGTTCGGCCCATGCCCGGCGTATTGCCCTGACCGGCAGCAGCCGCGCCCTGCTGCGCGAAGCGCAGAAGGAGCTGGCCCGGCTAAAGGTCGAGGAGCCGGACAACTTCACCGATATCCAGGAAGTCGAGCAAGAGATCGAACGGCTCAAGGCACGCATCAACCGCCTGCCCTTCCTCGACACCTTCGACCTCAAGTACAACCTGCTGGTCAAGCAGCCCAACCCCAGCTCCAAGGCGGTGATGTTCTGCCTGATGGACGTGTCCGGCTCGATGACCCAGGCCACCAAGGACATCGCCAAGCGCTTCTTCATCCTGCTGTACCTGTTCCTCAAGCGTAATTACGACCGCATCGAGGTGGTGTTCATCCGCCACCACACCAGCGCCCGTGAAGTCGACGAGGAAGAATTCTTCTATTCCCGGGAAACCGGCGGCACCATCGTTTCCAGCGCGCTGAAAATGATGCAGGAAATCATGGCCGAACGTTACCCAGCCGCCGACTGGAACATCTACGCCGCCCAGGCCTCCGACGGCGACAACTGGAACGACGACTCGCCCATCTGCCGCGAGATCCTCTCCAAGCAGATCATGCCCCACGTGCAGTACTACACTTACGTCGAGATCACCCCGCGTGAGCACCAGGCGCTGTGGTACGAGTACGAGCGAATCGGCGAGGCTTTCCCCGACACATTCGCCCAGCAGCAGTTGGTTTCGGCCGGCGATATCTACCCGGTCTTCCGTGAACTCTTCCAGCGCAGGTTAGCCACATGACCGCCAGAGCACAGAGACGCCAACCCATTTCCACCGGGTCCGAGTGGACGTTCGAGCTGATCCAGACGTACGACCGGGAAATCAGCCGCCTGGCCGAACGCTACGCCCTGGACACCTACCCCAACCAGATCGAGGTGATCACCGCCGAGCAGATGATGGACGCCTACGCCTCCGTCGGCATGCCGCTGGGTTATCACCATTGGTCCTACGGCAAGCAATTCCTCAGCACCGAGAAGTCCTACAGCCGGGGCCAGATGGGCCTGGCCTACGAGATCGTGATCAACTCCGACCCGTGCATCGCCTACCTCATGGAAGAAAACACCATGTGCATGCAGGCACTGGTGATCGCCCATGCCTGCTACGGCCACAATAGCTTCTTCAAGGGCAACTACCTGTTCCGCACCTGGACGGACGCCACCTCGATCATCGACTACCTGGTGTTTGCCAAGCAGTACATCGCCCAGTGCGAGGAACGCCATGGCATCGATGCGGTGGAAGACCTGATCGACTCCTGCCATGCGCTGATGAACTACGGTGTCGACCGCTACAAGCGCCCCTACCCCATCTCTGCCGAGGAAGAACGCCGCCGGCAAAAAGACCGTGAGGAGCACCTGCAGCGGCAGATCAACGACCTGTGGCGCACCATTCCCAAGAGCGCCGAAAAAGGTGGCGAGCGAGACGATGCGCGCTTCCCTTCCGAACCGCAGGAAAACATCCTCTACTTCATCGAGAAAAACGCCCCGCTGCTCGAACCCTGGCAGCGCGAGGTGGTGCGCATCGTGCGCAAGATCGCCCAGTATTTCTACCCGCAGCGCCAGACCCAGGTGATGAACGAGGGCTGGGCGACCTTCTGGCACTACACCCTGATGAACGACCTGTATGACGAAGGCCTTATCACCGAAGGCTTCATGATGGAGTTCCTGCAGTCGCACACCAGCGTGGTGTTCCAGCCAGGCTTCGACAGCCCCTACTACAGCGGCATCAACCCCTACGCGCTGGGCTTTGCCATGTACACCGACATCCGCCGCATGTGCGAGAACCCAACGGAGGAGGATCGCCGCTGGTTCCCCGACATTGCCGGCAGTGACTGGCTGTCTACCCTGAAGTTCGCCATGAGCAGCTTCAAGGACGAGAGCTTCATCCTGCAGTACCTGTCGCCCAAAGTGATGCGCGACCTGAAGCTGTTCAGCATCCTCGACGACGACCAGCGCGATGACCTGCTGGTCCCGGCGATCCACGATGAGGCAGGTTACCGGATCATCCGCGAGCAACTGGCGGCCCAGTACAACCTGGGCAACCGTGAACCCAACGTGCAGATCTGGAGCATCGACCGCCGCGGCGACCGCTCGCTGACCCTGCGCCACCAGCAGCACAACCGCAAACCGCTGGGCGACTCCACCGAGGAAGTGCTCAAGCACCTGCACCGCCTGTGGGGCTTCGATATTCACCTGGAAACCGTGCAAGGCGACCAGGTGATGAAAACCCACCATATGCCACCGCGCGGGGAGCATGGCGACAGCGGTGATTATGGCCGCATGGACCTGGCCGTCATCCACCACCTCTGACCTTCCACGCCCCACCATTACTGCCGACAGGGTATCCTGTGGGCAGTAATGGAGGCTGCACATGCACATCTACAAAGTTGGCGGCGCGGTACGTGACCGCCTGCTCGGGCGCCCGGTCAGCGATATCGACTGGCTGGTGGTTGGCGCCACGGTCGAAGCCATGCACGCCCAGGGTTTTCGGCCCGTGGGCGCTGATTTTCCGGTTTTCCTGCACCCGAAGACGGGTGAGGAATATGCCCTGGCCCGCACTGAGCGCAAGAGCGGCCGTGGCTATGGCGGATTTACCTTCCACGCCAGCCCCGACGTAACCCTGGAAGAAGACCTGATTCGCCGCGACCTCACCATCAATGCCATGGCCGAGGATGAGCAGGGAACCGTGTACGACCCCTACGGTGGCCAGGCTGACCTTGAACAGCGCCTGCTGCGCCATGTGTCCCCAGCGTTTGCCGAAGACCCTTTGCGCGTGCTGCGCGTCGCCCGCTTTGCCGCGCGTTACGCACCGCTGGGCTTCCAGGTTGCCGAGCCAACCCTGGCACTGATGCGCCAGATTGCCGAGTCGGGCGAGCTGCAGGCCTTGACTGCAGAGCGCAGCTGGAAGGAGATAGAACGGGCGCTGATGGAAAGCCAGCCGCAGGTGTTCATTGAAGTGCTGCGCGCCTGTGGTGCCCTGGTGCAGTTGATGCCGGAACTGGAGCGCGGCCCGGACACCCTGCCAGCGCTGCACCGGGCGGCGCAGCACCAGCAGCCCCTGGCGGTGCGTTGGGCGTGCTTGTTGCGTGGGCTTGGCCCTGCAGAGATCAAGGCGCTCAACCAGCGCTTCAAGGCACCGCGTGAATGCCAGGAATTGGCCGTGCTGGTAGGGGAATTTGCCGGGCATGCCGATGACGCGCTGCAGCTAACGCCTTCGAACCTGCTGGAAATGCTGCAGAAATTCGACGTTTATCGGCGCCCGCAACGGTTTGAGGATTTTATTGCTGCGTGTGAAATGGCAGCGCCTGAGGGTTATCCACAGGCCGATTATTTGCGCGGGGCGGTGGCAGCGGTTCGGGCTGTGGACGTGAAGCCGCTGGTGGCAGCGGGGCTGAGCGGGCGAGGTTTGGGTGAGGCGCTTAAAGCTGAGCGGCTTAAAGCGCTTGAGGCTTACGCGCGCGGTTGACCCTACCGGCCTCTTCGCGGGGCAAGCCCGCTCCTACAAGGCCCGCATACACGCGGGCCCTGTAGGAGCGGGCTTGCCCCGCGAAAGGGCCGCCACAGGCTTACACCTGGGTCAGCTGCAACCCCCGCCACTCGAAGGCAACCGGTGCCAGCACCTGGTCGATCTGCGCCTCCTGCCACAACTGCGCCATGCTTTTCCCCGCCCCAGGGTGAACCAGCTCCGGCGCAAGCAACGACAACGGCCACAGCACGAACGCATTCTTCAGGATTTCCGCCCTGGGCAGCACCAGCCCATCGAACGTGCCATGCAGCTGGTCATACATCAGCACATCGATATCCAGCGGCAAGCCCTTGCGGTCCGGGGCATAGCGGCCATTGTCGGCCTCGATGAACTTGAGCCGGCGGTCCAGCTCCAACAGTGGCAGTTCGGTCTTGCCAGTCACCACGAAGTTGATGAACGGCCCGCTCTTGATCCCCACCGCCTGGCTTTCGAAGGCCGGGGAACAGCGCATATCCGTAAGAATGGCCGCCAGGGCATCGAGCCCGGCACCCAGGTGCCGGTGGCGGTCGATGTTGCTGCCCAGCCCCAGGTAAACCGTGCTCAGAGACATCCGCGCTCGATCTCCACGCCAACACCGCCGCGGGCCGCCGGGATCGCACCCGGCTTGGTCAGCTTGAGCCGCACCCACGGGATGTGGAATTCTTCCATCAACGTCGCGACCAGGCGCTCGGCGAAGGTTTCCACCAGCTCGAAGCGCGCTTGTTCGGCAAAGGCCTGGATGCGTGCCGTGACACTGGCGTAGTCCAGCGCCTTGCCCAGGTCGTCATCCGCCGCCGCCGGGCGGTTGTCCCAGGCGAAACTCAGGTCCAGGCGCAGGCACTGGCGAATATCCCGCTCCCAGTCATAGGCACCGATGACGGTATCGACTTCCAGGCCTTCGATGAACACTCTGTCCAAGCACTTCTCTCCACAGCACGACAAGGGCGACGGGCGCCGTTAGAATCAGGGCGTCCTCGCCCGGAATAGTTAGCATGTTTTGGTTATTGGCGCTGCTCGCCTACCTGCTCGGCTCGCTGTCCTTCGCCATCGTCCTAAGCCGCCTGTCGGGCAGCCCAGACCCGCGTTCCTGCGGTTCGGGCAATGCCGGCGCCACCAACATGCTTCGCCTGGCGGGCCGTAGACTGGCGATCCTGACCCTGCTGGGCGACCTGTGCAAGGGCTTGTTGCCGGTACTGCTGGCCCGCGCTGCCGGCCTGGGCCTGCAGGAGCAGGCCTGGGTCGGGGTGTGCGCGGTGCTTGGCCACCTGTTCCCGCTGTACTTTCGCTTCAAAGGCGGCAAGGGCGTCGCCACTGCCGCAGGCATGCTCATGGGCCTGTACTTCCCGGCCGCACTGCTGGCCATCGGCGCCTGGCTGCTGACCTTCTACCTCACCCGCACCAGCTCGCTGGCAGCGCTGGTTGCCACGCCGCTGACCCTGCCACTGCTGGCCTGGCGCGAGCCGGAGGCGCTGCTGCCGATCGCCGTGCTCACGGTCATGATCGTCTGGCGCCACCGCAACAACCTGCGCGACCTGTTCGCCGGGCGCGAACGGCACTTCTGACGCGCCCTTCACACCGGCGGCAACTGCTCCATCGGCCAGCGTGCCTGCACGCTGATCGCCAGGTCCTGCTGCTGCCCGGCCAACAGGCGCTGGCAGCCGGCATAGGCGATCATCGCGCCGTTGTCGGTGCAGAACTGGGGGCGCGCGTAGTACACATTGCCCTTGATACTGGCCAGCATGTCTTCCAGCGACGCACGCAGCGCCTTGTTGGCGCTCACGCCACCGGCGATCACCAGGCGCTTGAGGCCGGTTTGCTTCAGCGCACGCTTGCACTTGATGGTCAGAGTCTCCACCACTGCCTGCTGGAATGCCAGGGACAGGTCGCAACGGGTTTGCTCGCTGTCGTCACCGGCATTCTTGCACTGCTGCCAGGTGTTCAGGGCGAAGGTCTTGAGGCCACTGAAGCTGAACTCAAGCCCTGGGCGATCGGTCATCGGCCGCGGGAACACGAAGCGCCCGGGCACGCCCTGTTCGGCCAGGCGGGCGATTTCCGGGCCACCTGGGTAATTCAGGCCGATCAGCTTGGCGGTCTTGTCGAACGCCTCGCCGGCCGCGTCGTCCAGGCTCTCGCCCAGCAGCTCGTAGCGGCCAATGCCATCGACCCGCACCAACTGGGTGTGGCCGCCGGACACCAACAAGGCGACGAACGGAAATTCCGGCGGATTTTCCTCCAGCATCGGTGCCAGCAGGTGGCCTTCCATATGGTGCACGCCAACCGCCGGAATGTCCCAGGCAAAGGCCAGGGCCTGGGCGCACGAGGCCCCCACCAGCAGCGCACCGACCAGGCCGGGGCCCGCGGTGTAGGCGATGGCGTCGATCTCGGTGGCCACGCAGTCGGCCTCGGCCAACACCTGGCGGATCAGCGGCAGCATGCGCTTGACGTGGTCGCGCGAGGCAAGCTCGGGCACCACCCCGCCGAACACACGGTGCAGGTCGATCTGGCTGAACAGCGCGTCGGCCAACAAACCGCGCTCACTGTCGTATAATGCGACGCCGGTTTCGTCGCAGGATGTTTCCAATCCCAGTACTAGCATGGGCTCGTCCCTTGTGGGGGCTGAATTCGAAGCCGCGCATGATAGTCCCCGTGCCGGGTGCCGACCAGCGGTTTTCGATCAGAGGCTTTGCATTCCGGCGTACTAAGGGTTAACATCCGCAACCCTTGAAAACCGACGTTCTCCAGCACACCTTTTGTTTTGCCAGGAGCACGTCTACCCCGGTAATGAATTAAGGTAGCCCTGGATGCCAGCCGTCAAAGTTAAAGAGAACGAACCCTTCGACGTAGCTCTGCGTCGTTTCAAGCGCTCCTGCGAAAAAGCCGGTGTACTGGCTGAAGTTCGTAGCCGCGAGTTTTACGAGAAGCCGACCGCCGAGCGTAAGCGCAAAGCAGCTGCTGCTGTTAAGCGTCACGCCAAGAAAGTTCAGCGCGAACAGCGCCGCGCCGTTCGTCTGTACTAATACAGGCGTTCTACGCAAGAGCTTCTGCCCAGCCCGGCTCAATGCCGGGCCAATGGCAGCGGTTTGCTTCAAACCTTGGGCAGCTAGCTCAAGGCGCCCTTCGCAACCTGCAGCGGGCATGTTTCACAACGTCAGAGCTGGCTACGGCCAGGCGTGCACGTCCTGACTGACGAGCCCTTGCGGCTACCGACGAGCACACACTCCCTCGCACTTCCCCTATCAGCATTCGCCCCTCTTCGGCGCGTTAGCGATTAGACTTGCCAGTTGCCAGATGACGAGACTGCCATGGCCGGGCTGATTCCCCAAAGCTTCATCGACGACCTGATCAACCGCCTCGACATCGTCGACGTGGTGAGTTCGCGCGTCCAGCTGAAAAAAACCGGCAAGAACTACTCGGCCTGTTGCCCGTTCCACAAGGAGAAAACCCCCTCCTTCACGGTCAGCCCCGACAAGCAGTTCTACTACTGCTTCGGCTGCGGGGCTGGTGGCAACGCCCTTGGCTTCGTCATGGACCACGACAACCTGGACTTCCCCCAGGCCGTTGAGGAACTGGCCCGCGCCGCCGGCATGGAAGTACCCCGCGAGCAAGGCCGCCGCGACCACAAGCCGCGCCAGCCCACCGACTCGCCCCTGTACCCGCTGCTGGACGCTGCCTCGGAGTTCTACCGCCAGGCCCTGCGCAACCACCCGACCCGCAAGGCGGCGGTGGATTACCTCAAGGGCCGCGGCCTGTCGGGCGAGATCGCCCGCGACTTCGGCCTGGGCTTCGCGCCGCCTGGCTGGGACAACCTGCTCAAGCACCTGGGCGCCGACACCCTGCAGCAGAAGGTGATGATCGACGCCGGCCTGTTGATCGAGAACGCCGAGAGCGGCAAGCGCTACGACCGTTTCCGCGACCGGGTGATGTTCCCGATCCGCGACAGCCGCGGCCGCATCATCGCCTTCGGTGGCCGGGTACTCGGCGACGACAAGCCCAAGTACCTGAACTCCCCGGAAACCCCGGTGTTCCACAAGGGCCAGGAGCTCTACGGGCTGTACGAGGCGCGCAAGCACAACCGCAACCTCGACGAGATCATCGTCGTCGAAGGCTACATGGACGTCATCGCCCTGGCCCAGCAAGGCCTGCGCAACGCCGTGGCCACCCTGGGCACCGCCACCAGCGAAGAACACCTCAAGCGCCTGTTCCGCGTGGTGCCCAGCGTGTTGTTCTGCTTCGACGGTGACCAGGCCGGGCGCAAGGCGGCCTGGCGCGCCCTGGAGTCGACCTTGCCTGCCCTGCAGGACGGGCGCCGCGCGCGCTTTCTGTTCCTGCCCGAAGGCGAAGACCCCGACAGCCTGGTGCGCGCCGAGGGCACCGATGCCTTCAAGGCCCGCATCAACCAGCACGCCCAACCGCTGGCCGACTACTTCTTCGAGCAACTGAGCGCCGAGGCCGACCCGCGCTCGCTCGAAGGCAAGGCGCACATGGCAACCCTGGCCGCACCGTTGATCGAAAAGATTCCCGGCGCCAATCTGCGCCAGCTGATGCGCAACCGCCTCAAGGAAATCACCGGCCTGGACACCCAGCAGGTCGAGCAACTGGCGCAACAGGCCCCGGCGCCGAGCAGCGTGCCGGACTACGACCCAGGCTATGACTACGATGCCATGGCCAGCTTCACCCCCGACTACGGCGACGTGCCGCAGCACGATTACGCCCCTGTTCACCAGGAACAGGAGTGGAAGCCGAACAAAGGGGGCGGCAAGAAGCCCTGGAGCGACAAGCCCTGGGACAAGAACCGCAAGGGCGGCAAACCGTGGCAGCAACGCGACGAGGCACCGCCCCGGGTGCCGGCGCCCGTCGAGCCGCCGACCCTGGCGGCCCTGCGCACCCTGCTGCATCACCCGCTGCTGGCGGGCAAAGTCGAGGACGCCAGCCACTTCGCCGACGAAGAACACCTGTACAGCCAGCTGCTGGTAGCACTGATTGAAGCCGCGCAGAAAAATCCTGGGCTAAGCTCAATGCAGTTGATCGCACGCTGGCACGGCACCGAACAGGGCCGCCTGCTGCGGGCCCTGGCGGAAAAGGAATGGTTGATCGTGGCCGACAGCCTTGAACAACAATTTTTCGACACTATAACTAGCTTGTCCGCCCGCCAACGCGAGCGCAGCCTGGAACAACTGCTCAGGAAATCACGTCAAAGCGAATTGACCAGCGAGGAAAAAACCCAGCTCCTCGCCCTGCTGAGCCGGAATGTTCCCGCACAAACGCCGACCTCATCTGGCGCGTGAGGCCCATGCTCGGGTATAATCCTCGGCTTGTTTTTTGCCCGCCAAGACCTTCAGTGGATAGGGTGTTATGTCCGGAAAAGCGCAACAGCAGTCTCGTATCAAAGAGTTGATCACCCGCGGTCGTGAGCAGGGCTACCTGACTTACGCGGAGGTCAACGACCACCTGCCTGAGGATATTTCAGATCCGGAACAGGTGGAAGACATCATCCGCATGATCAACGACATGGGGATCAACGTATTCGAGAGTGCTCCGGATGCGGATGCCCTTCTGTTGGCGGAAGCCGACACCGACGAAGCCGCGGCCGAAGAAGCCGCTGCTGCGTTGGCGGCAGTTGAAACCGATATCGGCCGCACGACCGACCCAGTGCGCATGTACATGCGCGAAATGGGTACCGTCGAGCTGCTGACCCGCGAAGGCGAGATCGAAATCGCCAAGCGGATCGAGGAAGGCATCCGTGAAGTCATGGGCGCCATCGCTCACTTCCCGGGTACTGTCGACTACATCCTCGGCGAATACGACCGCGTCACCGCCGAAGGCGGCCGCCTGTCCGACGTTCTCAGCGGTTACATCGACCCTGACGACAACATCGCCGCGCCAACCGACGAAGTGCCGGTTCCCGGCGCCAAGGCCCCTGCGGCCAAGGAAGAGTCGGACGACGAAGACGAAGAAAGCGAAGGCGGTGACGACGAGGAAGAGGCCGAAAGCGGCCCCGATCCGGTCGTTGCAGCCCAGCGTTTCGGTGCCGTCGCCGATCAGCTCCAGGCCACTTCCAAGGTCCTGAAGAAGAACGGCCGTGACGTCAAGGAAAGCATCGAGGCCCTGCAGGCCCTGGCTGACCTGTTCATGCCGATCAAGCTGGTGCCCAAGCAGTTCGACGTTCTGGTGGAGCGCGTACGCGATGCCCTGAACCGCCTGCGTCAGCAAGAGCGTGCGATCATGCAGCTGTGCGTGCGTGACGCCCGCATGCCGCGTGCCGACTTCCTGCGCCTGTTCCCAAGCAACGAAACCGACCAGACCTGGTCCGGTGACCTGGCCAAGCGCAGCACCAAATGGGCTGCTGCCCTGGGTGAAAAGGACGCCGCCATCGTTGCTTGCCAACAGAAGCTGATCGACCTTGAAACCGAAACCGGCCTGACCGTCGCCGAGATCAAGGAAATCAACCGTCGCATGTCCATCGGTGAGGCGAAAGCCCGCCGCGCCAAGAAGGAAATGGTCGAGGCGAACCTGCGTCTGGTGATCTCCATCGCCAAGAAGTACACCAACCGTGGCCTGCAGTTCCTTGACCTGATCCAGGAAGGCAACATCGGCTTGATGAAGGCGGTGGACAAGTTCGAATACCGTCGCGGCTACAAGTTCTCGACCTACGCCACCTGGTGGATCCGCCAGGCGATCACCCGCTCGATCGCCGACCAGGCGCGCACCATCCGTATTCCGGTGCACATGATCGAGACGATCAACAAGCTCAACCGTATTTCCCGCCAGATGCTGCAGGAAATGGGTCGCGAACCGACCCCGGAAGAGCTCGGTGAGCGCATGGAGATGCCTGAGGACAAGATCCGCAAGGTGCTGAAGATCGCCAAGGAACCGATCTCCATGGAAACCCCGATCGGTGACGACGAAGATTCGCACCTGGGCGACTTCATCGAGGACTCGACCATGCAGTCCCCGATCGACGTGGCCACGGTCGAAAGCCTCAAGGAAGCGACCCGCGACGTGCTCTCGGGCCTGACCGCACGTGAAGCCAAAGTGCTGCGCATGCGTTTCGGTATCGACATGAACACCGACCACACCCTTGAAGAAGTGGGCAAGCAGTTTGACGTGACCCGTGAGCGGATCCGTCAGATCGAAGCCAAGGCGTTGCGCAAGTTGCGCCACCCGACGCGCAGCGAACACCTGCGCTCCTTCCTCGACGAGTGATGACGAACCCCGGCCCAGGCCGGGGTTTTTCTTATGTGACAAATGGCTGTGGCAAGTAGCTACCCACGCGGCATATTGCCCGTCTACACTCGACTTCAGACTTCCTGAATGCGAGGCTGCTATGCCGCCGATGCCGGCCATTCTGTTGTTGCTCCTGATTCTGTGGAACACAACGGCCGGCGCCCTCACCCTGACAGACGAGGAAAAAACCTGGCTCACTGCCCACCCGCAGTTGAGGCTGGGCGTCGACGCCTCCTGGCCACCGTTCGAATTTCGGGACCAGGAAGGCCGGTACCAGGGATTGGCCGCCGATTACATCGCCTTGCTTCACGAGCGCCTTGGCGTTGCCCTCGACCCGGTCGAGCCAAGCAACTGGACCCAAGTGCTGCAGCAGGCACGCGAAGGGCGCATCGATTTGCTGCCCGGCATCATGTCGACCCCGGAGCGCCAGGACTACCTGGCCTTCACCCGCCCCTACCTCGATTTCCCGATTGTCATCCTGGCCCATGATGGCGGGCCGCAACCACGCACCCTCAAGGACCTGTACGGGCTGAAGGTCGCCGTGGTGGAAAACTATGCCCCCCACGAGCTGCTGCGCACCCACCACCCGGACCTCAACCTGGTGGCCATGCCGAATGTGAGCTCCACCCTGCAAGCCTTGGCCACCGACGAAGTGGACGCCGTGGTCGGCGACCTTGCATCGAGTATCTGGAGCTTGCGCCAGCTCAAGCTCGAAGGGCTGTACGTCAGCGGCGAAACGCCCTACCGCTACCAGCTGGCAATGGCCGCGCCGCGCGATCAGAAGGTGCTGGTCGGCATTCTCGACAAGGTCATGGCCGACATGTCCGACGAGGAAATCAGCCAGATCCAGCAACGCTGGGTCGGCAATGTCATCGACCAGCGCAGCTTCTGGCATGACACGCTGATCTACGGCCTGCCGGCGATGGTGCTGCTGATCGGTGTGCTCGCCGTGGTGATACGCATCAACCGCCGGCTCAGCTCGGAAATTTCCCGGCGCATCGCCCTGGAGCAGGAACTGCGCAGCAGCGAGTACCATTACCGCGGCCTGATCGAAAGCCTGTCGGCGATCGCCTGGGAAGCCGATGCCAACGACTTCACCTACAGCTATGTCTCGCCCCATGCCGAAGACCTGCTGGGCTACGCCCTGCACGACTGGCTCAAGCCCGGTTTCTGGCGCAGCATCCTGCACCCGGACGACGCCCTCTGGGCCCAAGCCTACTGCGAAAGCGAAACTGCCGCCGGGCGCGATCATAGCCTGGATTACCGGGTTATCCGCGCCGATGGCCAGGCGCTGTGGGTTCGCAACATCGTCAGCATGATCGAGCACGGCCACCAGCCGGTGATGCGCGGGCTGATGATCGACATCAGCGAAACCAAGCGCACCGAAGACGCACTGCGCCTTTCGGAACAGAAGTTCGCCTCGGTCTTCGAGCAGTGCCCGGACATCCTGCTGATCGCCCGCCACAGCGATGGCGCGCTGCTGGAAGTCAACGAGGCATTCGAGGAACAGATTGGCCTGAGCCCAGGCGAAGTGATTGGCCGCACCGCCACTGAACTCAACCTGTGGGGCAGCGAGGGCATGGGGCCGAAACTGCTCGAACGCCTGCACCAGGGCGGTATCCGAAACCTGGAAATGACCTTCCGCCGCAGCAACGGCCAGCTGTTCACCGGCCTCACCTCGGCGGAAACCTTCGAGCTCGACGGCACGCTGGCCCTGGTGGTGGCGGTGCGCGATATCAGCCAGCTCAAGGAAACCCAGCAGCAGTTGCAAACCTCCGAGGAAAAGTTCGCCAAGGCCTTCCACGCCTCGCCCGACGGCTTGTTGCTGTCGCGCCAGAGCGATGGCCTGCTGCTGGAGGTGAACGACGGTTTCTGCCGCCTGACCGGCTACGACTTCAACCCTTCGGTGGACCAGACCTCGTTCGACTTAGGCATCTGGGTCGACCTCAACGAACGCAAGCGCATGGTCGAACAGTTGGCCCGCGATGGCTACGTGCGCGACTTCACCTCCCACTTGCGCCGCAGCGACGGGCAAATTCGCCTGTGCGAGCTGTCGGCAAGGCCATTGCCGATTGCCGGCGTGGACTGCATGCTGACCATCGCCCGCGACATCACCGAGCGCCACCTGATGCAGGAAAAACTGCAACTGGCCGCCACGGTGTTCGAAAACACCGCAGAAGGCGTGCTGATCACCGACATCGACCAGCGCATCAGCGCGGTTAACCGTGCCTTCAGCGAAATCACCGGTTACAGCGAGATCGAAGCCCTCGGCCAAACGCCTCGCCTGCTCGCCTCGGGCCAGCATGACAGCGCGTTCTATGCCGCCATGTGGCACCAGTTGACCGATGAGGGGCACTGGCAGGGCGAGATCTTCAACAAGCGCAAGAATGGCGAACTGTACCCAGGCTGGCTGACCATCAGCGCCGTGCGTAACCCGGAACGGGCGATCACCCACTTCGTCGCCGTGTTCGCAGATATTTCCAGCCTCAAGCACGCCCAGGCCAAGCTCGATTACCAGGCCCACCACGACCCGCTCACCGGCCTGCCCAACCGCGCCCTGTTCGAGAACCGCCTGCAGGCAGCGCTAACCTGCGCCCAGGTGTCCAACCGCCAGGGTGCGGTGCTGTTCCTCGACCTCGACCGCTTCAAGCACATCAACGACAGCCTCGGCCACCCGGTCGGCGACCTGCTGCTCAAAGGCATCGCCCAGCGCCTCAAGGAGCAAGTGCGCGATGTCGACACGGTGGCCCGCCTGGGTGGCGACGAATTCATCATCCTGCTACCTGGCTTGCACAAGCCCACCGATGCCGGCGCCATTGCCAATAAACTGCTGGCCTGTTTCGTCGCGCCGTTCCAGGCCGGCGAGCATGAGTTCTTCACCAGCGCGAGCATCGGTATCAGCCTGTATCCACAGGACGGCAGCGACGTCGCCAGCCTGATCCGCAATGCCGACGCGGCCATGTACCGCTCCAAGGCCAAGGGCCGCAACCGCGTCGAGGCCTACACCCGCGACCTCACCGCCCAGGCCAGTGAACGCATTGCCCTGGAGCACGAACTGCGCCGCGCCATCGAACGCAACGAGATGAGCCTGAGTTTCCAGCCCAAGTTCAGCCTCAAGACCCAGACCTTGGTGGGTGCCGAAGCCTTGATCCGCTGGAGCCACCCAACCTTCGGCGAGGTGCCGCCGGAGCACTTCATTCACCTCGCCGAGGAAAACGGCAGCATCCTCCAGCTTGGCGACTGGGTGCTGGAACAGGCCTGCCAGCAGATGCACCGCTGGAAGAAGCGTTACCAGGCGTTCGGCCCGCTGTCGATCAACTTGGCCGGCGCCCAGTTGCGCCAGCCCAACCTGGCCAAGCGCATCGAGCACCTGCTCAAGGCCTACCAGCTCAAGGCCGGCGACCTGCAATTGGAGATCACCGAGAACTTCATCATGAGCCAGGCCGAGGAAGCCCTGGCCGTGCTGCACCAGCTCAAGCTGTTGGGCGTGCAACTGGCGATCGACGACTTCGGCACCGGCTATTCGTCGCTGAGCTACCTCAAGCGCCTGCCGCTGGACATCCTCAAGATCGACAAGTCGTTCATCCGCGGCCTGCCAGACGACCCCCACGACGCCGCCATCGCCCGCGCCATCATCGCCCTGGGGCGCAGCATGCAACTGACCATCATTGCCGAGGGCGTGGAGAACCAGGCGCAGCAGCGTTTCCTGGCCGCCGAGGGGTGCGAACAGATCCAGGGCTACATCGTCAGCCTGCCCTTGCCAGCCGACGAATTCGCAGCGACGTTCCTTCGTATATCACTAAGCGATCTTTCGGATGGCACGGTATCGAAACCCTCGTTATAATCCGGGCACTTACTGAGGGCCTATAGCTCAGTCGGTTAGAGCAGAGGACTCATAATCCTTTGGTCCACGGTTCGAGTCCGTGTGGGCCCACCAGACACGACAAAGCCGCGCACTGCGCGGCTTTTTTGTGCCCGACGTACTGCACAGCCAGCAACGCCGGTACATTCCTGGCGTACCCGCGTGTTGGACGATGAGCCGAATAAGCACCTTAATCGGCTCAAAACATGAGCCGAATAGGCGCTCTATTCGTCTCACCGCCCGCCCTGAGGCACCGTAGCGAAAGTCTCCAAGGCCACGGCGAATCGGCACTTGGCTGATTTACTGGAAAAAGGCTGCATATTGCGCCTGCCGGGCGGCGGGCGAAGCACCCGCTATCAAGGGGTGTCAGAACACACCTCACCGCGCACGGCGTTAGTCCCCAGCCTGCTCTACGGCCAGCGCCCTCAGGTTGTCAGCGGCCAACTCCAAATTGTCATCGTCAGCCCAAATGACCGTGTCCTTCCACTCGCCGATCGCGGCGGTTGCAAAAACGTCGGGCATTGAAAGCGCGTGCAATGTAGGGTGCCTGGCGATGATTTCATCCAGCCTCACTGGAAACCGTTCACCGTCCGCGAACGTCAGCAACAAGGCCCCTGGGGCGGAAACCGCGATATCTTCAAGCATGAAACGCTTACGGGTCATTGGTTCAACTCCTTCCACTTGGCAAGCAACTGAGGCCTGTTGAATGAAGCCCATTCCATGGCTTCACTCAAGGCTCATCGCCTGAGCTCCCGATATTGCCCTCCCCGCCCCGGCCTCGCTAGGCTAGCGGGCCCACTGCCGAGACTTGCCATGCTCGATTCCCGCCCCATCACCCTCGATGAAATCGACCGCCAACTGATCGCCCTGCTGCAAATCAACGCCCGCGAAAGTGTCGCCACCCTGGCCCGCCAGCTGGGCATTGCGCGCACCACGGTGAACTCGCGCCTGGAGCGGCTGGAGAAGCACAAGGTCATCACCGGTTACGGCGTACGCCTGGGCCAGCGCCTGATCGGTGGCGGGCTGCAGGCTTATGTCGGCATCAAGGTGCAACCGCGCTCCGGCAAGGAGGTGGTGCGGCGGCTGAGCGCCATGGGGCAGGTGCAGCAACTGTGTGCGGTGAGTGGCGAATTCGACTATGTCGCCTGGCTGCGCTGTGATTCGCCGGAGCAGCTCGACCAACTGCTGGACCAGATTGGCAGTGTCGATGGCGTCGACAAGACCACCACATCGATCATCCTCAGCAGCAAGGTGGACCGGGGGCAACCGATCTGAATCACCTTTGGCACCAAAGCGGCACCCACCCCCTTGATTCAGAAGCCTCCGAATAGCCTGCCCGGCATTTCCTACAAGCGTTACATGCTGCAATTCAATGGCGCCCACGAAGGGAGCCCAAGGTGTATAGGCTGAAAGGAAGACGTGCAGGACGACCTGACAGAGCAGCAACGCAAGGCGCTAAAAACCATGCTCGAACGCGAATACCTGATGAGGACAAATCATGCCCCGCAACCTCTTCACTGAGCTCACCCAAGGCTTCGATGCTCTGTCCGAAGAACGTACCGGAAAAATGACCCTGCGCTCGCACAAGGTCAGCTTCTCGGAGCTGGTGCTAGCGCCCAACGAACTCATTGAATTGCGCCAGCAGTTGAATATGTCCAGGGCGCTGTTCGCCAATTACCTGCGGACCAATGTGCGAACCTTGGAGAACTGGGAGCAAGGCCGTTCCAAACCTAATGCACAAGCTGTTGCGCTGATCCGTCTGGTTCAGAAATTCCCGGAAACAGTGGAACACCTCGCCTCGCTAACGTGATTCGTCGTATTTAATGACCGACTCGTCGATATGACGGAAAAAGCAGCCATTTGCCAAACTTGTGCGCCTTAATTACGAATCCCCCACTCCCTAAAATGACCCTCAGCCATCTCCTATACTCAGGCTCCGCCCCCCGCGCAGCCGCTCTGGCAAGGTCAATTCATGAACAAGAAAAACCGCCACCCCGCCGACGGCAAGGCGCCCATCACCATCTTCGGCCCGGACTTTCCCTTCGCCTTCGACGACTGGCTGGAACACCCTGCCGGCCTGGGCAGCATCCCGGCAGAGCGCCAGGGTGAGGAAGTGGCCATCGTCGGCGCCGGTATCGCCGGGCTGGTGGCGGCCTACGAATTGATGAAGCTGGGCCTCAAGCCCGTGGTGTACGAGGCCTCGAAACTCGGCGGGCGCCTACGTTCCCAAGCCTTCAACGGAACCGACGGGATCATCGCCGAGCTGGGCGGCATGCGCTTTCCGGTGTCCTCCACCGCGTTCTATCACTATGTCGACAAACTGGGCCTGGAAACCAAGCCTTTCCCCAACCCGCTGACTGCCGCCTCGCACAGCACGGTGATCGACCTTGAAGGCCAAACCTACTACGCCGAACACGCAAGCGACCTGCCTGCGCTGTTCCACGAAGTCGCTGACGCCTGGGCCGACGCCCTGGAAAGCGGCGCGCAATTCGCCGACATCCAGCAGGCAATCCGCGACCGCGACGTGCCCCGCCTCAAGGCACTGTGGAACAAGCTGGTGCCGCTGTGGGACGACCGCACGTTCTACGACTTCGTCGCCACCTCGCGCGCCTTCGCCCAACTGAGTTTCCAGCACCGCGAAGTGTTCGGCCAGGTTGGCTTCGGCACCGGTGGCTGGGACTCGGACTTCCCCAATTCGATGCTGGAAATCTTCCGCGTGGTGATGACCAATTGCGACGATCACCAGCACCTGATCGTCGGCGGCGTGGAGCAAGTGCCCCAGGGCATCTGGCGCCATGTGCCGGAGCGCTGCGCACACTGGCCCGCAGGCACCAGCCTCAGCGCGTTGCATGGCGGTGCACCGCGCACCGGGGTCAAGCGCATCGCCCGCGCCAGCGACGGGCGCCTGGCAGTGACCGACAACTGGGGCGATACCCGCCACTATGGCGCGGTGCTCGCCACCTGCCAGAGTTGGCTGCTGACCACCCAGATCGACTGCGAAGAGTCGCTGTTCTCGCAAAAGATGTGGATGGCCCTGGACCGCACCCGCTACATGCAATCGTCGAAAACCTTCGTCATGGTCGACCGGCCGTTCTGGAAGGATAAAGACCCGCAGACCGGCCGCGACCTGATGAGCATGACCCTGACCGACCGCCTCACCCGCGGCACCTACCTGTTCGACAATGGCGACGACAAGCCTGGGGTCATCTGCCTGTCCTATGCCTGGATGAGCGACGCCCTGAAGATGCTTCCGCACCCGGTGGAGAAGCGCGTGCAACTGGCCCTGGACGCGCTGAAGAAGATCTACCCGAAAACCGACATCGCCGGGCATATCATCGGCGACCCGATCACCATCTCCTGGGAAGCCGACCCGCATTTCCTCGGCGCCTTCAAGGGTGCCCTGCCGGGCCACTACCGCTACAACCAACGCATGTACGCGCACTTCATGCAGCAGGACATGCCCGCCGAACAGCGCGGCATGTTCATCGCCGGTGACGATGTGTCGTGGACCCCGGCCTGGGTCGAGGGCGCGGTGCAGACGTCGCTGAATGCGGTGTGGGGTATCATGAACCACTTCGGTGGCCGCACCCACCCGGACAACCCTGGCCCAGGCGACGTGTTCGATGCAATCGGGCCCATCGCCCTGGCCGACTGACACCAAGGAGGCAGCATGCGCATCGCTTTGTTCCAGGGCGCCCCCCACCCACTGGACGTTCCCGGCAACCTGCAACGGCTGCGCCACCAGGCACACCAGGCGGCGGAGCAAGGCGCGCAGTTGCTGGTGTGCCCGGAAATGTTCCTGAGCGGCTACAACATTGGCCTGGCACAGGTCGAACGGCAGGCCGAGGCCGAGGATGGCCCGGCGGCCATGGAAGTGGTGGAGATTGCCCAGGCGCACCGCATCGCCATCGCCTACGGCTACCCCGAGCGCGCCGACGATGGGACGATCTACAACAGCGTGCAGTTGATCGACGCCCATGGCCGTAGCCTGTGCAATTACCGCAAGACTCACCTGTTCGGCGAACTGGACCGGGCGATGTTCAGCGCCGGTGCCGACCATTTCCCGGTGGTCGAGCTGGAGGGCTGGAAGGTCGGGCTGCTGATTTGCTACGACATCGAGTTTCCGGAAAATGCCCGGCGCCTGGCATTGGCCGGGGCCGAGTTGATCCTGGTGCCGACTGCGAACATGGCGCCTTACGATTTCGTTTGCCAGGTGACCGTGCGCGCCAGGGCGCAGGAGAACCAGTGTTACTTGGTGTATGCCAACTATTGCGGGGCCGAGGATGACATTCGGTACTGTGGGCAAAGCAGTATTGTCGGAGTGGATGGCAGCTTGCTGGCGATGGCTGGGCATGAGGAGTGTGTGCTGCTGGCTGACCTATCGCGTGAGCAATTGCAGCGGGGGCGAGAGGCGTTTCCGTACTTGACTGACCTGCGGCGGGAGCTGCATCTGCGTGAGGGCTGATCAGCCTTAACTATCTGATTTAAAAATAATTTTGTAGGAGCGGCCGCAGGTCGCGATAGGGGTTAGCATGAACACCTGCCCCGGAGTTCCCATGCCTGACACCACCCGCCACCTCACCCTTGCCAACGGCCTGCAACTGACCCTGCGCCATGCCCCGCGCCTGAAGCGTTCAGCGGCTGCCTTGCGGGTGCACGCGGGCAGCCACGATGCTCCGCGTCAGTGGCCAGGCCTGGCGCATTTTCTTGAACACCTGTTCTTCCTCGGCACCGCGCGTTTTCCCCTGGAAGACGGCCTGATGCGCTACGTCCAGGCACTGGGCGGCCAGGTCAACGCCAGCACCCGCGAGCGCACCACCGACTTCTTCTTCGAAGTTCCGCCCGCTGCCCTGGCCGGTGGGCTGGAGCGCCTGTGCCAGATGCTCGCCGAACCCGACCTGGGCATCGAACGGCAAGCCCGCGAAAGGGAAGTGATCCACGCCGAGTTCATTGCCTGGTCACGCAATGCCCAGGCGCAGCAACAGTTCGCCCTGCTGCAGGCCGTGGCGGGCGATCATCCGTTGGTCGGCTTTCATGCGGGCAATCGCTATTCTCTCGCAATCCGCAACACTGGCTTCCAGCACGCGCTCAGCGGTTTCCACCAACGCTTCTACCGCAGCGGCCAGATCACCTTGAGCCTGTGTGGCCCGCAGCCCCTGGACGAACTGGAACAGCTCGCCAGGCAACTCACCGGTGCATTCGCCACAGGCGCCGCGCTAACGCAGGCCCAGCCCCCGGCCCTGTCTACCAACGAACCCCTGCTGTTCGCCCACCAAGCCCTGCCCCACGGCGCGGAGCAAGCGCTGGAACTGCTGTTGGCGGGCCTTGCCGACAACCGCCCCGGCAGTTGGCTGAATGCACTGCAGCAGCACGGCTGGCTCAAGGCATTCAAGGCCGAGCCCCTGTATGGCTTTGCCGGGCAACTGCTCTGGCACATCGACCTGAAACTCCACCCGCAGGCCGACCGAGAAGAGGCCCTGAGGCTATTGCACGGTTGGTTCGGCTTTATCCGCCAGGCAAACCCCAACCAATTGAACCAGGCTTTCGCCCTGCTGCAACAACGCCGCGAACGCAGCGCCAGCGCCCTGGAACTGGCCCGTCGCGACAGCGCCGGGCAGCCCTTCGTAGCGCTGGATGGCCAGGCGATGGCCGCGTTCCAGACATTGCTCGAACAGCTGCCCTGCCTCGATCACGGGCAATGGCAACTGCCTGCCGCCGATCCATTGCTGCTCGACGACTTGCCCAACGCCCGGGCCGTGGCGATGCCGCATGCCCTGAACACCTGCGCCCTGCTGCCACCTACCCGCCAGTACGCAGCCCTTCACCTGCGCTGGCAGGTGCCGCCAGCCCTGGGCCAAGGCCTGCACGCGGTTCTCGAACGCAGCCTGCTGCCCCTGCAGGCGCGCTGCGAGCACGCCAGCGTGCAGCTGCAGTTCAGCACCTTGGGCGAGCACTGGCAGTTGCGCTGCACCGGCCACCCGGCCGCTGTGGTTCGCGCGGTGGAATACGCCCTGGCGGCCCTGCGCTCACCCAACGAGTGGCAACCGCCTGAACAGGAAGGGCCAGCATTGATCCCCATTCGGGCGCTGATCAACCAGTTGCCCAACGCCGTGCATGGCACTCAACCTGCGCCGTCGCCCACCAGCCCCCTGGAACCTTCGCGGCTCGCGGCTGCGTGGCAAAACAGCCATTGGCATGGCCTTGCCACGGGTTTCGATGCCAGTGCCCTGCAAGGGTTGGCTGCAGTGCTGCAGAACTGCCCCGGGCAAGCGGCCAGCCCCACGCCCGCCCCGCACTGGCAAGGCCAGCGCTGGCACCACACCAAGCTGGCAGGCAGCGAAAACGCCCTGTTGCTGTTCTGCCCGCTGCCCGCCGCGCAGCAAGCCTGCGGCCGCCTGCTCGCCCAGCTTCTGCAGGGCCCGGTGTACCAGCGCCTGCGGGTCGAGCTGCAACTGGGCTATGCCGTGTTCAGTGCCTTCCGTCAGGTCGAAGGCCTCGGCGGCCTGCTGTTCGGCGTGCAATCGCCCCACGCCAGCCACGGCGAAATCCTCGGGCACCTGCATGCCCTGCTGAGCCAGGGTGTAAACCTCGACAGCAACGCTCAACAGGCACTGGCCGAACAGTTCGACGAAGCGGCCATGGCCAACGCCGAGGTTGCCGAATGGGCCTGGCAGACACACCTGGCCACACAACCGGCCGACCTGCCTGCACTGCAGCGGTCTATCCTGATGATACGCCAAGCCGACCTGGATGCCCTGCTGGCCCACCTGCTCGGCGCCGATCGCACCTGGCTTTGCCTGGCCAATGCCGCTGCACCAGACGCCTCCTGGCACTGACGACAGCCGGATTGTTACGTTTGACGCAAGGTTGCTTATCAAAGAATTAACCTTTCGGTACAAACTTTTCTTGTAAGATAAATGCTATCTCAGCCAACGGAACCTCCTGCTCCAGGTGGCGCCCAACCAGTAGCTGAAGTACCCCAACCCAACCTGAAGGAGAACGCCCATGTGGACCAAACCTGCATACACTGACCTGCGTATCGGCTTCGAAGTGACCATGTACTTCGCCAACCGCTAAGCCCTGCCTTGCGGCTCGACGCCTCGGCCCGCCGGGGCGTCGTCGTTTTTTGCATTCGGCTTTTCGCAAAAGGAGCGGCCATGTACATCCAGATTCTCGGTTCCGCCGCCGGCGGTGGTTTCCCGCAGTGGAACTGCAACTGCGTCAACTGCAAGGGCTTTCGCGACGGCAGCCTGCGCGCCACGGCACGCACCCAGTCGTCCATCGCCCTGTCTGACGACGGTGAGCACTGGATCCTGTGCAACGCCTCACCCGACATCCGCGCCCAGCTCCAGGCCTTTGCGCCGATGCAACCGGCACGTGCATTGCGCGACACCGGCATCGACGCCATCGTCCTGCTCGACAGCCAGATCGACCACACCACTGGCCTGCTCAGCCTGCGCGAAGGCTGCCCGCACCAGGTCTGGTGCACCGACATGGTCCACCAGGACCTGTCCACCGGTTTCCCGCTGTTCACCATGCTCAGCCACTGGAACGGTGGCCTGCGCTGGAACCGCATCGAGCTTGAAGGCAGCTTCGTCATCGACGCCTGCCCGAACCTGCGCTTCACCCCCTTCCCGCTGCGCAGCGCAGCGCCGCCCTACTCGCCGCACCGCTTCGACCCGCACCCTGGTGACAACCTTGGCTTGCTGGTAGAAGACAGCCGCACCGGCGGCAAGCTGTTCTACGCCCCAGGCCTGGGCCAGGTGGACGCCAAGCTGCTGCAGATGATGGACGGCGCCGACTGCCTGCTGGTCGATGGCACGCTGTGGGAGGATGATGAAATGCAGCGCCGCGGTGTCGGCACCCGCACCGGCCGTGAAATGGGCCACCTGGCGCAGTACGGCCCCGGCGGCATGCTCGAAGTGCTCGATGGCTTCCCACGCCAGCGCAAGGTGCTTATTCACATCAACAACACCAACCCGATTCTCGATGAAGACTCCCCCGAGCGCGCCGAAGTCGTGCGCCGCGGCGTCGAAGTGGCCTTCGACGGCATGAGCATCGAGTTGTAAGGAGGCCCTGTGAGCGACGCATTGCCGATGTCCCCTGCCGAGTTCGAGCAGGCCCTGCGCGCCAAGGGCGCCTACTACCACATTCACCACCCTTACCACGTGGCGATGTACCAAGGCCGCGCCAGCCGCGAGCAGATCCAGGGCTGGGTGGCCAACCGCTTCTACTACCAGGTGAACATCCCGATGAAGGATGCCGCGATCCTGGCCAACTGCCCGGACCGCGAGGTTCGCCGCGAGTGGATTCAACGCCTGCTCGACCACGACGGCGCGCCCGGCGAAGACGGCGGCATCGAAGCCTGGCTGCGCCTGGGCCAGGCAGTAGGCCTGGACCCCGACCAACTGCGCTCCCAGGAACTGGTGCTGCCCGGTGTACGCTTCGCCGTCGACGCCTACGTCAACTTCGCCCGCCGCGCCAGCTGGCAGGAGGCGGCCAGCAGCTCGCTGACCGAACTGTTCGCCCCGCAGATCCACCAGTCGCGCCTGGACAGCTGGCCGCAGCACTACCCGTGGATCGACCCCGCCGGCTACGAATACTTCCGCACCCGCCTGGGCCAGGCCCGGCGCGACGTGGAGCACGGCCTGGCGATCACCCTGCAGCACTACACCACCCGCGCCGGACAAGACCGCATGCTGGAAATCCTGCAGTTCAAGCTGGATATCCTCTGGAGCATGCTCGATGCCATGAGCATGGCCTACGAGCTGAACCGCCCGCCTTATCACTCCGTCACCCAGCAACGGGTATGGCACAAGGGGATCGCCCTATGAGCTTCGACCGCAACCAGGTGCCGAACTGGCGCCCCGGCTACCGCTTCCAGTACGAACCGGCGCAGAAAGGCCACGTGCTGCTGTACCCCGAAGGTATGATCAAGCTCAACGACAGCGCTGCCCTGATCGGCGGCCTGATCGACGGCAAGCGCGATGTGGCAGCGATTATCGCCGCGCTGGAAGAACAATTCCCTGGTGTGCCCGAAGTCGGCGACGACATCGAGCAATTCATGGAGGTGGCCCGTGCCGAACACTGGATCGTCCTCGCCTGAGGTACCGGTCGGCCTGCCGCTGTGGCTGTTGGCCGAGTTGACCTACCGCTGCCCGTTGCAGTGCCCGTACTGCTCTAACCCACTGGACTTCGCCGCCCAGGGCAAGGAGCTGAGCACCGAGCAGTGGTTCAAGGTGATGGCCGAGGCCCGCGAAATGGGCGCGGCGCAAATCGGCTTCTCCGGTGGAGAGCCATTGGTGCGCCAGGACCTCGCCGAACTGATCGGCGAAGCCCGCCGGCAGGGCTACTACACCAACCTGATTACCTCCGGCATTGGCCTGACCGAAGCGCGCATCGCCGCCTTCAAGGCTGCCGGGCTGGACCATATCCAGATCAGCTTCCAGGCCAGCGACGAGCAGGTGAACAACCTGCTGGCCGGCTCGAAGAAAGCCTTCGCGCAGAAACTGGAGATGGCCCGGGCAGTGAAGGCCCACGGCTACCCGATGGTGCTCAACTTCGTGACCCACCGGCACAACATCGACAAGATCGACCGCATCATCGAGCTGTGCATCGCCCTGCAGGCCGACTTCGTCGAGCTCGCCACCTGCCAGTTCTACGGCTGGGCCCACCTCAACCGCCTGGGCCTGCTGCCCACCCGCGAACAGCTGGAACGGGCCGAACGCATCACCAACCAATACCGGGAAAAGCTCAAGGCCGAGGGCAACCCGTGCAAGCTGATCTTCGTCACCCCGGACTATTATGAGGAACGCCCCAAGGCCTGCATGAACGGCTGGGGCAGCCTGTTCCTGACCATTACCCCGGACGGCACCGCCCTGCCCTGCCATGGCGCGCGCCAGCTGCCGGTGCAGTTCCCCAACGTGCGTGACCACGACCTGCACCACATCTGGTACGACTCGTTTGGCTTCAACCGCTTCCGTGGTTACGACTGGATGCCAGAGCCCTGCCGCTCGTGCGACGAGAAGGAAAAGGACTTTGGCGGCTGCCGTTGCCAGGCCTTCATGCTCACCGGCGATGCCAGCAAGGCCGACCCGGTGTGCGCCAAGTCGGCCGACCACGGCATCATTCTCAAGGCCCGCGAGGAGGCGCAAACCGCCACTCTCGCCATTGAACAGATGACCTTCCGCAATGAACGAAACTCCCGTGTCATCGTCCGCGGCTGACTTCAGCGCCGCCCAGGCCGTCGCCGCCGGCACCGACTTCGCAGAGCTCAAGGTCAGCGCGGCGGGGTTGTTCTGGAACGAGTTTCGCCCCGCCGACGGCGCTTGTCGCCTCTGGCACTGGCACGCCCACCAGGCGCGCTGCCTGACCCCGGACGGGTTCAGCGTGCGCAGCCGGGTGTACGAATACGGCGGCGGCAGCTTCTGCCTGGGCGGCGATGGCGTGCTGTTCGTCAACGAGAAAGACCAACAGGTCTACACCCAGGCCCTCGACGCCAGCCCACCCCGCGCCCTTACAGCTGATGGCGCCTGCCGCTACGGCGACCTGCAGTGGCACGCAGGCCTGGTGCTGGCGGTCGAGGAGCGCCACGCCGAGGGCGCCGAGCACCGCCTGGTCGCGTTGGCCGAGGGCACCCGCCAGGTACTGGCCGAAGGCGCCGACTTCTATGCCTCGCCCGTACTCAGTGACGATGGCCGGCGCCTGGCCTGGGTCGAATGGGACCGCCCGGCCCAGCCCTGGACCCGCACCCGGCTGATGTGCCGCGAGCGCGACGCCAATGGCAACTGGGGCCAGGCACGCTGTATTGCAGGCGCAGACGAGTCGCTGCAGCAACCGCGCTTCGATGCCGAGGGCCGCTTGTATTGCCTGAGCGACCGCAATGGCTTCTGGCAGCCCTGGGGCGAGGTCGACGGCCATTGGCAAGCGCTGCCGGCCGAGCCTGCCGATCACGCGCCTGCCCCTTGGCAGCTTGGCGCCAGCACCTGGTTGCCGTCAGGCCCGCAGGGCTACCTGGCCACCTGGTTCGAAAGCGGCTTCGGGCAACTGGGCCTGCGCGGGGAAGATGGCCGGGTCGAGCGCTTTGCCAGTGCCTATACCCGTTTTCGCAGCCTGGCGATGGACGCCGAGCACATTTATGCCGTGGCCGCCTCACCCATCAGCCCACCCGCCGTCATCGCCATCGCCCGCAGCCACCACGAAGTCAGTGTGCTGGCCGGGGGCGCCGAAGTGCTGCCCGCCGAGCGCATCAGCCTGCCGCAGCCGATTCACTACGGCAGCGGTGACACCACCGCACACGGGTTCTTCTACCCGGCACCGGGCAGCAAGCTGCCGCCGCCGTTGGTGGTGTTCATCCACGGTGGCCCTACTTCGGCCTGCTACCCGGTACTCGACCCACGCATCCAGTACTGGACCCAGCGCGGCTTCGCCGTGGCTGATTTGAACTACCGTGGCAGCACCGGCTATGGCCGCGCTTATCGCCAGGCACTGCACCTGAGCTGGGGCGAGAGCGATGTCCAGGACGCCTGCGCCGCAGTCCGGCACCTGGCCGAGCAGGGCCTGGTCGACCGCAGCAAGGCCTTCATTCGCGGCGGCAGTGCCGGTGGCTATACCGCGCTGTGCGCATTGGCCTTCCAGAACATCTTCCGTGCCGGCGCCAGCCTGTACGGTGTCAGCGACCCGGTCGCCCTGGGCAAAGCCACCCACAAGTTCGAAGGGGATTACCTGGACTGGCTGATTGGCGACCCACTGCACGACGCCGAGCGCTATCGCCAGCGCACGCCGCTGTTGCATGCCAGCCAGATCAAGGTGCCGGTGATTTTCTTCCAGGGCGAGCTGGATGCAGTGGTGGTGCCAGCGCAGACACGCTCGATGCTGGAAGTGCTGCAGGCCAATGGCATCGAAGCCGTCGGGCATTTCTACCCTGAAGAGCGGCATGGCTTTCGCAAAGCCGAGAACCTGGCGCATGCGCTTGAAGAGGAATGGAAGTTCTATTGCCGCGTGCTGGAGGGCTGATACCCAAGCCCTTTCGCGGCGCAAGGCCGCCCCTACAGGAGATCGCGGTCCCTTGTAGGAGCGGGCTTGACCCGCGAAGGGCTGCAGAGCAGCCCCGGGCCCTCAACGCTTGGCAATGATATACACCGCATGCACGATCCCAGGAATGTACCCCAGCAGGGTCAGCAGAATATTCAGCCAGAACGCCCCGCCAAATCCGACCTGCAGAAATACGCCCAGCGGCGGCAGGATGATGGCGATGATGATACGAATGAAGTCCATGGGAAGTTCTCCTGAAGGGGTTACAAGAGTGACCCGCTTCGCTTGGCAGAGGTTCCGTGGGCCAATCGCAAATCGCGAGCTACGCTCGCTCCTACGGGCGTTCCGCAGGTTTGGCGCATAGGCAAAAAAAACGCCCCGGGCCAAAATCAGGCCAGGGGCGATGCGCAGAAACGCCAGACGGTTCGTTGAATTCCAGATCAGGCCGGCATCACGCGGCGGGCCTGTTGTTGCGCATGCAGCCGGGCAAAGGCCCTGGCCAGGCGCAGCAGCATCTCGTCGATATTGCCCTTGCTCACGGTCAGCGCCGGTGAGAAGCGCACCACGTCAGCCTGCGGCGCGTTGATCAGCAGCCCCTCCTGCAAGGCAGCCTCGACCAGCTCCCGGGCCAGGTGTTCCTGCAACTGCAGCGCCCAGAGCAAACCCTGCCCGCGCACCTGGCCCTGGCCATAGCGGCCAGCCAGGCGGCTCAAGCCATCGCGTAAATGGCGGCCACTGTCCTGCACCTGCTCGAAAAAGCCCGGCTCCAGCACGGTGTCCAGTACGGCCAGGCCCGCGGCGCTCATCAGCGCATTGCCATGGTGGCTGCCATCGAGCTCACCCGGCTCGGCGCAGCACGCCGTGCCACGGGCCAGCAGCGCCGCCAGCGGCACACCGCCGCCCAGGCCCTTGCCCAGGGTGACGATGTCGGCGCGCACGCCGTAGGTTTCTTCGGCCAGCAACGCGCCGCAGCGGCCAATGCCTGTCTGCACCTCGTCAAGAATCAGCAGGATGCCCAGCTCCCGGCACAGTTTCTGTACACCCTGCAGGTACTCGCGGGTGGCCGGAATCACCCCGGCCTCACCTTGAATCGGTTCGAGCATGATCGCCACGGTGCGCGAGTCGACCTCGGCATGCAGCGCCGCCAGGTCGTTGAACGGCACCTTGCTGAAACCTGGCAAACCCGGTTCGCAGCGGTTGCACGGCAACGGGTCGGAGGCCGACAACGCCCCCAGGCTGCGGCCATGGCAAGCCTGGCTGGCGGTAATGATGTGGTAGGCGCCATTGCGATGCAGTTGGCCCCACTTGCGTGCCAGCTTGATCGCCCCTTCACAGGCTTCGGCGCCGCTGTTCAGCAGGTAGGCCTGGTCGCTGCCAGTGCTCTGGCACAGGCGCTCTACCAGGGCCAGCAACCCCCGGCTGAGGTAGCCAGCACCGGGGTTGATCAATGCCTGAGCCTGGTTGCCCAGCGCCTTGGCCAGTGCACTCGGGCTATGCCCAAGGCTATTGACCGCCCCACCTTGGGTGAAGTCCAGGTAGGCATGCCCGGCGTTGTCCCATAGCCACGAGCCCTGGCCCCTGACGAACACTTGGGCCGCACGCTCGCTGCCGGCCATCAGCCGCTCACGCGCCAACGGCGCATCCGCCTCCAGCACAGGCGCAGGTTTGCGCTCGGCAACCGCGGCGGGGGCCGAACGGCGCAGGTTGAACAGGTTCATCGGGGCTCCAACCAATCACGGTAAGGGGGGGCCAGGGGTCCGGTCTTGTTGCCGGCGCTGGATATTTTGTCTTGCCTATCAAAAGTGTTTCTCGAACGCGGTAACAATGCACCGATCGGCTGCTGTAACCCGTTGGAATACGGCGATAGACTAGGCGCCGGCGGTTATGCCGGCCATTTCGTTTTCCCAGCTTTTTCGATAAGTGTTACTTATGGATTTTCGCCAACTGCGTTATTTCGTCGCGGTGTATGAAGAAGGCCATGTGGGCCGCGCCGCCGAGCGCCTTTCCCTGTCCCAGCCTGCGCTTTCCCAGCAGATCCGCCAGCTGGAGCACAGCCTGGACCTGAGCCTGTTCGAGCGCAGCAACAAACGCCTGTTGCCCACCCTGGCCGCGCACACGCTGTACAACCACGCTCTGCCCCTGCTCGACGGCCTGCAGCGCGCCCACGAGGCAATGCGCAACTTCAAGGGCCAGTCACTGCGCACCTTGGCCATCGGCGTGCTGCAGACCGTGCGCCCGAGCCTGGTGCCGCAATTGCTTGAACGCCTGCGCAAGGCCCAGCCGCACCTGGTGGTGCAGATCTACGAACTGTCGGGGCTGGAGATCGAACGGCGGCTGCTCAACGGCAACCTGGATATCGGCATCAGTTACCTGCCCCCGCGCCAGCCAGGGCTGCACGGGTTGCTGCTGTACGAAGATGAACTGCAGGTTGTCATCCCCGATACCCACCCCCTGAAGGAATTCAAGAAGGTTTCCATCAAGCAGGCGGCCGAATTGCCCATGCTGATGCTGGGTGAGGAGTTTCAGCTCCGCCAGATCTGGAAAGAACAGTTGGCCGCCCAAGGGCGCCGGCCCCAGGTGCAGGCCGAGATGAACAACATGGCGGGGATTCTCGACAGCCTGGCGCACACCTCGCTGGCTACCATCCTGCCGGGACGGGCCAAGGATGCCGCCGAGGACGACCAGGGGCTGCTGTGGAAACCGCTGAGCGAGCCGCGGGTGCCGTTGAAGGTGGGCCTGGTGTTTCGCGATGCCCAGCGCCAGCAGGCATCGGTGGAGTTGCTGCGCACGCTGCTCGAAGAGGAAACCGATGCTCGCCTGCCGGGCAGCTGAAACACGCGCACAAAGAAAACCCCGCCGAAGCGGGGTTCTCTAGACTGTTTCCCTGTGACATCCCTATCGCCCCGCCGTCCTGGCAGGAAATCCTTCGTTGTCCCTGTTCTGTCCTTTGCGCTTCCTGCGCAACGTCCATGTACAAAGATTAACCGTGGATCCAATCTGACACCAGTGGCGAAAAAGCACCGCGTCATGTAGGAAAAAGCTTACAAGGGGTAATCATTCTCAGATACCCCAGGAAAGCCCGTTCGCGCTAAACCGCGCCCTGTAGGAGCGGGCTTGCCCCGCGAACGGCCCAACCCCCGACTTATCAGAACTGCTCCGCATCCAGCAAATACAACGACTCACTGCCCGCCTTCACCGACGCCACCAGCGAATTCACCCGTGGCAGCAGCCGCGCAAAGTAGAACCGCGCCGTGCCCAGCTTGGCCGAGTAGAACGCCTCATCCCCCTCCCCAGCTTGCGCCGCGCGCGCCATCAGCGCCCACATGTAGGCGTAGGCCACATAGCCGAAGGCATGCAGGTACTCCACCGACGCCGCACCAATCTCGTTGGGGTTGCCCTTGGCCTGCTGCAGCACCCATTCAGTCAGCCCATCGAGCTGGTCCAGCGCAGCCCCCAGGGGTTTGCTGAACTCGGCCAGCTGGCTGCCGGCGCCACCGATGAACTGGCGAATCTCGTCGGAGAATAGCTTGTAGTAAGCCCCGCCGCTGGCCACCACCTTGCGGCCCATGAGGTCCAGGGCCTGAATGCCATTGGTGCCCTCGTAAATCTGGGTGATGCGCACATCGCGCACCAACTGCTCCTGGCCCCACTCACGAATGTAACCATGGCCACCGAAGACCTGCTGGCCATGCACCGTGCACTCCAGGCCCAGGTCGGTGAGAAAAGCCTTGGCCACCGGCGTCAGCAACGCCACCAGCTCTTCGCTGCGCTTGCGGGTCGCCGGTTCTTCGCTGTACTTGGCGCTGTCGAGCTGCATCGCCACATAGGTGGAGAACGCCCGGCCACCTTCGATCAGCGCCTTCATGGTCAGCAGCATGCGCCGCACGTCCGGGTGCACGATGATCGGGTCGGCAGCCTTGTCCTTGGCCTGCGGGCCGACCGGGGCACGGCTCTGCAGGCGGTCGCGGGCGTACTCCACGGCGTTCTGGTAGGAGCGCTCGGCCGAGGCCAGGCCCTGGATGCCCACGCCCAGGCGCTCGTAGTTCATCATGGTGAACATCGCCGCCAGGCCTTTGTTCGGCTCGCCGACGATGTAGCCCACGGCCTCGTCGAAGTTCATCACGCAGGTGGCCGAGGCCTGAATGCCCATCTTGTGCTCGATCGAGCCGCAGGTGGCGGGGTTGCGCGCACCCAGGCTGCCGTCGGGGTTCACCAGGAACTTCGGCACCAGGAACAGCGAGATGCCTTTCGGCCCCGCCGGGGCATCTGGCAGCTTGGCCAGCACCAGGTGAATGATGTTCTCGGTCAGGTCGTGTTCACCGCCGGTGATGAAAATCTTCGTACCGCTGACCTTGTAGCTGCCATCGGCCTGTGGCTCGGCCTTGGTGCGGATGATGCCCAGGTCGGTGCCGGCATGGGGCTCGGTCAGGCACATGGAGCCGGCCCATACACCGGCGTACATGTTTGGCAGGTAACGCGCCTTCAGCGCTTCGCTGGCGTGGGCATTGATCGACAGGCAGGCACCGGCGGTCAGCATCGGGTACAGGCCGAAGGCCAGGCTCGAAGCGTTGACCATCTCTTCGACCTGGGCCGAAATCGCCTTGGGCATGCCCATGCCGCCGAACAGCGGGTCACCGCCCACCCCTACCCAGCCGCCTTCGGCGTAAGTGTTGTAAGCCTCGATGAACCCGGCTGGGGTGCGCACTGCGCCGTTGTCCCAGCGGCAGCCTTCTTCATCGGCGGCGCGGCTGAGCGGGGCGATGGTCTTGCTGGTGACCTTGCCGGCTTCTTCCAGCACGGCCAAGGCGGTGTCCGCATCCACGGCCTCGGCCAGCTCGGGCAGTTGCGCCCACAACTCGGCCACCTTGAAGACTTCATTCAGAACGAAGCGCATGTCGCGCAGGGGCGCTTTATAGTCAGCCATCACAACCTCTCGCTAATCGGGTCGGGGCGGCCACCAGGGGCCGCGGCACGGGGGTTGAATCCAGTGTAACCGAACAACTTTTGCGAGACATAGGGTCATCACGCGACCGTATGGTCTAGTATGGTCACGCCATCCGCACCGCCCCGCGTCGTGATTGTTGACCATAGACCATGACGCAATTGCGCCCGGCGCCTTTGGCGCTGTAAAGCGCCTGGTCGGCAGACTTGAGCACTTCCTCGGGGTTGCGGTGGTCGACCTGGCGCTCGGCCACGCCAATGCTGATGGTCACCGAAACGGTGGCCGAAGCGCTGCCAGTGCGGCGCTGGCGCCCGGCCGTATCGTCTTGGGGGCGATTGTTCTGGTCACGCAGGTGCATGGTGTAGTTGGCGATCATCTCGCGCACGGCCTCCACGTGGGGCACGCACTCTTCGGCCGTCTTGCCGGCGAACACCAGGGCGAACTCCTCGCCGCCGTAGCGGTAGGCCCGCCCGCCGCCGGTCACCTTGGACAAGCGGCTGGCCACCAGCCGCAGTACCTGGTCACCGACGTCGTGGCCGTGGGTATCGTTGAATTTCTTGAAGTGGTCGACGTCGGTCATGGCGATCACGTAGTTGCGCCCCAGGCGCTGCATGCGCTCGTTGAGCGCACGGCGCCCCGGCAGGCCGGTAAGCTCATCGCGAAAGGCCATCTGGTAGGCCTCGTGGGAAACTGCCGCTGCGATCATCAGCATCACCTGGCTGCACATGATGTTCAGCGTGAAGGGCAGGATGAAGGTCTTGGGCAGCATCCAGAAAATGCCGATCAGGCCGATCAGCTGGGCGGCATGCAAGGGCCGCGGCTCGCGCAGGTACTGCACCACCAGCAGGATCAGCACCAGCAGGAACACCGGGTACACCATCTGGATCAGGCTCATCCACTGGCCATGCAGCGCCGGCCAGCGGATTTCCGCCAGCCAGCTCAGCAGCGCCTGGGGAAAGCTCTGCTCCAGGGCCACGGCCACGCTGCCGACGGCGAACAGCACGGCAAAGCGCGCCAGCAGGTCCTGGGCCAGGTGAGTTCGCTCCTGCCAGGCGCCGAACAGGCCATACAGCGTGGGCAGCAGCAGGCAAACGAGGTGGAAGATCACCGCCGCGTCCTCGCGCACACGGCCGTTGTCACGGTAGTAGTCGGTCTGGGTGTCCAGCAGGAAGTAGGCGATGTACACCGTCACCATCAGGAACAGCTCGCGCTGGCGACGGTACACGGCGCAGTAGGCCCCGCCCAGCAGCAGTACCAAGGTGGGCAGGACATTGAACAGGGATGTGAAAAAGACACTGAGGTCTCTTACATAAGCCGCCGCAAGCCCTGCCAGCAACAGTAACAGCGAGGGCAGGAAGTGGCTCGTGCGTACAGCGTTTAAACGAAACAAGGGTAATCTCCGACCCGGCAGATCAATAGTAGCATTGTGCCTTCACTGCATCGGCAGCACACGTGAATAGATGAATACACGGGAGGGTTAACGGCAGCTGGGGGGCAGGGCTTGAGCTTTTCTTACGCCCAAGGGAGCAGTTCAGAACCCCGTAGGAGCGAGCAAAGCTCGCGATGGGACGCGCAGCGGCCCCAGGGTTTCAGCTTCGCGGCTGATAACGCCGGGGCTGCTTTGCAGCCCATCGCGAGCTGCGCTCGCTCCTACAGGGAGATCGCGGCGCGACAGCGCGGTGATGCTTGCTACAGGTCGTTGTTGAACGGCTGCAGCGGCCCTTGCTGGGCGGAGCGGCCTTCGGCACCCACGGCATTGAGCTGGAACGTGGCATCCAGTGCCTGGCGCGAGCCGGCTTTCTGCGCCACGGCATTTTCATCGCCCTTCTGCCCCTGCGGCAGCATCAGTGACGGGTGATCGAACGGCGCCCGTTCCCAGGCGACACGCGGGTCGGTCAGGCTGATCTCCATGAATTTCACCAACGCATCCACTTCATCGCTGGTGAGGTTCAACGCCGTCATGTCCGGGTCCAGGTTCGAACTGTTGTGCTGATTGACGGCCGGGGGGTCGAAGCCGCTGGTGTTGCTGGCATCCTCGCCACGCCGGTCACCGCCGCGGTTGTAGAACTCCATCACCTGTTGCAGCGTCGAGCGGCTGCCGTTGTGGAAGTACGGCCCGGTCAACGCGATGTTGCGCAGGGTCGGCGTTTTGAAGGCACCATCGACCGCATCGCGAAAACCGATACTGGGCTTGAGTGAAGGGTCGCAAGGAACCGCTGCACTCAGCGGCACTTCGAAGGTGCAGACATCGACATCCAGCGGGTCGGGAATATTCCCCCCTTGCAGCAGGGTGTTGTACTGGCGGGTGAAGGACAACGGATTGCCCCAGGCATCCGAGCCACCCAGCGCCAAGTCTTCGGACGTCGGGCGCACGCCGGTGTTGTAGAAGCCGTTGTCGTAGAGGGTGGTCAGCCCGTCGGCCATCACCATGCGCTCGATGCGTTCACGGGGCTGGAACAGCAGCCGGCTACCGGCATTGGTCAACTCCGCGCCACCATGGCAGGCGATGCACTTGCCCTTGCCCAGGAACAGTTCCATGCCTTGCACCTGCTGGGCGTTCATGGCGCTGTGGTCACCCTGCAGGTAGGCATCCAGCGGCGCCTGGTCGGAGATCAGCGTGGCCTCGTACATCTGAATTGCCAAGCCGAAGAACAGCGGGAAGTTCGCCTCCATCTGGCTGTAGGGCTCGCCGCCCAAGGCAACCTGCTGGGTGGCGTTCCACAGGCGCGGCTGGAAGGCATTCTTGATCAGCTCGCGGTAGGTGGGCCGGCGGGCGCTGGAGACAGGCCCGAGTACCGAGTCGGTCGGTGAAATCTTCTGCCCCTTGAGCATCATGGTGTCGAGGATGCGCCGGCCAATGTCGGCGAAGGTACGCCCGCCGCAGGACATCTCCACCGTGCTGCCGGGTGGGCCGACCGCTTGCGAGGCCGCCGAGGCATCCCTGAGGGCCAGGCGAACCTTCACCGCCACGCCGCTACGGTCGTTGGTCACGAAGATCCCCGCATCCGGGTCACGATTGCCGAACGGCGAGAAACCGTTGAACACGTTGTTGGCCCGGCCATCCCAGAAGTTGCGCACGTTGAAGGCGGCGTTGATCACCGACGGCGCGTTGCGGCCGGTGCCGCGGCGCACGTTGATGCCGCCCACCTGGAAAATGCCGTCCGGTTGTTGGGTGCACTTGTCGTACCGCGACTGGTGGGGTTTGACGAAGTTGGCATCGAACACGCCCTGGGAGCCGATGACGTCATCGCTCGAATAGACGATCGCCGAATTGCGGTCCAGGGGGTTGGCCAGCACGTGGGTCGGGAAGTCGCCCTTGAGCAGGGTGTAGTTCGGGCCACCTTTGCCCCCGGAGCGGGTGGCGTAGCTTGGCACGTCACCGGGGATGTCGCCGGCCATGAAGGGCTTGTTGAAAATCGACGCCACATTGGCATTGGTGTTGGCCTGGCCAGGGTTGATCTGGTTGGTGACCCGATGATCGACACCGGCATGGTAGTGGCAGGAGGCGCAGGCGGTGGCGCCGTCACTGCCGATGGCCATGTCCCAGAACAGCGCCTTGCCCAGCAGCACTGCCGCCACGCGGTTGGTGACGTAGTCCGACATCAGGTCGACCTTGCGCCCACCCTCGGTGCCTGAGGGGTCTGGCGGGGTCATGCCGCGCAGCGAATTCAGTGTGGGCACCTCCGGCACCACCGGTTCAGTGCCGGCCGGGTCTGCGGCCCGGGCACCGGTGAACGGCAACCCGGCGGCGCAGAGGGCCACGGCCATCGCACAGGCCAGGCGGGGTATTCGCAAAGCACTCCAATACGTAACCATGATGGACTTCCCGATTCAGTACGGAGTAGCCAGGCTCCGTAGTTGCCCTGTTACGAGATGTTGATCCTGCAGTTCACATGGCCATGCACTTCTAGTTGAAGTTGCGCGGGCACGGCAAGCCCTCACTGGCAAAGCAATCTCTTGGCTCAGGTTTTCAAACTGATTGATCGCGCAGTTGGGTGCGCTTAATGCCACCATAGCTGTAACAAAGCATTTCAACAGTAGAGGAAGGGGATTTTTTTATACCGGTTTATTTAGGGAGGCATACCGATAAATACTGAACTGGGGAATTCCTCAGTGTTGGTGGCGAGGTGGGCCCATTAGTGGGTTTTATGGCCCGAAAGCATTGCTTTAGGGAGGCTGAAAGCTGGCAGGGTGTTTGCTGATAGAAGTTTTATTTGGCTGAAAGTGCATCGCGAGCTTTGCTCGCTCCTACCGGTGAAGTTGTGTTTTTGCGCGCGTACAAAAACGCCGCTCACTGGGGAGCGGCGCTTTGTCAAACTTCTTACTCGGTATCAATAACCCAGGGAGAAGTCTTCTTCTTTCATGTCCATCAGGTTGTTTGCGCCCGACAGCATGGTAGCCACATGGGTACGGGTGCGCGGCAGAATGCGCTGGAAGTAGAAGCGCGCCGTTTGCAACTTGGCGTTGTAGAAAGCTTCCTCGCTGGTGCCGGCGGCCAGTTTCTCGGCGGCCAGGCGGGCGATGTCGGCCCAGAAGTAGGCCAGGCAGGCATAACCGGAGTACATCAGGTAATCCACCGAAGCAGCGCCCACTTCCTCGCGGTCCTTCATGGCGGCCATGCCCACTTTCATGGTCAGTTCGCCCCATTCCTTGTTGATGGCGGCCAGCGGCTCGACGAATTCCTTGAGCGCATCGACACCCTCCTGCGCCTGGCAGAACTTGTGCACGATCTTGGTGAAGCCCTTGAGTGCTTCGCCCTGGGTCATCAGCACCTTGCGGCCCAGCAGGTCGAGGGCCTGGATGCCAGTGGTGCCTTCGTACAGCATCGAGATACGGCTGTCGCGCACGTTCTGCTCCATGCCCCACTCGGCGATGAAGCCATGGCCACCGTAAATCTGCACGCCGTGGTTGGCGGCCTCGAAACCGACTTCGGTCATGAACGCCTTGGCGATCGGGGTCAGGAACGCCAGCAAGGCATCGGCCTTCTTGCGCTCTTCTTCGTCCTGGCTGTACTTGACGATGTCGACCTGCTTGGCGGTGAAGTAGACCATGGCGCGGTTGCCTTCGGCGAACGCCTTCATGGTCAGCAGCATGCGGCGCACGTCTGGGTGGACGATGATCGGGTCAGCCGCCTTGTCCGGTGCTTTCGGGCCGGTCAGCGAGCGCATTTGCAGGCGGTCGCGGGCGTATTTCAGGCCACCCTGGAACGCCACTTCGGCATGGGCCAGGCCTTGCAGCGCGGTCCCCAGGCGAGCGGTGTTCATGAAGGTGAACATGCAGTTCAGGCCTTTGTTGGCCGGGCCGATCAGGTAGCCGGTGGCGCCGTCGAAGTTCATCACGCAGGTGGCGTTGCCGTGAATGCCCATCTTGTGTTCGATCGAACCGCAGGTCACGCCATTGCGCTCGCCTACGCCGCCTTCGGCGTTGGGCAGGAATTTCGGCACGATGAACAACGAGATACCTTTGGTGCCGGCCGGTGCATCCGGCAGGCGGGCCAGGACGATATGGACGATGTTGTCGGCCATGTCGTGCTCACCGGCCGAGATGAAGATCTTGGTGCCAGACACCTTGTAGCTGCCATCGGCCTGTGGCTCGGCCTTGGTACGCAGCATGCCCAGGTCGGTGCCGCAGTGGGGCTCGGTCAGGCACATGGTGCCGGTCCACTCACCAGACACCAGCTTGGTCAGGTAGGTGTGCTGTTGTTCGGCAGTGCCGTGGGCGGAAATGGTGTTCATCGCGCCATGGGACAGGCCTGGGTACATGCCCCACGACCAGTTCGAACCACCGACCATTTCGCTCAGGGCCAGGCCCAGCGACTCCGGCAGGCCCTGGCCGCCGTGCTCGACGTCATGGGCCAGGCTCGGCCAGCCACCTTCGACGAACTGCTGGTACGCCGCCTTGAAGCCGGTTGGGGTCTTCACCCCCGACTCGCTCCAGGTGCAGCCTTCCAGGTCACCGACGCGGTTCAGCGGGGACAGCACCTGCTCACAGAATTTCGCGCCTTCTTCAAGGATCGCGTCGACCATGTCGGGCGTTGCGTCCTGGCAACCCGGCAGGCTCTGATAGTGCGCCTCGTAGCCGAGCAGCTCATCGCGCACGAAACGAATATCACGCAAGGGGGCTTTGTAATCAGGCATTGCGATGAACCTCTGTGATGAGTTCGGTGGGGGACCGCTGATACCGACCAGCTCTTGGTGGCTTTCGGTCAAACAGTTGTTTGAAACTTACGTTTAGGACCGCCCGATGTCAAGGAGGGACTATGGTGCCATTTTCGCCGCGAAAGATGGCGTTTGTGCCATTCGACATTTTGGGCACCCACAAACGACTGTAGGAGCGGGTTTACCCGCGAAAGGGCCCGCCCAGACAACAGAGATGTCTGGGCGGACGCATTCGCGGGTAAACCCGCTCCTACAGGGGGCTGCGTGCAGGCTGGAATCAGGCGTAGGTGTCGATGAACCGCCCGAGCATTTCGTCGGACGCCTTGGCGACCTTGGCGCCGGCTTCGACTTCGGTCTTGCCCAACGCCAGTTGCACGGTGCTGGTGGCCATGTCCATCTGCTGGCTGCGGTCCACTGCGCGCAGGCGCTCGGCCTGAAAGTCGCTGGACTGGCTGGTGGCGGCGCGCTCGACCGAAGCGTTGGCGATCTGGCCGGCGGCCTGATCGACACGGTTCTGGCCGTTGTAGATGGCGTTGAGGCCCGCGTAGTACGCGGTGCTGCCGGTGATTTCCATGTCAGAACTCCAATGACGCTGGATAGGAACTGGCCCAATTAAAGCAGCCCAGGGGCGAAAAGGCCCGTTTAAATCCCTAATGGCTCGGTGCTAGCTGATAGGCCATGGGTATTCCTGGGCCGGCCTTTTCGCAAGGCAAGCCCGCGCCTACAGGCGCGAAGAGGCGGTCAATCCAGCAGGTCCAGTTGCAGATGCTCGGCCACCGCATCGGCCGTGGCCAGCTTGAGCTTGGGCACCCGCCCCAGGCATGGCGCCGGCAGGCGCTCCGCCAGGCTGGCCAGGTTCTCTTCCAGCCGAGCGGTCTTCGGCTCGATGATGTTCGCCACCCACCCCGCCAATTGCAGGCCGTCCCGGTCGATGGCTTCGGCGCTGAGCAAGGCATGGTTGATGCACCCCAGGCGCACGCCCACCACCAGGATCACCGGCAGCCGCAAGGCAATGGCCAGGTCCGACAGGTTGGCATGGGCAGACAGCGGCACTCGCCAGCCCCCCGCACCTTCCACCAGGGTGAAGTCCGCTTCCTGGGCCAGCACATGGCGCATGGCCTTGAGCAACACCGGCACGTCCAGCGTAACGCCCGCCTCGCGCGCCGCCACATGCGGGGCGATCGCAGGCTCGAAGGCAAACGGGTTCACCTCCGCATAGGGCAGCTTGATCGAACTCTCATCGATCAGCGCCTGCGCATCGCTGTTGCGCAGGCCCTTGGGGGTCATGCTGCAGCCCGAGGCAACCGGCTTTGCCCCCAACGTACTCAGCCCCTGCAGGCGCGCCGCATGCAGCAACCCGGCGGCGATGGTGGTCTTGCCGACATCGGTGTCGGTCCCGGCGATGAAATAGGCCTGGCTCATGTCGCTCCTCTCATGCCTGTGGCTTGCGCAACACACCATAGACCACCTGATAGGTGGCCGGCAGCCCCTGGGGCTGGCGGAACGCTTCATACGCCTGCAAAAGCCCCTGCATCCGGGCCCGCCCGGTCAGGCCCGCAGGGCGCCCCGGGTTCAGGTTGTGGGCACCGAGGGCCTTGAGTTCATGGGTCAGGCTGCGCACGTCCGGGTAGTGCAGCACATGGGCCAGGCGTTGCAGGCCGAGCGTTTCGAAGCCACTGGCGGCACACAGGCCCTGGTAGTCCTCGAAACGGCGGAAGCGGTTTACATGCACCATGCCGTCAACGGCCTGCCAACTGGCACGCAGTTCATCCAGGGTGCCCACGCACAGGCTGCTGAAGGCCAGCACCCCGCCTGGGCGAAGCACTCGCAGCGCTTGCTCAAGCACGCTGGCGAACTGGCTGCACCACTGCACGGCCAGGCTGCTGAACACCAGGTCGACACTGCCATCGCGCAGCGGCAGCCGTTCGGCATCGCCCGCCACATGGTAGCGGGCGCCGCCCTGCTCGTTGCGGGCATGGCGCAGCATGCCCTCGGCGATGTCCACCGCCACGCCGCTGGCCGGGGCGAAACGCTCGGCCAGCACCCGGCTGAAATGCCCGGTGCCGCTGCCAAGGTCGAGCCAGCGCGATGGCGCCAGGCCCTCCGGCAACTGCTCCAGCAGGCTTATGCCCACCGCCCGCTGCAGGGCCGCCACGCTGTCGTAGCTGGCTGCGGCGCGGGAAAACGAAGCGGCCACCTGGCGCTTGTCTGGCAAGGCGCCGGGCAGGGTTGGACGGGAAAGGTCAGTCATCGCCACTCTCATGCAGGAAACTCTTGATGCCCGCCGCCAGCTCTTGTGGGTATTCCAGCAAGAAGGCGTGGGAACTGTCTTCGACCAGGCCAACCTCGACGTCCGGCAGCAACTCGCTCAGCGCCTTGGCCGCCTCGGCCGGCACCAGCGCGTCGCTGCCGGCGAACAGGTGCAGTTGCGGGCCAGCATAGGCCTGCAGCGCTTCACGGGTATCGAGCTGGGCCAGCACCTCCAGGCCGTTTGCCAGGTACAGCGGGTCGGTGTCCGGCACGCCAACGCCCAGCTGGCGCAACAGCGTGCGCGGCTGCAGGGCGCCGTCGCTGCACAAGCTGCGAAAGCGCTTGAGGGTGACCGAGGTGTGGCTGCGGCAACCGTCGAGGAAGGTGCCAAAGGTGTCGTCGGCCATGCCATGCGGCCAGTCGGCGCGCGCCACGAAACTGGGGTTGCTGCCCAAGGTCAGCAAGCCGCAACAGTGGTCGCCGCGCTTGCGCGCCAGCTCACTGGCCAGCATGCCGCCCAACGACCAACCACCCAGCCAGGTGTCGGTGGGCAGCTTGCGGTCCAGGTAGTCGACCCAGGCCTGCACATCGGTGTCGGCCAGTTCCGGCAGGGGCATCAGCTCAACGTGCAGGCGCGCATCCTGAGCGCGCAGGCTGGCGGCCAGCGGCTCCAGGGCGGCGGTGCCCAGGCCCCAGCCGGGCAGAAGGATCATTCGGTTACGCATCGGCGGCCTCCAGCTGTGGATAACACTCGGCCAATGCATTCAACAATAGCTGCACCTGCGCCGCGCTGTGGGCGGCGCTCAGGGTTACCCGCAGGCGTGCACTGCCCGCTGGCACGGTGGGCGGACGAATGGCGGTTACCAGCAGGCCGCGCTCGCGCAACAGGCGGGACAGTTTCAAGGCCTGGGCACTGTCGCCGATCACGATCGGCTGGATCGGCGTGGGGCTGTCCATCAGCTGCAGGCCGATCTGCGCAGCGCCCTCGCGGAACTGGCGAATCAGCGCGGCCAGGTGCTCACGGCGCCAGGTTTCCCGGCGCAGCAACTCCAGGCTCTTGAGCGTGGCGCAGGCCAAGGCCGGGGGCTGGCTGGTGGTGTAGATGTAAGGCCGGGCGAACTGTACCAGCGCCTCGATCAATTCCTCGCTGCCAGCCACGAAGGCACCGGCCGTGCCGCACGCCTTGCCCAAGGTGCCGATCAGCACCGGCACATCGTCCACGCCCAGGCCGAAGTGCTCGACGATACCGCCACCCTGGGCGCCCAAAGTGCCCAGGCCATGGGCGTCATCGACCATCAGCCAGGCGCCGCGGGCGCGGCTGGCAGCGGCCAGCGCCGGCAAATCGGCAAGGTCGCCGTCCATGCTGAACACACCATCGGTGACCACCAGGGTGTTGCCGGTGGCTTTCTCCAGGCGGCTGGCCAGGCTTGCCGGGCCGTTGTGCAGGTAACGGCTGAAGCGGGCGCCACTGAGCAACCCGCCATCGAGCAGCGAGGCATGGTTCAGGCGGTCTTGCAGAACGGTATCGCCCTGCCCCAGCAACGCGGTGATGGCCCCAAGGTTGGCCATGTAGCCGGTGGAAAACAGCAGCGCGCGCGGGCGGCCGGTGAGTTCGGCCAGCGCCTCCTCCACCTGGTGGTGCGGGGTGCTGTGGCCAAGCACCAGGTGCGAGGCGCCACCGCCGACACCCCAGCGCTCGGCACCGGCCTGCCAGGCGGCAATCACGTCGGGGTGGTTGGCAAGGCCCAGGTAGTCATTGCTGCAGAAGGCCAGCAGGTGCTGGCCATCGACCACCACTTGCGGCCCTTGCGGGCTTTCCAGCATTGGCCGCTGCCGATACAGGTCTGCGGCGCGCCGTTCGGCCAGGCGCGCCGCGAGGTCGAAGGCCATCAGGCCGTCGCGGCGTCGTAGAACAGCTCGCTGCTGCGTTGTTCCACCAGGGCCTGCTCGATGGCCGCCTGGTGCACTTCATCGGCGTGCTCTTCACGGGCTTCGGGCTTGATGCCGAGGCGGGCGAACAGCTGCATGTCCTTGTCGGCCTGCGGGTTGGCGGTGGTCAGCAGCTTCTCGCCATAGAAGATCGAGTTGGCGCCGGCCATGAAGGCCAGGGCTTGCATCTGTTCGTTCATCTGCTCACGGCCGGCGGACAGGCGCACGTGCGACTTGGGCATCAGGATGCGGGCAACCGCCAGCATGCGGATGAAATCGAACGGGTCGACATCTTCTTCATCGGCCAGGGGCGTACCGGCCACTTTCACCAGCATGTTGATCGGCACCGACTCCGGGTGCTCGGGCAGGTTGGCCAGCTGGATCAGCAGGCCTGCGCGGTCGTCCAGCGACTCGCCCATGCCCAGGATGCCGCCAGAGCAGATCTTCATCCCGGCGTCGCGCACGTAGGCCAGGGTTTGCAGGCGCTCGCTGTAGGTGCGGGTGGTGATGATGCTGCCGTAGAACTCAGGCGAGGTGTCGAGGTTGTGGTTGTAGTAGTCAAGGCCGGCCTGGGCCAGGGCCACGGTCTGCTCCTGGTCGAGCTTGCCGAGGGTCATGCAGGTTTCCAGGCCCATGGCCTTGACCCCTTTGACCATCTCCAGCACGTAGGGCATGTCCTTGGCCGACGGGTGCTTCCAGGCCGCGCCCATGCAGAAGCGCGTGGAGCCGATGGCCTTGGCCCGGGCGGCTTCCTCCAGCACCTTCTGCACTTCCATCAGCTTTTGCTTTTCCAGCCCGGTGTTGTAGTGGCCGGACTGTGGGCAGTACTTGCAATCTTCCGGGCAGGCGCCGGTCTTGATCGACAGCAACGTCGACACCTGGACGCGGTTCGGGTCGAAATGCGCGCGGTGCACGGATTGCGCCTGGAACAGCAAGTCGTTGAACGGTTGCTGGAACAGTGCCTTGACCTCAGGCAGGGACCAGTCGTGACGTGTTGTTGCAGTTGTGCTGGCGCTCATCGGCGTTTCCTTGTTTAGGCTGTAGCTGGCGCCGAGGCACAAGTGCCTGCCAGCGCATCACGGATAGCTCGCATAGTCATGGAAGGCCTATGAACTGTCAACCTTGGTTAAAAGCTCTGGTTTACAAGTGTACGAATATTAACCACACCTGTTTACTCTGCGACGAACTCGCCGAACAGCCCCACCCTATCTGCGCCGCCTGCGAACAGGCGCTGCCGTGGCTGGACGAATATTGCCTGCGCTGCGCCCTGCCGCTGCCCATGGCCGGCCTGACCTGCGCCCATTGCAGCCGCCGCCCGCCGGCCTTCGAGCAGGTCGTGGCGCCCTGGCACTACGGCTTCCCGCTGGACACCCTGGTCAGCCGCTTCAAGCACAACCGCCAATGGCCCCTGGGCCGCCTGCTGGCGCAAATGCTCAGCCTGAACTTGCGCCACCGTTATGCCCAGGGCCTTGCCCGCCCCACCTTGCTGCTGCCGGTGCCATTGGCCAGGCGCAGGTTGCGTGAACGCGGCTTCAACCAGGCCGGCATGCTCGCCCACTGGTTGGCCAAGGAGCTGGGCATCGCCTGCCAGGAAAGTGTGTTGCTGCGCACCCGGGACACCCCGGCCCAGCAAACGCTCGATGCCAGGGCCCGCAGGCGCAACCTGCGCCAGGCCTTTAGCGTGGCCGACCAGGGCGCCTGCGAGGGCCGTCATGTGGCCGTGGTGGATGACGTGGTAACCACTGGCGCCACCGCCCAGGCCATCGCCCAGGTGCTGCGCCAAGCGGGCGCAAGCCGGGTGGATGTGTATTGCCTGGCACGCACGGCAAAACCGGGGCAAGCTTGACAGGTCCCCTACCCCTAGGCGCCCACATGTCCCTGCCCACCGTCCTTACCCAACACATTGCCCGCCGCCCACAGCGCATCGCCTTGCTGCAGCACATTGCCGAACAAGGCTCGATCACCCGCGCGGCCAAGGCCGCCGGCATCAGCTACAAGGCCGCCTGGGATGCCATCGACGAACTCAACAACCTGGCCAGCCAGCCCTTGGTCGAGCGCAGCACCGGGGGCCGGGGCGGCGGCGGTGCCCGGCTGTCGGCGGAGGGCGAGCGGGTGCTGCGCCTGTACCAGAAGGTGCAGGCCCTGCAGGCACAGATTCTGGAAGCGGCTGAAGAGTCCAGCGACCTCGACCTGCTGGGCCGCCTGATGCTGCGCACCAGCGCCCGCAACCAGTTGCAGGGGCAGGTCAGCGGGCTACGCCGCGAAGGCCGGCATGACCGGGTAAGCCTGGCCCTGGGCGGCGGGCTGGAGATCGAGGCGCTGATTACCCACGACAGCACGGCGCGCCTGGAGCTGACCCTGGGTACCACGGTAATGGCGCTGCTCAAGGCTGGCTGGGTACGGTTGCTGGGTGATGATGAACAGGCCGAGGCTGGCAGCAATGTGCTGAACGCGACGGTCGAGCAGGTGCTGCCCGATACCCAGGGCGACAGCGAGGTGCGGCTGGCGCTGGGCAATGGGCAAACATTGTGTGCGTTTGCCGATGCCGAGTGGTTGGCTGGGCAGTCGGTAGGTGAAGGGCGCAGAGTGCGGGTGCAGTTTCATCCGTCCTATGTGTTGCTCGGGGTGCCGGTTTAGCCAGTGTCGGCCCTTTCGCTGATGTAGGAGCGGGCTTGCCCCGCGAAAGGGCCGGCACAGGCAACCCCCAGGCCAGACCATGGAATGGGTTACCATGCCGACATGCCGCCCACCCCCGGAGCCCCCATGTCCCACCCCTTCGACACCCTCACCCCCGACCTGGTCCTGGACGCCGTGGAAAGCCTCGGCTTTCTCAGCGACGCGCGGGTCCTGGCGCTGAACAGCTACGAAAACCGTGTCTACCAGGTCGGCATCGAAGGCGCGCAACCCCTGATCGCCAAGTTCTACCGCCCAGGCCGCTGGAGCACCGAGGCGATCCTCGAAGAACACCAGTTCACCGCCGAACTCGCCGATTGCGAAGTCCCGGTGGTGGCCCCGCTGCAGCATGAAGGCCAGAGCCTGTTCGAACACCAGGGCTTTCGCTTCACCCTGTTCCCCCGCCGCGGTGGCCACGCGCCAGAGCCCGGCAACCTCGACCAGCTCTACCGCCTGGGCCAACTGCTCGGCCGCCTGCACGCCGTCGGCGCCGCACGCCCGTTCGCCCACCGCGAGGCGCTGGCTGTGGACAACTTCGGCCATGCCTCGCTCAACACCCTGCTCGAAGGCAACTTCGTGCCCAAGGAGTTGCTGCCTGCCTACGAATCCGTGGCCCGCGACCTGCTCAAGCGGGTCGAGGACGCCTACGCCCGCACCCCGCACCAGGTGATCCGCCTGCACGGCGACTTGCACCCCGGCAACCTCATGCACCGCGACGAGGTGTACCACGTGGTCGACCTCGACGACTGCCGCATGGGCCCGGCCGTGCAGGACCTGTGGATGATGCTGGCCGGCAGCCGCGAGGAGCGTCTGGGCCAACTGGCCGAGCTGATCGACGGCTACAACGAGTTCCACGACTTCGACCCGCGCGAGCTGGCCCTGATCGAACCCCTGCGCGCCCTGCGCCAGCTGCACTACAGCGCCTGGCTGGCACGGCGCTGGGATGACCCGGCGTTCCCGCCGAGCTTCCCGTGGTTTGGCCAGCCACGCTACTGGGGGGACCAGGTGCTCGCCCTGCGCGAGCAAATGGCCGCACTGGATGAAGCGCCGCTGAAATTGTTCTAGATGCAGGCGCGCCTCTGTCTACAATAGGCGTCGCTTTGTTCAGCAAGGACTCTCCATGCAAGCTGCAAACCCGCGCCGCGGGTACCTCCTGGGCCTTGGTGCCTACATCATCTGGGGCCTGTTCCCGATTTACTTCAAAGCCATCCAGAGCGTTCCGGCGGTGGAGATCATCGTCCACCGGGTGCTCTGGTCGGCCCTGTTCGGCTCGTTGCTGTTGCTGGTGTGGAAGCACCCCGGCTGGTGGCGCGAACTGCGTGAAAACCCCAAGCGCCTGGCCATCCTGGCCCTGAGCGGTACCTTGATTGCCGGCAACTGGCTGACCTATGTCTGGGCAGTGAACAACGGCCGCATGCTCGAAGCCAGCCTGGGCTACTACATCAACCCGCTGGTCAACGTGCTGTTGGGCATGCTGCTGCTCGGCGAGCGCCTGCGCCGCCTGCAATGGCTGGCCGTGATGATGGCGGCGGTGGGCGTGGCGCAGCAGGTGTGGCAAGTGGGCAGCCTGCCCTGGGTGTCGCTGGTGCTGGCACTGACCTTTGGCTTCTATGGCCTGATTCGCAAGAAGGCACCGGTGGCCGCCTTGCCCGGCCTGGTGGTGGAAACCTGGATGCTGGTGCCACTGGCAGCCGGCTGGCTGCTGCTGCACCCGACGGCGATGAGCGCCCAGGCTGATTTCTACACCAGCAGCGAAGCGCTGTGGTTGATGGCAGCGGGCCCGGTCACCCTGGTGCCGCTGGTGTGCTTCAACGCTGCGGCGCGCCACCTGCCCTACACCACCCTGGGCTTCCTGCAGTACCTGGCGCCTACCCTGGTGCTGCTGCAGGCGGTGCTGCTGTTCGATGAGCACATGTCGCCGAGCAGCCTGATGGCGTTCGTGTTCATCTGGGCGGGGCTGGCGGTTTACAGCGTCGATGCCTGGCTGAATTTGCGCAAGCGCGCTTGATCGATAAATGATCAAAGATCTACAGGCCACGAGGGTTGTGGCCTGTAGCATTGTCTCCAAAGGTTATCCACAGGGCCTTCCCCGGTAAAACGGGATAACCCTGGGGCCGCTTCGCGCCCCATTCGCGGCACAAGGCCGCTCCTACAGAAGTTCGCATTCTCTTGTAGGAGCGGCCTTGTGCCGCGAATGGGGCGCGAAGCGGCCCCGGCATTCCCAGCTCAATCCTCCGCCCGCAGCGTCAACTCCACCATCAAATCATCCGCCAGGCTCTCCAGCTTCTGCTGCAGGTCATCCAGCGACAGCGTCAACGGCAGCGCCAGCAAGGCATCGGCATAGAACAGCGGCTCGCTGCTCATCGGCGCCGGGCGCACGCCGGTGGTGAAGCGCTCCAGGTTCACCCCCTGCTCTGCCAGCAGCCGGGTGATGTCGCGCACGATGCCCGGCCGGTCATTGCCCACCAGCTCCATGGCAATTGGCTTCCAGGTACAGGACGGCTCGATCCCGCTCTGGGCGATCAGCACCCGTATGTCATGCTTGCCCAGTGCCTGCAGCGACTTCACCAGTTCGTCGTAGTTTTCCGCAGGCACCGCCACCCGCAGAATCCCGGCGAACTGCCCGGCCATGCGCGACATGCGGCTCTCCAACCAGTTACCGTTGTGGTCGGCGATGCACTGGGCAATGCGCTCCACCTGGCCGGCCTTGTCCGGGGCGATCACGGTCAGTACAAGATGATCCACAGGGCCTTTCCTCTGCGTCGGGCCGCCCGGGGCGGCGAAAATACGGGGGATCGGTTCAGTATAGGCAAGGCGCGGCAACCTGCCGCAGGGCAACCCGCACAAACAATCGTGTACTGTTTCAAGATTTATCTGGAACAATCCACTGGTTTTTTGCGAACATACGCACTCCCAGCGTGACCATACGCGACCAGCCGGTCGCATAACGGCGCTTTTAGTCTGATGTTGCCTCGCCTACTGCATCATGTAGTATCCCGTGGCGCGGACTACAAAACGTCGTTTGGATGTCTGCCAAGGCGCCTGTGAAAATACGCACACTGTCTGCCAGATTGCCTGGCAGGCTGCACCCAGCCGCCCTCGGGTCTAGTCCGTTGGCATGCACTGGTACGTGTTTAGAGAAGCGCTACAGGCTTAATACAGAAGAGCGAAATAGCTGAGCAGAGGTGAGGCAAGCAATGACTGGATACGTTCAAGTCGGTGGCCTTCAGGTCGCCAAGGCCCTGTACGACTTCGTCAACAACGAAGCCATTCCTGGAACCGGCATCGAAGCCGAGAAGTTCTGGGCCGGGGCGGCAGAGATCATTAACGACCTCGCTCCCAAGAACAAAGCCCTGCTCGCCAAGCGCGACGAGCTGCAAGCCAAGATCGACGCCTGGCACCAGGCGCGCAAAGGCCAGGCCCACGACGCCGCCGCCTACAAGACATTCCTTCAGGAAATCGGCTACCTGCTGCCACAAGCCGACGATTTCCAGGCCACCACCCAGAACGTGGACGAAGAAATCGCCCACATGGCCGGCCCGCAGCTGGTGGTGCCGGTGATGAACGCCCGCTTCGCCCTGAACGCCGCCAACGCCCGTTGGGGCTCGCTGTACGACGCGCTCTATGGCACCGATGCCATCAGCGATGAAGGCGGCGCCGAAAAAGGCCAGGGCTACAACAAGGTGCGTGGCGACAAAGTCATCGCCTTTGCCCGCGCCTTCCTCGACGAAGCCGCGCCACTGGCTGCCGGCTCCCACGTCGACTCCACCGGCTACCGCATCGAAGCCGGCAAGCTGGTGGTCACCCTCAAGGGTGGCAGCAACAGCGGCCTGCGTGACGATGCCCAGCTGATCGGCTTCCATGGCGATGCCAAGGCGCCGACCGCCGTGCTGCTCAAGCACAACGGCCTGCACTTCGAAATCCAGGTCGACGCCAGCACCCCAGTGGGCAGCACCGACGCCGCTGGCGTGAAAGACATCCTGATGGAATCGGCGCTGACCACCATCATGGACTGCGAAGACTCGGTGGCCGCCGTCGACGCCGACGACAAGGTAATCGTCTACCGCAACTGGCTGGGCCTGATGAAAGGCGACCTGGCCGAAAGCGTGAGCAAAGGCGGCAAGACCTTCACCCGCACCATGAACCCGGACCGCGAGTACGCCGCCCCCAACGGTGGCAGCGTTACCCTGCACGGCCGTTCGCTGCTGTTCGTGCGCAACGTTGGCCACCTGATGACCAACCCGGCGATCCTCGATGGCCAGGGCAATGAAATTCCCGAAGGCATCCAGGACGGCCTGTTCACCAACCTGATCGCCCTGCACAACCTCAACGGCAACACCACCCGCAAGAACACCCGTAGCGGCAGCGTGTACATCGTCAAGCCGAAGATGCACGGCCCTGAAGAAGTGGCATTCGCCGCCGAAATCTTCAGCCGCATCGAAGACCTGCTGGGCATGCCGCGCAACACCGTCAAGGTGGGCATCATGGACGAGGAGCGCCGCACCACGGTGAACCTGAAGTCGTGCATCAAGGCTGCTGCCGAGCGCGTGGTGTTCATCAACACCGGCTTCCTCGACCGCACCGGTGACGAAATCCACACCTCGATGGAAGCCGGCGCCGTGGTGCGCAAGGGCGCCATGAAGAACGAGAAATGGATCGGCGCCTACGAGAACAACAACGTCGACGTGGGCCTGGCCACCGGCCTGCAAGGCCGCGCGCAGATCGGCAAGGGCATGTGGGCCATGCCGGACCTGATGGCCGCCATGCTTGAGCAGAAAATCGCCCACCCACTGGCCGGTGCCAACACCGCCTGGGTGCCGTCGCCAACTGCCGCCACCCTGCACGCCCTGCACTACCACAAGGTCGATGTGCAGGCCCGCCAGCGCGAGCTGGCATCGCGCACCCCGGCATCGGTCGATGACATCCTGACCATCCCGCTGGCGGCCAACACCAACTGGTCGGCTGAAGAGATCCGCAACGAGCTGGACAACAACGCCCAGGGCATCCTCGGCTACGTGGTGCGCTGGATCGACCAGGGCGTGGGTTGCTCGAAAGTGCCAGACATCAACGATGTCGGCCTGATGGAAGACCGCGCCACCCTGCGCATCTCCGCCCAGCTGCTGGCCAACTGGCTGCGCCACGGCGTGGTCAGCCAGGAGCAGGTGCTGGAAAGCCTCAATCGCATGGCCGCGGTGGTGGACAAGCAGAACGCCGGCGATGCCCTGTACCGCCCGATGGCGCCGAACTTCGACGACAACGTCGCGTTCCAGGCGGCCATCGAGCTGGTGATCGAAGGCGCCAAGCAACCGAACGGCTACACCGAGCCGGTGCTGCACCGCCGTCGTCGCGAGTTCAAGGCGCGTAACGGGCTGTAATCGCACGGGGCCGCTTTGCGTCCCAATCGCGAGCTGTGCTCGCTCCTACCCGTAGGAGCGAGCACAGCTCGCGATTGCCATTACTCGATCTTCAATTCCTTCTTCACCAGCTCCAGCAGTTTCCCCAAATCCACTGGCTTGAGCAGAAAATCCACCACCCCCAGGTGCATCACGTCCACCGCCTCCTTCACATCGGTGTCGCCCGACACCACGATGATCGACAACGCCGCCCGCTCCGTCTCACGAATCCGCCGGATCAGTTCCAGGCCATCGCTGGGCTGCATGCGCAGGTCGGTAATCATCAAGGCGATACGCGGTTCGTAATGCAACTTGAGCATCGCCTCCTGCGCCCCATCCGCCGTCATGCATTCGATGCCCCGGCTTTTCAGGTACAGCTTCAGCGCCTCGCTGTTGACCGGATTGTCATCGACAACCAGCACCACCGGGCTCGGCGCCACGGGTGCACTCACCACGGCCAAGGCTTCACGTTCTGCGTCACTCAGGATTTGGTCATGCTCAGCCATGGTCATCTCGTCAAAAATATCTCGCTCATCGGGTAGGACCGCAAAAGCCGTGTAACCCTGTTCGCCTTTCGTCGGGTCTTTGACAGCGCCGCTCCTAGACTTACGTCCAATGGGCACCATGGCGCCGCCAGCCGACCATGGGGACCGAGAACAACAAGGCCGCACCTATATATAGATATATATAGTTCGGCGTAGCGATACGGTCAGTGTCATGAGCAAAAAGGACGCCTACAGCCAGGCGGGCAGAACGGCAGTGCTGCAGAACATCCAGGGCACCTTGCAGCTCCTGCAACGCTTTGCGCCGTTCAACCAGATGGAACACAGCCACCTGGCCTACCTTGTGGAGCAATGCCAGCTGCGCTTCTATGCCAGCGGCGAAAGCATCATCAAGCCCGCCGACGGGCCGGTTGAACACTTCTACATCGTCAAGCAGGGCCGGGTGGTGGGCGAGCGCCAGCACCTGGTCAAGCCCGGCGTGGAAACCACCTTCGAAATCACCAGTGGCGAGTGCTTCCCGCTGGCGGCGCTACTGGGCGAACGCGCCACGCGCACCGAGCACCTGGCCGGCGAAGACACCTTCTGCCTGCAACTGAACAAGGCGGCGTTCATCCGCGTGTTCTCCCTGTCGGAAGTGTTCCGCGACTTTGCCCTGCGCGGCGTCAGCAGCCTGCTCGACCAGGTCAACCAGCAGGTGCGCCAGCGCGCCGTGGAAACCCTGGGCAGCCAGTATTCGCTGAACACCCCGCTGGGCGAGTTGGCCATGCGCCACCCGGTGGTCTGCGCGGCGGATACCCCCCTGCGCGAGGCCGTGCGGCTGATGCACGAGCAGCAGGTGGGCAGCATTGTCGTAGTCGACCCGCAGCGCTACCCGGTGGGCATCTTCACCCTGCGCGACCTGCGCCAGGTGGTGGCCAGCGCCGACACCGACCTGGGCGCGCCCACCGAGCGCCACATGACCCTGCAGCCGTTCTACCTCAGCCCCCAGGCCAGCGCGTTCGACGCCGCCATGGCCATGACCGAGCGGCATATCGCCCATGTGTGCCTGGTGGAAAACCGCCGCCTGTGCGGCGTGGTGTCCGAGCGCGACCTGTTTTCCCTGCAGCGGGTCGACCTGGTGCACCTGGCACGCACCATCCGCCATGCACCGCGCCTGGAGTCGCTGGTGCAACTGCGCGGCGAGATCGGCCAGCTGGTCGAGCGCATGCTCGCCCACGGCGCGTCGTCCACACAGATCACCCAGATCATCACCCTGCTCAACGACCACACCGTGTGCCGGGTGATCGAGCTGGCCATCGCCGAGCGCGGCGACCCTGGCGTGCCGTTCAGCTGGTTGTGCTTCGGCAGCGAAGGGCGCCGCGAGCAGACCCTGCACACCGACCAGGACAACGGCATCCTGTTCGAGGCCAGCAGCAGCGCCGAGGCCGAAGCCATTCGCGCGCGCCTGCTGCCCCTGGCCCAGGCCATCAACCAGGGCCTTGCCCAGTGTGGCTTCACCCTGTGCAAGGGCAACGTCATGGCCAGCAACCCCGAGCTGTGCCTGTCGCGCAGCGAGTGGTCGCGGCGCTTTGCCGGGTTCGTGCGTGAAGCCAGCCCGGAAAACCTGCTGGCGTCGAGCATCTACTTCGACCTGCGGGTGGTCTGGGGTGACGAGCGCGGCGGCGAGCAACTGCGCGCGCAACTGCTGGAGCAGGTGGCCGACAACCGGATTTTCCAGCGCATGCTGGCCGACAACGCCCTGCGCCAGAAGCCACCGGTGGGCCGCCTGCGCGAGTTCGTGCTGACACGCCAGGGCAACGACAAGGCCGCCACCCTGGACCTCAAGGTGCAGGGCCTGACGCCCTTCGTCGATGGCGCCCGGCTGCTCGCCCTGGCCCATGGCATTGGCGCCTGCAACACCCAGGAGCGCCTGCGCCAGCTGGTCGCCAAGGGGGTGATCGAGGCCCTGGATGGCGCCGCCTACGAAGAGGCCTACCACTTCATCCAGCAAACCCGCATGCAGCAACACCAGCGCCAGAGCCGCGACAACCTGCCGTACTCCAACCGCCTCGACCCCGACAGCCTCAACCACCTGGACCGGCGCATCCTGCGCGAGTCCCTGCGCCAGGCCCAGCGCCTGCAAAGCAGCCTGGCCCTGCGGTACCAGCTATGAGCCTGTTCGCCTGGCTGCGCCCTGCGGCCCCCGAGCTGGACGCTGGCCAGCGCCAGCGCCTGGCACGCCTGCCCAAGGCCAGGCCGCTGGGGGTGTGTTCGCTGCGCGAGCAGCGCTGGGTGGTACTCGACCTGGAAACCAGCGGCCTGAACCCCAACCGCGACCAAGTGCTGTCGGTCGGCGCGGTGGCCATCGAGGACGGTGCCATCGACTTTGCCCAGCAGTTCGAGCGCACCCTGTGCCGGCCGGCGCAGAAAACCAACGCCAGCGTGCTGATCCACGGCCTGGGGCCAAGCGCCCTGGCGGCTGGTTGCGACCCGGCCGAGGCACTGCTGGACCTGCTGGAGTTCATCGGTGACAGCCCGGTGCTGGCCTTCCATGCACCGTTCGACCAGCGCATGCTGGCCCGTGCCCTGAAGGAAAGCCTGGGCCAGCGCCTGCAACTGGCGTTTCTCGACGTCGCCGAACTGGCGCCGATGCTCAACCCCGACACCGTGCTGCGCGAGGCCGGGCTGGATGACTGGGTGGCGCGCTTTGGCCTGCAGGTGCAGGAGCGTCACCACGCCAGTGCCGACGCCCAGGTGACGGCGGAACTGGCGTTGATCCTGTTCAGCCAGGCCCGCCGCCAGCAGCTCGACAGCCCGTTGCAGCTGGAACAACGGCTGGGTGGATGGCGACGGCGCAAGGTGCACAATCACGGGCTTTAGATCGGCGTGGGGCTCTTCGCGGGGCAAGCCCGCTCCTACAGGGACCGCACAAACCTTTGGATTGATGGGACCGCTGTAGGAGCGGGCTTGCCCCGCGAAAGGGCCATCAGCCTTTTCCATGATGGCAATCCGATAAGCGTCCATTGCACCCACCCCCTCGGCTCTGCAACAATCGCGAATAATTATCGTTAGTTAATGCATTCGTTCCGGGGGGACGCTGCATGCCTTCTGCCAACAGCCCACATGCCGATCTGGTCGGTTCGCTCTACCGCGACCACCGCAGCTGGTTGCTCGCCTGGCTGCAGCGCAGCATGGCCTGCCGCCAACGCGCCGAAGACCTGAGCCAGGACACCTTCGTGCGCCTGCTCGGCCGCGAGCAGCTCGACACCCCGCGTGAACCCCGCGCCTTCCTAGCCGCGGTAGCCAAAGGCCTGATGTTCGACCACTTCCGTCGCTCGGCGCTGGAACAGGCCTACCTGGCGGAACTGGCCGTGCTGCCGGAAGCCGAACACCCCTCACCGGAGCTTCAGCACCTGATCCTCGAAGACCTCAAGGCCATCGACCGCCTGCTCGGCAAGCTGTCGAGCAAAGCCCGCGCCGCCTTCCTGCACAACCGCCTGGACGGCCTGGGCCACGCCGAAATCGCCGAGCGCCTGGGCGTCTCGGTTTCCCGCGTGCGCCAGTACATCGCCCAGGGCATGCGCCAGTGCTACGTGGCGCTGTACGGGGAGCCGACGTGAACAACGCGCCCGTCTCGGCCCAGGTGCTGGAAGCTGCCATTGCCTGGAAGATGAGCCTCGATGAAAGCAGCGGCACACCGGGTGAACGCAGCGCCTTCATGCGCTGGCATGCCGCCAGCGAAGAACACGCCCGCGCCTGGCGCCAGCTCGGTGCACTCGACCAGCGCGTCAGCGCCGCCGCAGGGCCGGCACGCCAGGCCTTGCTGCAATCGCGCGTCAGCTTGCGCCGGCGCATCGGCAAGGCCGGCAGCGGGCTGGCCGGCATGTTCGTGCTCGGCGCGCTGCTGGCCTGGGTCGGCGCCCCGTCGCTGGCGCCCAGCTATTGGCTGGCCGACCAGCGTACCGCCACCGGCGAGCTGCGCACCCTGCGCCTGGAAGACGGCACCCTGCTCAGCCTCAATACCCACACCGCCGTAGACATCGACTACAACGGCGACCAGCGCGTGCTGGTGCTGCACCAGGGCGAGATTTCCGTGGAAACCGGCCACAACGACCCACGCCCGCTGCTGGTGCGCACCGACGACGGCCGCCTGCGCCCGCTGGGCACGCGCTTCCTGGTGCGCCGCGAACAGGCCGGCACGCGCCTGGAGGTGTTGCAGTCGTCGGTAGCCGCCATGGCGCACAACAGTGGCGACGAACAGGTGCTGCACGAAGGCCAGCAAGTGCTGATGACCGCCGATGGCCTGGGCCGGGTAAGCCCGGTGCAGGCCGGCGCCGATGCCTGGACCCGCGGCATGCTGGTGGTCGACAACGTGCGCCTGGCTGACCTGCTGGCGCAGTTGGGGCAGTACCGCAGCGGCCACCTGGGCGTCGCCAAGGAAGTTGCCGACCTGCGTGTAACCGGCAGCTTCCCGCTGACCGACACCGACCTGGCGCTGGCCTCGCTGGTGCCGGCGCTGCCGGTGAAGGTCGAGCAGCGTACGCCTTGGTGGGTGACTGTCGTTTCCAAGTAAACCTGTACCGGCCTCTTCGCGGGGCAAGCCCGCTCTTGTAGGAGCGGGCTTGCCCCGCGAAAGGGCCGGCACATGAAAATCCCAACCTCAAATAATTCTCACTTTTTTTCCGATTCCCCCTGTCACTTTCCAATTCTCGTGCGGCAAGGAAGCAGTTAGCACTTATCCCTTGAGGAGCCGCTGAATGTCCCGTGCCGTTGATCGTATCCTGCGTCCCAGCCTGATGGCCCTGGCCGTCGCCCTGGCCGCACCACTTGCCAGCCCTGCCCTGTTCGCCGCCGAGCAGTCCGCACCGCGCGCCTACAACCTGCCCGCCGCGCCGCTGGCCACCACCCTCAACCAGATCGCCAGCCAGTCGGGCATCGCCCTGGCCATCGACCCGGCGCTGGTCAGTGGCCGTACGTCGGCCCCGGTCAACGGCCAGTACACCGGCCTCGGCGCGCTGCAGGCCGCCTTGCTCGGCACCGGCTTGCAGCTGCAGCAGAGCAGCGTTGGCAGCTACAGCCTGGTAGCCGTGCCCGAGGGCGCCCTGGCCCTGCCGGAAACCACGGTGAATGCCGCCAGCGTTGGCGAAAGCGCCTGGGGCCCGGTGGATGGCTACCTGGCCAAGCGCACCGCCGTCGGCACCAAGACCGACACCGCCCTGGTGGAGGTGCCACGCTCGATCTCCGTGGCCACCCGCCAGCAGATGAGCGACCGTGGCGTGCACAGCCTGGACGACGCGGTGAAATACATGCCGGGTATCGTTTCAGCCAGCTTCGGCAGCGACACCCGCTACGACTGGATGCGCGTGCGTGGCTTCGAGCCCACCCAGTTCCTCGACGGCCTGCCCCTGCCGCGCGGCGTGTACGCCAACCCGAAAGCCGAAACCTGGAACCTCGACCGCCTCGCCCTGCTGCGCGGCCCGGCCTCGTCGATCTACGGCCAAACCCCGCCCGGCGGCCTGCTGGACATGGTCAGCCGCCGCCCGCAAGCCGAAGCCTCCCATGAAATCGAGGTGCAGTACGGCAGCGACAACCACCGCCAGATCAACTTCGCCAGCACCGGCAAGATCGACGACCAGGGCCAGTTCCTGTACAGCGTCAGCGGCGTGATCCGCGACGGCGGCACGCAAATCGACCATATCGACGACAAGCGCTACAACATCGCCCCGAGCCTGACCTGGAACATCGACGAGGACACCTCGCTGACCTTGCTCACCCAGTTCACCCGTGACGATACCGGCGTCACCAGCCAGTTCCGGCCGATCCAAGGCACCAAGATCGACATGCCGTTTGGCAAGATCTCGCACCACAAGAACCTGGGCGACCCGAACTACGAATACTACGACCGCACCTACTACGCCCTGGGCTATGCCTTCGAGCACCGCTTCAACGACGTTTGGCAGTTCCACCAGAACCTGCGCTATACCAAGTCGGACCTGTCGTTCCAGACGATTACCGTCAATAGCTACTTCCCCCAGTACGGCATGGTGGTGGATAACGACGGTAACGTCGGTCGCAGCACCACCAATGTCGATGAGGACATTAGTCAATTCGCCGTCGACAACAACTTCCAGGGTGACTTTAAAACCGGCGACATCAGCCATACCCTGCTGATCGGCCTGGACCATCAGCGGACCAACAACAATTTCCTGACCATTTACGGCACTGCACCAAGCATCAACGTCAACAATCCCGTTTACGGTTTGCCAATCACCCGTCCAGACCGTTCTGGCGCCTACTACGACTACGACCAGAAAACCCGTCAGACTGGTGTCTACATCCAAGACCAAATGGCACTCGGCAACTGGCGCCTGACCTTAGGTGGCCGCGAAGATTGGGTACATACAGACACCAAATTCTTCAACAAGGGCAATGCCACCAACACTCAGCGCGACAGTAACTTCAGCGGTAACGCAGCAATCAGTTACGTCTTCGATTCTGGCTTCGTGCCGTATCTGTCTTATGCCGAGTCTTTCCAGCCGGCAAGCAAGGCGGACGTTGACCCAACCAGCTCGTTCAAGCCAACCGAAGGCAAACAATGGGAGCTGGGTATCAAGTACCAGCCGCCAGGCTCCAACACTCTGCTGTCTGCGGCCGTGTACGACCTGACTCAGAAAAACGTACTGGTCACCAACAATGACGGCAACACCAGCGTGACAAGCCAGAACGGCGAAGTGAAGGTACGCGGCCTTGAACTGGAAGCCGTTTCCGACGTCACCGAAAACCTCAAGTTGACCGCCGCCTACACCCTGGCCAAATCGGAAGTACAGGACGGCCAGTACAAAGGCAACCGCCTGCAACTGATGCCTAACCAGCAAGCCTCGCTGTGGGCCGACTACACCTGGCACAGCGGCATCCTCGATGGCTTCGGCATCGGCGGTGGCGCGCGCTACACCGGCAACACCTACGGCGACCAGGCCAACACCTACCTGGGCAAGGCCAACGCCTACACCGTGTTCGATGCCTCCGTGCACTACGACCTGGGCCGCCTGAGCACCAGCCTCAAGGGCGCGTCGGTGGCAGTCAACGCCACCAACCTGTTCAACAAGGACTACATCTCCACCTGTGACTCGTACTACTGCTACTACGGCGACGAGCGCAGCGTCGTGGCCAGTGCTTCTTATAAGTTCTGAGTGAGCCGGGGCCGCCTTGCGGCCCAATCGCGACCTTTGGTCGCTCCTACCGGGGAAAACACATCGCCCCCCTGTAGGAGCGACCAAAGGTCGCGATTGGGCTGCAAAGCAGCCCCCCGCTCCAACAGACAAAAACGGTACCGTGATGAAAAGCCCAACCATCCGCCGCTGGTCCGTGATCCACACCTGGAGCAGCCTGGTCTGCACCCTGTTCCTGCTGTTGCTGGCACTCACCGGCCTGCCCCTGATCTTCCACCACGAACTCGAACACCTGCTCGGCGACGCCGCCGAGTTGCGCGAAATGCCCGCCAACACCCCCCACCTGGACTTGCAGCAACTGGTCATCAAGGCCGAGCAGCACCGCCCCGGCGAAGTGATGCAATACTTTGGCTTCGACGAAGACGAACCCAACGGCGTCGTGGCAATCACCGCCGCCACCGCCGGCACCGAACCCAATTCGTCGCACACCTTCATGCTCGACGCCCGCACCGGCGAAGCCGTGGCCATGCCCGCTGCCAACGGCGGCTTCATGATGCTCATGCTGCGCCTGCACGTGGACCTGTTCGCAGGCCTGCCCGGCAAGCTGCTGCTGGCCTTCATGGGCGTGCTGTTCATCGTCGCGATCGTCTCCGGCACCGTGCTCTATGCGCCCTTCATGCGCCGCCTGGAATTTGCCACCGTGCGCCATGACAAGTCCCGGCGCCTGCGCTGGCTCGACCTGCACAACCTGATCGGCATCGTCACCCTGGCCTGGGCGCTGACCGTCGGCGTCACCGGAGTAATCAGCGCCCTGTCCGACCTGGTGATCGCCGCCTGGCGCAACGACAGCCTGGCGGCCATGGTCGCCCCCTACCAAAACGCCCCGCCGCTGGCCGAGCGCGCCCCCGCCAGCGGCCTGCTGGCCATCGCCGAACGGGCCGCGCCCGGCATGCGCGCGGACTTCATCGCCTTCCCCGGCACACGCTTTTCCAGCGAGCACCACTACGCGGTGTTCATGAAAGGCGCCACGCACCTGACCTCGCACCTGCTCACCCCCGTGCTGATCGATGCCCGCACCCTGGCAGTCACCGCCGTGGGCGAGCGGCCCTGGTACATGGACGCCATGGGCCTGTCGCAACCGCTGCATTTCGGTGACTACGGCGGCCGCCCGATGCAGGTACTGTGGGCCGTGCTCGACGTGCTGACCATCATCGTCCTGGGCAGTGGCCTGTACCTCTGGCTGGGCAAGCACCGCCGCCCCCGGGAGGCCAGGGCATGAGCCACCGCTCGCAATCCACCGCCAAGGTGTTCGCCTGGCCCGCCGCCATTGCCTTGCTCGGGGCGCTGGGGCTGTTCGCCGCGCTACTGGGTGACGGCGCCTGGGACATGCTCGCCTGGCTTGGGCTTGGCCTTCCGGCGTGGTTCAGCCTGCGCGGCCTGTGCAAATGAGGTAGCCGGTTACCCCCCGGCCAGCACACGCCCCTTTCAGCATGCCCGCTCCCTCATCCAAGGAGCGGCGCATGCTACCCCTGCAACGCATCAACTTCCTGCACCAACAGGCCCTGGCCCTGCTCGACACCATGCCAGGCATTCCCTCACCCTTGCCCACACGCCAGCAGCTGCATGGCGACCTCGCCGCCTTTTGGGCCGAGGCCGACAGCCAGGGCCGCTCACGCACGACCCGGCTGGCCGACATCCGCCGGGCGATGATGCAAGCCGAAGCCGACCTGCGCCTGGCCGACCAAACCTTGAGCGCAGCACTGGCCAACACCCTCAGCCTGTTTCTCGACCTGCCCTACGCCTGGCAGCGCCGGCATCAACCGCTCGCCGGGCGTGCCCAGGCCTACCGCCCGGTGCTCTCACGTAGCCGCCCTGCCTGGCGTGCGGCATTGCCTGGCATGTTCGTGATCGTCAGCGGAACCGAGGAAGGGCAAAACCTTGAAGCCGACCAGGCCACCGGCCCGGTGCTGCTCTGGGGCCTGGCCCAGGGCCTGGAGGCCTACCCGACCCTGGGCCACCTGCACCAGGAGCTGTGCGAGCGCCTGGATGACCCGCTGCAAGGTGCCCCCTTGTTGCGCCTGCTGGTGGACCCGGCGCAGATCGAACAGGCCGGCCAGGCCGACCGCCTGCGCTATGAATGGTATGCCGACGACCCGCTGCACGCGCAGGTCGAGCACTTGCTGGAAGCCCAGCGCCTGCGCCTGAACCAAGCCTGGGCAAGCGAACCTGCGCCAACCGCTGAACAGCTGCGCAAGGCCATGGCGCTGGAGCTGGAAGCCGGCAGCAAGGTACTGCTCGACAGCCGCTATGCGGCCCTGCTCGAACAGAACCTGCCCAACTGGCTGCGCTCGGCCAGCCCGCAAGCACTTGCCCATATCATGCAAGGCATGCAGGAACTGGTGGCGGCCGGTGAGCAGGTCGCGGCCCCCGGTATCCTTACGTTGCGCCAGTTCCAGCAGCGTGAAACCCTGCAACGCTGGGCGCGGGAGCGGGTGCAAGAACAGCTGCGCAACGACCTGGGCCTGGCCATCGAGCCTTCCGCCATTTACATCACGGTCACCCACACCCGCCAGACGGGCCCCTGGCTCAACCCCTTGCAACCCTCCTCCTATGTGACCTGGCGTGGTTTCGAGCGCGTAGGCGGCGAGCTGGTCGAAGCCTATCGCGCGCGCTACCCACTGGACGAACTGGCCGTGCGCAATGTGGCCTGGTTCGACTACGACTACTGGCTGACAGCGCGGGTAAGCACCGCCGACGGCACTGCCCTGCCGGCCGGATTAACCCCGGGCTACGTCAAGGCGCTGGTCAGGAACCTGAATGTCGGCGACAGCTACGCCAGCTACCTGCGCACCCAGTTGCTTGATTCACCACTGGGCATCTGGCGGCTGCAGGCCCACCGCAAGGTCAACTACGCCCGCATGCGCGCCGAAATGGCCAAGGCACGCTATGCCGGGCACCTGGCCCCGGACTGGGCCGAGCGGCACTACCGTTGGGTGCAGCAGGTGCTGGCACAACCGCACAACACCCTACGGCCACGGGTAGACGGCCACCCGGTGATTGCCCGGCAATTGCTGGTCGATGGCAATACGCTGCAAGGCCTGCTACTGCTCGCCAGCGAATCCCCCAACGACACCTCGTTCGTGCTCTACACCCCCGACGCCCCCGACCGGCGCGCCTGGCGCTCGTTCGCCAATACCCGCGCCCTGCTACGCCTGCTGCGCAACAAGCCGGCACTGCGCAGCTACCTCGCCCAGCGCCTGCCCCTGCTGCCCAGCGCACAGGTCGAGGGCCTGTTGCTCAAGGGCCGCCTGGGCAAAGTGCTGCAAACCCCAGCCATCACCGACGAGCTGTTCCTGGCCTGCTACAGGGCCGAAGTGCGCGCCATGCTGGCCGCCGCCGACGCCAACAGCCACAGCACCGCCGAGTCCGATGCCGAACAGGCGTTGAAGCTGGGCTGGACCCTGCTCGACCTGATCAGCATCTTCCTGCCGGTAAAAGTGATGATCCCGCTGGCCCTGGGGCGCATGGCCCTGGAAATCTGGAACGGCGTGGCGGCCTACCGCAATGAAGACCTCAACGAAGTGCTCAGCCACGCCTACAACGCCCTGAGCCATTTCAACGATGCCGGCACCAGCCTGCTCAGCACCGGGCTGATGCGCCGGGTACTGCGCGGCATGCCCAAGCAACCGCCCTTGCCATTGCCGCTGCGCTTCGCCGTCACACCTGAAACCAGCAACCTGCGCTACCGCATCGACGGGCTGTATGGCGAAGAAGTCTACGAGAAGGCCTCGACGGTCGAGGGGTTGTCCGAGTATTTCGTGCAGGATGCCCAGGGGCGCTATTTCAAGGTGTCGTTCGACGGCAGCCGCTGGCGGGCCATCGACCCCGACCGCCCGGATGCCTACCTGACGCAGCCGGTCAAGCGCCTGGCCGATGGCAACTGGGTCATCGACTCGCCCTTGCTCTGGCACGACGGCCTGCCGGACCTTAAGCGCCTGTTCGACGATTGCCGCCTACCCGAGCCGATTACCGACGCCACCGCCAGCGATGCCAGCGGCCTGTTCAGCGTCGATGGGCAGCTTTACCTGCAAACCCCGGGCGGCCAGCTGCCGCTACGCCGCCACCTGCTGCCCGGGCACTACCACTTGCCCATTCCCCAGGCCACGGGGGCCGGGGTGGTGCCTTGGGCGGTGCTGCGCTGGCAGGACGCGCAATGGCGCATTCGCGTGCGCCAGGCGGGGCGCAGCAGCAGTTGGCTGGCGCTGCCCGGCGCTTACTCGGCCAGCCGTGGCAACAGCCGGTCGAGCCGCTGATGCAGGGCACTGCTGCTCGGCCAGTTGCGCAGCAGCCGCGCCCGGTCACGGGCAAAGGCCGGGGCGAAGCTGAGCTGGGTGGCATGCTGGCACATCGCGTCCAGGTCGATCAGCGACCACTGGCCGTTGTGCCAGAACAGGTTATGGCCCTTGAAGTCGCCATGGCTGATGCGCTCGCGAATCAGCTGCTGCATCACCTGCACCAGGGCATCGACCTGCTCTTCAGGTGCATCGCCGTTTTCCACATAGGGCGCAAAGCACGCGGTGAGGTCCGGGCCATCGACGTACTCGGTCACCAGGTAGGCGCGGCTGCGCAGCCCCATCACCCGCTGCTCCAGCACGGCCAGCGGGCGCGGCGTGGCGATGTCGAGAAATTCCAGGCGATGCCCTTCGATCCAGGAATGCCAGGCCCGGCTCGGGCGCCAGAAGCGCTTGAACCAGTGGGCGGTGTTCTTGATGTTGTAGCGCTTGAGCACCAGCGTGCGGCCATCGACGTCGATGCGGGCCACGCTGGCGGCGCCGCCGGTCTTGTACAAATGGCCCTGGTCGATCAATTCGTCGGCCCGCGCCAGCACCGGGAGCATGGCCTCGACCTCGCCACGGCGAATCGCCCGCAGGCCTGAAAGGCTACGTTCGACACTGAACAGGCTGCACTCACGGCCAGCCTTTTCCAGGTAGTCCTTCTGGCGCCAGTTGCGCACCTTGTCCACCTGCTTCTGCAGCGCTTCCATCGGCAGCGCATGCTCGGCGTTGGCCAGCAGGTAGTGCACCAGCAACTCCTCGATGAACGGCTCCAGGCGCTTGGGCAACTGGGCGAAGAACACCCCGAGGTTTTCCAGTACCCGTGGCCGCGACAACTGCTGGCCGGGGGTTTCGGCCTTGATGCCGGCGCCGTCGATCAGGTACAGCTTGCCGCCATGGCGCAGCAGGTTGTCCAGGTGCAGGTCTTCCTGCCACAGGCCCTGGGCGTGCATCTGGGCAACGGCGGTCAACGCTTCGCCCAACACCAGGTGCTGCTCGTCGGCCAGCACCGGCAACTGCTCTACCGCCGCCCAGGCATCGGCCAGGCTTTGCGCACCGTCGAGGTATTCGAACAACAGCCAGCCGCCCTCGCCTTCCTTGAGGCCATCGGCCAGCAGTTGTGGGGTGGTCAGGCGCTGCTCGGCCAGCCGCTTCACGCCGTCCAGCTCACGCTGGAAATGCCGGGCGGCGCTGCTGCCGACCAACAGCTTGGCCAGCACTGGGGTGCCGCGCCAGACGCCGGCGCCGACATAGCGCTGGCCGGGCAACACGCGCAACAGGCTCAGCAGTTGCAGGTCGGCTGGGCCTGCGGCATCGGCCAGGGTAATGCTCAGGGGCAAGGACGGGCTGCGGCCAGCGTCCTTGAGTTCAGACAAACGCATCAGCGGGCCTCTTTTTCACGACGGCGTTGCGTCAGGCGCTTGAGCCAGGTGCCCACCAGCGGGCTGCTGGCGGGTTGTTCCAGGTAGGCAGCCAACAGCTCGCGCACCTCCGCCTCGGCCCATGCCGGCGCGCGGCGCAGCAGCGGCTCCAGGTCCTTGAGGCGGTCACGCATGCCAAACAGCAGCGGCCGGGTCTTTTCCAGGTCGATCAGCTGGGCTTCCCAGCCTTCGCGGCGCTGGCGCAGGAAAATATGCTTGGGGTAGAAGCAGCCATGCACCTGGCCAGCCCCGTGCAGGGTGCGCGCCAGCCGGCCACAGGCCTTGAGGATGCCGGCACGCGCGCCAGCGTCCAGCTGCGCCCACTCGGCCAGCAGGCCGTCCAGGTCGCGCCATTCGTCCAGGGCGCGGGTCATGAGGATGGCCCGGTGCTTGCCGCCCTGCTTGCGCTCACCGTAGAACACCGCCTGCAGCGCTGGAATGCGCAGCTTCTGGTAGCGGCTGATGTTGCGGAACTCGCGGGCGAAGGTGGGCTCGCCGAACGGGCTGTGCAGGGTGCGGGTCAGGTAGTCGCTCTGGCGCTTGAGGTAGTACCCCTTGCCCTCCAGCTCCAGCCGATAGACGCTGCTCCAGCCGCCACGGCCGGTGTTGGGTTCGTCCACGGCGTCGAGCTGCAGCGCCCACAGCGCCTCGAAGTCGTTCAAGCCATGGCGTTTGAGCAGCGCGAGCTCCGCGCTGGCCAGGTAATCGGTCATTCCCTTCCCTCGAAGAAGCTCAGCACCTGGCGGATACGCCGCTTGTCGCGAGCGTTCAGGCGTTGGCGCCCGCGGTACTGCAGGTAGAAACGCAGCCGCTGGGTCGCCGACAGGTGGTATTTGGCGACCTTGTCCAGGCACGCCAGGTCCTTGATCATCCGGTGGCGCCACATGAAGCCGCGCCAGAAATCGCCGGTGGGGCAATCGATGAAGAATAGCGTGCCCAGGTCGTCGACCAGCAGGTTGCGCCACTTCAGGTCGTTGTGGGCGAAGCGGTGTTCGTGCATCACCCGGGTATGGCGCGCCAGCTGGCGGCTGAGCTTGTCGACCCAGAGGCGGTCGGCCAGCCGCGGGTCGTTGCGCTCGGCCAGGGCCGACAGGTCTTCGGTGCGCGGCAGCTCGCGGGTGACCATGGCGCCCCGGCCAAAGGCCAGGCCATTGCGCTCCAGGCCCCAGGCCACCACTTCAGCGGTAGGGATGTCCCACTTGGCGAACTGCTTGAGGTTCTGCCACTCGGCCTTGATCCGTGGGCGGCCCAGGTAGCGGCGCATGTGCTTGCCGGCGCCGGTGTAGCGCTTGACGTAATAGTTGACCCCGTCGCGCTCGATGCGAATGACCTCGCTGAGCGGGTCGCGGGTCAGGCGTTCGCCCTTGATGGCGAACACCGCATCGAGGCTGCCGAAGTCCGCCGCCAGGTGCTCATAGCCCGGCGCCAGTGTCCAACCCGCCATCAGAGTGCATCCCCATAACGTAGCTTGCGGTCGTAAAGCTTCTGCGCCTTGCGCTCCAGCCAGGCGAGCAGCGCCGCTTCCTCGGCCAGCACCTGGCGCAGCGGGCGCTGGAAGTAACCGCGCAAGAAGCGCAGCTTGTCGCGCCGGGTAAGGCCGATGTCCAGCGCCGAGAAATACAGCGCGGCCAGGTCCTTGTCGCGCCAGCGGCGGCTGATGGCAGGGCGGGTCTGGGCGCGGTGCAGGTCGATCACCGACAGCTTGAAGTCGTCCGGCGTCACCGGGCGGTCGGTGTGCAGCAGGAAATGGCAGATGTAGCAGTCGCGGTGGTTGACCCCGGCGCGGTGCATGGTGCCGATCATTTTCGCCACCTCGGCTATCAGCGCACGCTTGAGGCGTGGCTCAGGTGGCTGGCGAACCCAGTCGATGCTGTAGTCTTCAAGGCTGATGGTCGGCGCCAGCTCCTCGGTGACGATGAACGAATGCTGGGCAGCCGGGTTGCTGCCCCGCTCGCCATACGCCACGGCGGTCATGGTCGGCACGCCCACTTGATGCAGGCGCTCGATGGCCTGCCATTCCTGGCCGGCGCCCAGCACCGGCAGCTTGGCGGTCAGCAGGTTCTTGAAGATCTCGCCCCAGCCGATGCCCCGGTGGATCTTCACGAAGTAGCCTTCGCCCTCCACTTCGGTACGCAGCGTGCGGCGGCCTTCCAGTTCGCGGAACACCTCGCCCTGCAGCGCCTCCACAGCCTCGAAGGGGTCGCGCCCGGCCCACAGGCGCTTGAACGGTTCGGCCAGCTTCAGCTTCATGCAGTCTCCTGCCCCAGAATCACATCGGCAGCATGCTGGGGCATGCTGTACAGGTCGGCGGTGTCGGCGAAGGCCAGGCCATTGCGCGCCCAATCGGCACGCGCCTGCGGGTCTTCGAGCATGCGCTGCAGGTGGCCGTTGAGCTGTTCCTGCTCGAACGGCTCGTCCAGCACCAGGCCGCTGTTGGCCTCGGCAATGTAGTGGGCATAACCGCACACCTTGGACACCAGCACCGGCAGCCCGGCCACCAGGGCTTCAAGCAGCACGGTGCCGGTGTTCTCGTTGTAGGCTGGGTGAATCAGCAAGTCGGCGCCCAACAGGAAGCGTGGGATGTCGCTGCGGCCCTTGAGGAACTGCACCTGCTCGCCCAGCCCCTGGGTGGCGCTTTGCAGCTGGAACACCTTGGGGTCGTCCTGGCCGATGACCATCAGCCTGGTGCGCTTGCGCAGGGCCGAGGGCAGCGCGGCCAGGGCCTTGAGGCTGCGGTCGACGCCCTTGGTCTTGAACCCGGAGCCAATCTGTACCAGCAGCAGGTCGTCATCGCCCAGGTTGAATTCCTTGCGGAACTCGGCGCGGATCTCGGCGGCGTTGGCCGGTGCCCGGCGGTCCTGGGAAATGCCCGGCGGCAGCAGGTGGAAGCGCTCCACGGGGGTGCCGTAGTGCTTGATGAACAGTGGCTGCTGCACTTCGGAAATCATCAGCACTTCGGTGTGCGCGTCCTTGGCGAACACGGCGCGCTCGTACTCGGCAAAGTGCCGGTAGCGGCCCCAGCGGCGGTACAGGCCACCCCGCAGGGTCTGGGCCTTGTCCTCGAAGCAGCCGTCGGCGGCATAGTAAACGTCCAGCCCCGGCATCTTGTTGAAGCCGATCAGGCGGTCGACCGGGCGCTTGGCGAGGTCGGCGGCCATCCAGGCGCTGAGCTTCTCGTTGCGGCGGTGGTTGAAGATCGCCTTCACCGGCGCCACCAGCACCTCGAAGCCCGGCGGAATGTCACCTTCCCAGATCAGCGTGTACACACGGATCTGGTGGCCACGCTTCTGGCACTCCAGGGCAATGCGCATGAAGTCGCGCTGCAGCCCGCCGAAGGGGAAATATTTGTAAAGCACGAAAGCCAGTTGCATCAACGAACATCCTCAGCCAGCAGCAGCGCGCTCAGGCGGCTCGCCACATGCTCGGGATTCAGGCGAGTGAAGCACAGCGGCCACTCGCGTTTGATATCGAACCGGCGCAGGTCGTCGGCGCTCGGTTTGTAGGTGCACTTCTTCTGCAGGCACGGGGCGCAGGGGAAGTCGCTGGCCTGGTGCACCTGCACCCGGCCATAGGCGCCGGTCAGGCCCGGGTTGGTCGGGCCGAACAGCGAAATGGTCGGCACATCCAGTGCCGCGGCCAGGTGACCCAGGCCGGTGTCCACGGCAACGCAGGCCTTGGCCGCCGCCAGCACGCGGGCAACGCCTGCCAAGTTCAACTTGGGGAGCACCTGGCAATTGTTCAAGCCCTGGGCGATACGCTCGGCGCGGGCTTTCTCCGCCGGGTTGCCCCAGGGCAGGCGCACTTGCAGCTTGCGCTGGCCCAGGCGCTCGGCCAGCTCGCGCCAGTAGGCTTCGGGCCAGTGCTTGGTGGCCCAGGTGGTACCGTGCAGGAACACCACGTAGGGCGCCGCCGGCGGCAGTTGCAGGCGGTCGAGGTCCAGGCCGTAGTTGCCGATGCCCTCGGGCAGGTCGTAGGCCAGGGCCATGGCGAACAGCTGGCGCACACGCTCCACGGCATGCTGGCCAACGGCAACCGACAGGCGCCGGTCGTAGAAACGGCTGGCCCAGCCTTCACGGGCCGAATAGCGGTCAAGGCCAGCCACCGGCGCCTTCACGTAGCGGGTCAGCCAGGCCGACTTGACCAGGCCCTGGGCATCGATCACCAGGTCGTAGGTGTGCTCGCGCAAGCGCTGCTTGAACGCCTTCCACTCGCCGCTCTTGATGGTCTGCCAGAGGTTCTTGCGCCAGCGGCGAATCGCCACCGGAATGACCTTGTCCACCGCCGGGTGCCAGCTGGGGATCTCGGCGAAGCCTTCTTCCACCACCCAGTCGAAACGGATGCCCGGGATGGCGTGGGCGGCATCGGTAAGCGCCGGCAGGGTGTGGATCACGTCCCCCAGCGACGAGGTCTTGATAATCAGTACCCGCACTTAGTCGGCCTCGGCCAAGGTGTCAATCAGGTTCGGCCCGCCCAGGCTGTGCAGGGCGGCAATGACTTTGCCCGGCTCCAGCAGGCGCAGGCAATTGTAGTGGCCGAAGCGGCAGGTGCGGTCGAAGCACGGGCTGCAATCGATGCCGGTGCGCACCACTTCAACCTGCTCGGCCAGCGGCGGGGTGAAGCCCGGCGAGGTCGAGCCGTACACCGCCACCAGCGGCCGGTTGAGCGCGGCGGCCACGTGCATCAGGCCCGAGTCGTTGGACACCACGGCATCGGCGCAGGACATCAGGTCGATGGCCTCGGCCAGCGAGGTTTCACCCGCCAGGTTGTAGGACTCTTCACGCAAGCCTGGGATCAGGCGGTCGCGAATCTGCTCGCCCACCGGATGGTCCTTCTTCGAGCCAAACAGCCACACCTGCCAGCCCTGGCGAATCATCGCGTCGGCCACGGCGGCATAGTGCTCGCTCGGCCAGCGCTTGGCCTCGCCGAATTCGGCGCCCGGGCACAGGGCCAGCACCGGGCGGTCCAGGGCCAGGCCGAACTTGCCCAGGGCCGCCTCGCGGCTTTGCGCTTCAATCTGCAGGCTTGGGCGTGGGTAGGGCTGCGGCAGTTCGGTGCCGGGCGCGTAGGCCAGGGCCATGAAGCGCTCGATCATCAGCGGGTAGCGTGCCTTGTCCAGCTTGCGCACGTCATTGAGCAGGCCAAAGCGCATTTCGCCGCGCCAGCCGGTGCGTTTGGGAATGCCGGCAAAGAACGGCACCAGCGCCGATTTCAGCGAGTTGGGCAGCAGGATGGCCTGGTCGTACTGGCCGGCCAGGGACTTGCCGATGCGCCGCCGCGTGGCCAGCTCCAGCGCGCCGTGGCCGAGCGGGAAGCTCAAGGCCTGGCGCACCTCGGGCATGCGTTCGAGGATCGGCCGGCTCCACTCGGGGGCGAGCACGTCGATCACGCAGTCGGGGTGCTGCTGTTTCAGGCACTGGAACAGGGTCTGCGCCATCACCATGTCGCCGACCCAGCTGGGGCCAATGATCAGTATTCTCATGCTTAGTCCAGAAACGCTCGGGGAGGCTACAGGCTGCATACAGCCTGGCCTCCCCTCTTTATATTCAGGCTATGTGGCGGACAGTGTACCACTCGCAGGGTCCATTCGCGGGGCCCGCTCCTACAGGCCGGTGCGGTCCCTGTAGGAGCGGGCTTGCCCCGCGAAGAAACCAGCACGGTATCAGCTCAGGCCCAGTTCCCCCCAGATCCGCCGCACTTCACGGCGCTCATCGGCAAACTGCGCCGCGTCGATCACCCCGGCCTGCTTCTGCAGGGCCTGGCGGTGCGACGCCGAGCGAAACGCCTTGTACACCTCACGCAACAGCACCGCGTCACTGGCCGGCATCAAACCTGCCTGCTCCAGCTCTTCCAGAATGCGGATGTTATCGGTCCATCGGAGTATGGCCGGATGGTCGTGGGACCAGGCCAAAGCGGCGTATTGCACCATAAATTCGATATCCACGATACCGCCGGCATCCTGCTTGATATCGAACGCCACCCCGGCATCGAAGGCATTGGCCGCGGTGCCGGCAACGGTTGCCTTGGTGCCCAGGTTGTCGCGCATCTTGGCGCGCATTTCGCTCACCTCGGTGCGCAGCTTGCCGAGGTCGCGGGCCTGGCCCAGCACCTTGGCACGCACGCCCTCGAACGCCGTTGCCACCTGCTTGCAGCCCACCAGCACGCGGGCGCGCACCAGGGCCTGGTGTTCCCAGGTCCAGGCCTCGTTCTGCTGGTAACGCTCGAACGCGCCCAACGAACTGACCAGCAGCCCGGCCGCGCCCGAGGGGCGCAGGCGCATGTCGACTTCATACAGCTGCCCGGAGTTGGTCTGGGTGGTCAGCAGGTGAATGATGCGCTGGCCCAGGCGGGTGAAGAACTGCGCGCTGTCGATGGGCTTGGCGCCGTCGGTTTCGGCCTGCGGGTCACCGTCGTGGATGAACACCAGGTCCAGGTCCGAACCATGGCCCAGCTCCAGTCCGCCGACCTTGCCGTAGCCAATGATGACGAAGCCTGGGTCGCACAGGCTGCCGTCGCTGCGCTTGGGCTGGCCGTGGCGGGCCACGGTCTGGCGCCAGGCCAGGGCCAGCACCTGGTCGAGAATGGCCTCGGCCAACCAGGTGAGGTAGTCGCTGACTTTCATCAACGGCAGGTTGCCGCTGATTTCAGACGCCGCCACCCGCAGGCTGTGGGCCAGCTTGAAGTGGCGCAGCGCTTCCATCTGCTGCTCCAGGTCGTCCTCGGGAATGCGCGTCAGCCGCTCGCGCAGCTCGGCGGCCAATTCCGGCGCCAACGGCGGGCTGAACAGCCGGCCTTCGTTGAGCAATTCATCGAGCAGCAACGGGTAGCGGGCGATCTGTTCGGCGATCCACGGGCTGGCCGCGCACAGCGTCAGCAAACGGCGCAGGGCTCCGGGGTTTTCGGTGAGCAGCACCAGGTAGGCCGAGCGCCGCGCCACGGCCTCGACCAGCGGCAGCACACGCTCCAGTACCAGGTCTGGGTTGGCATGTTCCACAGCCTGAGCCAGCAGGCGCGGGATGAAGGCGTCCAGGCGTTCGCGGCCGATGCGCTGCATCGAGCGCAGCTGCGGGCTTGCGCGCAGCGCGGCCAGACGGCGCAAGGCTTCGGCGGGCTGTTTGAAGCCGGCCTCCTCAAGCTGGCGGCCTGCCGCTTCTTCATCCTGGGCTTGCTCCCACAGCGGCGACCATTCGCCGCCCACCACCAGTTCGCCCTCGCCTTCTTCGTCGTCCGGGTCGGCAATCACTTGGCGGAAGTGCCAGTCCACCCGGCCACGCCAGTAGGTCAGCTGGTCCTGGAAGCCCTGCCAGTCGGCAAAGCCCAGGATGTAGGCCACGCGCGCGCGATCGAGCTCGCTGTCCGGCAGCATCTGCGTCTGGCGGTCGGCGATGGCCTGGATGGCGTGCTCGGTGTAACGCAGGAATTCATAGCCTTCGCGCAGCTCCGCCACCACCGCCGCCGGCAGGTAGCCCTGGCCTTCCAGGGTCGCCAGCACCTTGAGCAGCGGGCGCTGTTGCAGGCTCAGGTCGCGCCCGCCGTGGATCAGCTGGAACGCCTGGGCGATGAACTCGACCTCGCGAATGCCACCGGCGCCGAGCTTGATGTTGTCGGCCATGCCCTTGCGCCGCACTTCCTGCTGGATCAGCTGCTTCATGGTGCGCAGCGCCTCGATGGCCGAGAAGTCCAGGTAGCGGCGGTACACGAACGGGCGCAGCATTTCCTGCAGTTGCGCACCGGCAGCCTGGTCGCCGGCCACCACCCGCGCCTTGATCATCGCGTAGCGTTCCCAGTCGCGGCCCTGGTCCTGGTAGTACTGCTCCAGGGCATTGAAGCTGAGCACCAGGGCACCGGCCGAGCCGTAGGGGCGCAGGCGCATGTCGACACGGAACACGAAACCGTCGACGGTCACCGGGTCCAGCGCCTTGATCAGCCGCTGGCCCAGGCGGGTGAAGAATTCCTGGTTGTCCAGCGAGCGCTTCACGCCCTCGGTTTCACCGCCCTCGGGGAAGGCGAAGATCAGGTCGATGTCCGACGACAGGTTCAGCTCTACCGCGCCCAGCTTGCCCATGCCCAGCACCACCATCTGCTGCGCCTGGCCGCTGCGGTTGCCGATGGGCGTGCCGAACTGCTGGCAGTGGCGCGGGTACAGCCACTGGTAGGCTTCGTCGATGGCGGCGTCGGCCAGGTCGGACAGGTCGCGGCAGGTTTCCCCCAGCTCGGCCTGGCGGGTGACATCGCGCCAGATGATGCGCAGTTGCTGGCGGTTGCGCTCACGGCGCAGGTTGCGCGCCAGCTCCTCCTCGCTTTGCGCCGCCTGCGCCGCTGCGGCGATTTGCCCGCGCAGCTCGCCCGGGCTGTAGCGGCGCGCCAGCTCGCCACTGGCGATCAGGCCAAACAGCAGCGCAGGCTCACGTTGCACCAGGCCCAGCACGAAGTCGCTGGCAGCGGCCACCTGGTCGAACTGCAGGCGCAGGGCCTGGCTCCAGGCCTGTGGGTCGAGTTCGGCGTGGCCGGCCACGGCATCGCTGAGGAACTGCTGGTTGCGCGCGACCAACGGTTGCAGGGTGAGGGGCAGTTCGGGCGGCAAAGGTAGGCGCATGGTCTATCCTTGATCGGCGTGAAATGGAGGGGAAATTGCGGCCAAGGGGAAGCCGGACCACGGTTGGACTGTCATACAAAAGTTGGAAATAGCTGAAAAAAACGAATCATTGGCATGAAACATCAAGAACCACCCGTTCGCGACACATCGCCAACCAACATGAACGTTTTTCCTCACAAGCCGAGGTGCGACCAAACGTCGCATTTGTGTAGTATTACTACTACCCATGGCGCGCAAAAGCATGAAATGCCAAAGCAAATGTAGTAAAACTACACGGCGCCGGAAGACACACCGGCAATCCAAGAATTCACGACGTCTGCCCATAAGGCCAGTCGCAAACTCAGGCCCCCGATTCTGGTGGCCTTTCCGCCCTGGAGCAAGCCATGCAAGACCTCGATCCAATCGAAACCCAGGAATGGCTGGATGCCCTGGAGTCGGTCCTCGACAAAGAAGGCGAAGACCGCGCTCATTACCTGATGACCCGCATGGGCGAGCTGGCCACCCGCAGTGGCTCCCAGCTGCCGTACGCAATCACCACGCCATACCGCAACACCATCCCTGTCACCCACGAAGCACGCATGCCTGGCGACCTGTTCATGGAACGCCGCATTCGCTCGATGGTGCGTTGGAACGCGCTGGCCATGGTGATGCGCACCAACCTGAAGGACTCGGACCTGGGCGGCCACATCTCCAGCTTCGCTTCCAGTGCCACCCTGTATGACATCGGCTTCAACTACTTCTTCCAGGCCCCGACCGAAGAACACGGCGGCGACCTGATCTTCTTCCAGGGCCACGCTTCGCCAGGCGTCTACGCCCGTGCCTTCATGGAAGGCCGCATCAACGAAGAGCAGATGAACAACTTCCGTCAGGAAGTGGACGGCAACGGCCTGTCTTCGTACCCACACCCATGGCTGATGCCTGACTTCTGGCAGTTCCCGACCGTATCGATGGGTCTGGGCCCGATCCAGGCCATCTACCAGGCCCGCTTCATGAAGTACCTGGAAGCGCGCGGCTTCATCCCGGCCGGCAAGCAGAAAGTCTGGTGCTTCATGGGCGACGGCGAGTGCGACGAGCCGGAATCCCTGGGCGCAATCGCCCTGGCCGGCCGCGAGAAGCTGGACAACCTGATCTTCGTCATCAACTGCAACCTGCAGCGCCTCGACGGCCCGGTTCGAGGCAACGGCAAGATCATCCAGGAACTCGAAGGCGTGTTCCGTGGCGGTGGCTGGAACGTCAACAAAGTCGTCTGGGGCCGTTTCTGGGACCCACTGCTGGCCAAGGACACCAACGGTGCCCTGCAGCGCCGCATGGACGAAGTCATCGACGGCGAGTACCAGAACTACAAAGCCAAAGACGGCGCGTACGTTCGTGAGAACTTCTTCAACACCCCAGAGCTCAAGGCCATGGTCGAAGACCTGTCCGACGACGAGATCTGGAAGCTCAACCGTGGCGGCCACGACCCGTACAAGGTCTACGCGGCGTACCACCAGGCTGTGAACCACAAGGACCAGCCAACCGTCATCCTGGCCAAGACCATCAAGGGTTACGGTACCGGTGCTGGCGAAGCCAAGAACACCGCGCACAACACCAAGAAGGTCGACGTCGACAGCCTGCGTCACTTCCGTGACCGCTTCGACATCCCGGTCAAGGATGCCGACCTCGAGAACCTGCCATTCTTCAAACCAGAAGAAGGCTCCGCCGAGGCCAAGTACCTGGCCGAGCGCCGTGCTGCCCTGGGCGGCTTCGTGCCTCAGCGCCGCGCCCAGAGCTTCAGCGTGCCAACCCCGCCGCTGGAAACCCTGAAGGCGATCCTGGACGGCTCGGGCGACCGCGAAATCTCCACCACCATGGCCTTCGTGCGCATCCTGGCGCAGTTGGTCAAGGACAAGGACATCGGCCAGCGCATCGTGCCGATCATCCCGGACGAAGCCCGTACCTTCGGTATGGAAGGCATGTTCCGCCAGCTGGGCATCTACTCCTCGGTCGGCCAGCTCTACGAGCCAGTCGATAAAGACCAGGTGATGTTCTACCGCGAAGACAAGAAGGGCCAGATCCTCGAGGAAGGCATCAACGAAGCCGGCGCCATGTCGTCGTTCATCGCTGCCGGTACCTCGTACAGCTGCCACAACCAGCCGATGCTGCCGTTCTACATCTTCTACTCGATGTTCGGCTTCCAGCGTATCGGCGACCTGGCCTGGGCCGCTGGCGACAGCCGCACCCGTGGCTTCCTGATCGGCGGTACCGCCGGCCGTACCACCCTCAACGGTGAAGGCCTGCAGCACGAAGACGGTCACAGCCACATGATGGCGGGCACCATCCCGAACTGCCGCACCTACGATCCAACCTACGGCTACGAGCTGGCGGTGATCATCCAGGACGGCATGAAGAAGATGACCGAAGAGCAACAGGACATCTTCTACTACATCACCGTGATGAACGAATCCTACCAGCAGCCAGCCATGCCGGCCGGTGTCGAGGAAGGCATCATCAAGGGCATGTACCTGCTCGAAGAAGACACCCGCGAAGCCGCGCACCACGTACAGCTGATGGGCTCCGGCACCATCCTGCGCGAAGTTCGCGAAGCGGCGAAGATCCTGCGTGAAGAGTTCAACGTCGGCGCCGACGTGTGGAGCGTCACCAGCTTCAACGAACTGCGTCGCGACGGCCTGGCCGTGGAACGCGCCAACCGCCTCAAGCCTGGCCAGAAGCCACAGCAGACCTACGTCGAGCAGTGCCTGAACGGTCGCAAAGGCCCGGTTATCGCGTCCACCGACTACATGAAGCTGTTCGCCGAGCAGATTCGCCAGTGGGTGCCGAGCAAAGAGTTCAAAGTCCTGGGTACCGACGGTTACGGTCGCAGCGACAGCCGCAAGAAGCTGCGTCACTTCTTCGAAGTCGACCGCCACTTCGTCGTGCTGGCTGCCCTGGAAGCCCTGGCTGACCGTGGCGAGATCGAACCCAAGGTTGTGGCTGACGCCATCGTCAAGTTCGGCATCGACCCGGACAAGCGCAACCCACTGGACTGCTGAGGAGTATTTTTAAGTGAGCGAACTCATTCGCGTACCTGACATCGGCAGCGGTGAAGGTGAAATCATCGAGCTGTTCGTCAAGGTCGGTGACCGTATCGAGGCTGACCAGAGCCTGCTGACCCTGGAGTCCGACAAGGCCTCCATGGAGATCCCGGCCCCCAAGGCCGGCGTCATCAAGGAACTGAAGGTCAAGCTGGGCGACCGCCTGAAAGAAGGCGACGAGCTGCTGGTTCTGGAAGCCGAGGGCGCCGCTGCTGCGGCCCCTGAGGCTCCGGCTGCCGCCGCTGCTCCAGCCCCAGCTGCTGCGCCGGCTCCGGCCGCCGCAGCCGCCCCTGCTCCGGCAGCAGCCCCGGCTGCCGCCAGCGTGCAGGACATCCACGTGCCGGACATCGGCTCGTCGGGCAAGGCCAAGATCATCGAAGTGCTGGTCAAGGTCGGCGACACCGTCGAAGCCGACCAGTCGCTGATTACCCTGGAGTCCGACAAGGCCTCCATGGAAATCCCATCGCCAGCCGCTGGCGTGGTCGAGGAAGTGCTGTGCAAGCTCGAAGACGAAGTTGGCACTGGCGACCTGATCTTCAAGCTCAAGGTGGCTGGCGCTGCACCGGCTGCTGCCCCGGCGCCGGCCGCTGCTGTCCCGGCCAAGGCTGAAGCGGCTCCGGCCGCCGCGCCTGCCGCTGCCGCCCCGGCTGCTGCTCCTGCTCCGGTTGCTAGCGCACCGGCTGCCGGCAGCAACGCCAAGGTTCACGCCGGCCCAGCGGTTCGCCAGCTGGCCCGCGAGTTCGGTGTCGACCTGGGCGCAGTCGCGGCTACCGGTCCGCACGGCCGCATCCTGAAGGAAGACGTGCAGGTTTACGTCAAGTCGGTCATGCAGAAGGCCAAGGAAGCACCAGCAGCCGCTGGCGCAACCGGCGGCGCCGGCATCCCGCCGATTCCAGCCGTGGACTTCAGCAAGTTCGGTGAAGTGGAAGAAGTGGCCCTGACCCGCCTGATGCAGGTCGGTGCTGCCAACCTGCACCGCAGCTGGCTGAACGTGCCGCACGTGACCCAGTTCGACTCCGCCGACATCACCGAGCTGGAAGCCTTCCGCGTTGCGCAGAAAGCCGTGACCGAGAAGGCTGGCGTTAAGCTGACCGTGCTGCCGCTGCTGCTCAAGGCCTGCGCCTTCCTGCTCAAGGAACTGCCGGACTTCAACAGCTCGCTGGCACCAAGCGGCAAGGCTGTGATCCGCAAGAAGTACGTGCACATTGGCTTCGCCGTGGACACCCCGGACGGCCTGCTGGTCCCTGTGATCAAGAACGTCGACCAGAAGAGCCTGCTGCAACTGGCTGCCGAAGCTGCGGCGCTGGCCGAAAAGGCCCGCACCAAGAAGCTGTCGGCCGACGACATGCAAGGCGCTTGCTTCACCATCTCCAGCCTCGGCCACATTGGCGGCACCGGCTTCACGCCGATCGTCAACGCGCCGGAAGTGGCGATCCTGGGCGTCTCCAAGGCGACCATGCAGCCAGTCTGGGATGGCAAGGCCTTCCAGCCGAAGCTGATGCTGCCGCTGTCGCTGTCCTACGATCACCGTGTGATCAACGGCGCTGCCGCCGCGCGCTTCACCAAGCGCCTGGGCGACGTGCTGGGCGACATTCGTACCATGCTGCTGTAACACGCAGCCAACCTGCCTTCCCCTGGGGAGGCAGGTACTTTTTCGAGCTGCCACGCTCGTACCTCAACCCCGCCAATTGGCGGGGCTTTTTTTGCGCCTGGCGGCGCATCGCGAGCTGCGCTCGCTCCTACCGGTTCCGCATAAGCCTGGTAGGAGCGAGCGCAGCTCGCGATGCGCCGCCAGGCGCCAATTTCCGTCCGCCGATTCAAGGTTTTCAGCCCAACGGCCGAAAACATATACATGAACCCAAACGGCCGCTTGCCAGCCTTCGGGACATGATGCAACCTTGCCGAATGTGCCGCCGCTCCAGGCCGCCTCCCCTCTTCAAGCGAGTCTTCGATGAAAAGCCAACCCGATGCCGCCAGCCGTGTGGCGGCCGAGGTCGTCACGCAGCTTCCCGTGCCCTCGCGGCTCGGCATGCTGCGTTTCGAAAGGCTCAACGAAGCCACCTGGGCAATGCTCTTCCTGGACCCCGCCTGCGAGCGCCAGTTCGGCCTGCCCGCGTCCGAACTGTGCGCCTTGATCGACTCGCCCTATGCCAGCCTGATGGAGCCCGAGGCGCGCTACCGGCTGCACGACGAAATCCAGCAACAGCTCGGCAAGCGCGGCTACTACCGCGTGCGCTACACCCTGCACGCCCAGCCCCGCGCACTGCGCGTGCTGGAAGCCGGCGAAGCCTACAAGCAGCACAACCGCCAGCTGCTGCGCGGTTTTCTCACCGTGCTCGATGACGAAGACGAAGCCGAGCAGGACGCCACCGACCTTGAGTCGCGCAACAACCGCCTGCAACTGGCCCTGCAGCTGAACCAACGCGCCCAGCAGGAACAGCTTGAACACCTGGAACGTGTGCGCGGCCAGCAGGACCTGATCCTGCGCCTGGCCCGCCAACGCTACAGTGCGGAAAACTCGCTGCTCGAAGCCGCCCAGCTGATTACCCGCAGCGCCTGCGAAATCTACAAGGTCGACAGCGCCAGCATCTGGCACCTGGAGGGCCAGCGCCTGGAGCCGATCAGCGCCTGGCTGCGCAACGAGCAAATGCACCGCCTGCCCGAGCCCATCGACGCCAGCCAGTTCCCCGACTACCTCGAAGCCCTGCACGCCAGCCGCGCCATCGACGCCCACAACGCCCACCACGACCCACGCACCCGGGCGCTGGCGGCAAGCCTGTACGAAGGCAACAACGCCATGCTCGACGCCAGCGTGCGGGTCGACGGCCAGGTGGTGGGCGTGCTGTGCCTGGAGCAGACCGGCCAGCCGCGGGCCTGGCAGTCGGATGAAATCGCGTTCGCCGGCGAGCTGGCCGACCAGTTCGCCCAGGTAATCACCAACCACAACCGGCGCACCGCCGCCAGCGCCCTGCACCTGTTCCAGCGCGCGGTGGAGCAAAGCGCCAACGCCTTCCTGCTGGTGAACCGCGACGGCGTGGTGGAGTACGTCAACCCAAGCTTCACGGCCATCACCCAGTACAGCACCGAGGAAGTCCAGGGCCATCACCTGGGCGAGCTGCCGGCCCTGGAAAACCTGAGCGAGCTGCTGTTCGACTCGCCGTCCAGCTTGGCCATGGGCAACAGTTGGCAAGGCGAATTCAAAAGCCGGCGCAAGAACCTCGAACCCTACTGGGGCCAGCTGTCGATCTCCAAGGTATACGGTGACAACCGCGAGCTGACCCACTACATCGGCATCTACGAAGACGTTACCCAGACCAAGCTCGCCCAGCAGCGCATCGAGCGCCTGGCCTACACCGACAACCTGACCAACCTGGGCAACCGCCCGGCGTTCATCCGCAGCCTCGACGAGCGCTTTGCCCGCGACGGCGAAAACCCGATGTGCCTGCTGCTGGTGGACATCGACAACTTCAAGCGGATCAACGACAGCCTTGGCCACCAGACCGGCGACAAACTGTTGATCAGCCTGGCCCGGCGCCTGCGCAACAGCCTTAGCCCCAACGGCATCCTCGCCCGCTTCGCCAGCAACGAGTTCGCCGTGCTGCTCGACGACACCAGCCTGGAAGACGGCCAGGGCGTTGCCCAGCAGCTGCTGCGCACCCTCGACAAACCCATGTTCGTCGACAACCAGCTGATCAACGTCACCGCCTCCGTGGGCCTGGCCTACGCGCCGCTGCACGGCAGCGACCCGGCCAGCCTGATGAAGAACGCAGGCCTTGCCCTGCACAAGGCCAAGGCCAACGGCAAGCACCAGGTGCAGGTGTTCACCGAAGTGCTCAACGCCGAGGCCAGCTACAAGCTGTTCGTGGAAAACAACCTGCGCCGCGCCCTGACCCAGAACGAGCTGGAGGTGTTCTACCAGCCCAAGCTGTGCCTGCGCAGTGGCCGCCTGCTGGGCCTGGAGGCGCTGCTGCGCTGGAACCACCCCGAGCGCGGCATGATCCGCCCCGACCAGTTCATCAGCGTGGCCGAGGAAACCGGCCTGATCATCCCCATCGGCAAGTGGGTGGTGCGCCAGTCCTGCCGCATGAGCCAGCAGTTGCAGGAAGCCGGCATGGGCTGCCTGCACGTGGCCATCAACCTGTCGCCCAAGCAGTTCTCCGACCCCGACCTGGTGGCCTCGATCGCCTCGATCCTCAAGGAAGAAGGCCTGCCACCGCACCTGCTGGAGCTGGAACTCACCGAAGGCCTGCTGCTCGAAGCCACCGAGGACACCCACCGCCAGCTCGACGAGCTCAAGGCCCTGGGCCTGACCCTGGCCATGGACGACTTCGGCACCGGTTACTCGTCGCTGAGCTACCTGAAGAAGTTCCCGATCGACATCATCAAGATCGACCGCAGCTTCATCAACGAGATCCCCGACAACCAGGACGACATGGAAATCACCTCGGCGGTGGTGGCCATGGCCCACAACCTCAAGCTCAAGGTGGTGGCCGAGGGGATCGAGACGCCTGAGCAGCTGGCGTTCCTGCGCCGGCACCGCTGCGACGTTGGCCAGGGCTACCTGTTCGACCGGCCGATACCAGGCCGCGAGCTTACCGAAAAACTCAAGCGCTACCCGCGCGGTCCAATGGCCTGACAGCTGCTTCAAGGTCGGGCACACTAGAGCCCATTCGGGCCCTTTCGCGGGGCAAGCCCGCTCCTACAGGCACCTCCCGTCGCCGCCTTTGTAGGAGCGGGCTTGCCCCGCGAAGGCCCCAACACCTATCTCACTGACTAAACACAGAGGAACGGCCATGGTCCTGCGTTCGGAAATCCTGGTGAACAAAAACGTCATGCCTACCGCGGAACAGGCCCTGCCTGGCCGCGAAACGCCAATGTCCCTGCCCGAATTCCACTACGTGTTCGAAGGCACCCCGCTGCTGGGCCCATTCTTCGAGGGCAGCATCGACTTCGCCATCTTCGGCCTGGGCTGCTTCTGGGGCGCCGAGCGCCGCTTCTGGCAGCGCGAAGGCGTGGTCAGCACCGTGGTCGGCTATGCCGGCGGCTTCACCCCGAACCCCACTTATGAAGAAGTCTGCTCGGGCCTGACCGGCCACACCGAAGTGGTGCTGGTGGTGTTCGACAAAGACAAAGTCAGCTACCGCGAGCTGCTGGCGATGTTCTGGGAACTGCACAACCCGACCCAGGGCATGCGCCAGGGCAACGACATCGGCACCCAGTACCGCTCGGCCATCTACTGCACCAGCCCGGAACAGCTGGAGCAAGCCAAGGCCAGCCGCGACACCTTCCAGGCCGAGTTGAACAAAGCCGGTTTCGGCGAGATCACCACCGAAATCGACCAGGCCCCGACCGTGTACTTCGCCGAGGCCTACCACCAGCAGTACCTGGCCAAGAACCCCGAAGGCTACTGCGGCATCGGCGGCACTGGCGTGTGCCTGCCGCCCAGCCTGCAAGGCAACTGAGCCATGGGCACCATGACCCTGTTCCACTCGCCGTTGTCGCCCTTCGTGCGCAAGGTGCTGGTGGTGCTGCATGAAACCGGCCAGCTTGGCCGGGTGACCCTGCACCCGGTGAACGTCAGCCCGGTAAACGGCGATGCCCAGCTCAACCAGGGCAACCCGATCGGCAAGATCCCGGCCCTGCGCCTGGAAGACGGCACCGTGCTGCACGACAGCCGGGTGATCTGCGAGTACCTCGACCTGCAGCATGTCGGCCTGCCGCTGCTGCCGCGCGAGGGCTCGGCACGCTGGCGGCGCATGACCCTGGCGTCCCAGGCCGATGCGATCATGGATGCGGCGGTGCTGAGCCGTTACGAAAGCTTCCTGCGCCCTGAGGACAAGCGCTGGGACGCTTGGCTTGAGGCGCAAAGCGAGAAGATTCGCCGCAGCCTTGCGAACCTTGAGCAGGAGCACCTGGCAGAGATCGCCTCCGGGTTCGATATCGCGGCGATTGGCGTTGCCTGTGCGCTGGGCTACCTGGACCTGCGCCAGCCGGAGTTTGGCTGGCGTGAGCGCCAGCCTGGGTTGGCGGCGTGGTATGCCGAGGTGGCCAAGCGGCCGTCGATGGTTGCCACCGTACCGGTAGCCTGAAGGGCCCCTTCGCGGGGCAAGCCCGCTCCTACAGAAGATCGTACCCCCCTGTAGGAGCGGGCTTGCCCCGCGAAGGCCTCACCTCGGTTTCAAAGGAAACAGCAGGCCGATTCGAAAGGCCAACCACCGCCCAATCGCTCTATCCTCCCTCATGCCGCCCTCCCCACCCGCGCCCAGTCCAACCGGCGGGTCAGCACCATGAACACCCCCAGCAAGCCAAAGCACAGCAACGAGCCCATCAGCAGCGCATAGTCCTCGGCACTGAGCAGCCCATAAAGCATGCCGTACAGCGCCGCCAGCCCCGCCGCGAACCCCACCCCGCGCCCCACGCTATGCAGCACATGGCTCAGGTAGAACCCCAGCAGCAACACACAGGCCGAAGCCGACAGCCCATACGCCGGGCCAAAGCCGATGTGCTCGGACAACGACAGCAGCAACAGGTAGAAGAACGCCAGCGCCACGCCAACCAGGATGTATTGCACCGGGTGCACGCTCAGATTCTTCAGCACCTCGAACAGGAAGAAGCCGGCAAAGGTCAGGGCGATGAACAGCAAGGCGTACTTGATGGCCCGTTCGCTCTTGAGGTACTGGTCCACCGGGTCGATGAAGCTCACGCCGAAGGTGCGCTCGCTGAAGTCGGCGCACTGCCCGCCGGTGGCGCACTGGCGCACGGCATCTTCCAGGTTGGTGGCGAAGAACGAGGTCTGCCAGTGGGCCGTGAAACCATTTGCGTCGATGTCGCGGCGGCTGGGCAGGTAACTGCCGACAAAACTTGGGTGCGGCCAGTTGGCGCGCATGTCGACACTGCTGGTACGGCCCACCGGCAGCAGGTGCAGTTGGCCGGTGCCCTGCAGGGCCAGGTCGAAGCCATAGGCGAACTCGCGGGCCTGCTCACCGTCCAGCTGCGGCAGTGCCACGCGCACGCCGCTGCGCAGCCAGTCCAGCCCGGTGCCGGCCTCGAACGGCAGGCGCTGGTCGTCGAAACTCAGTTCAAGGCCATTCTCGATGCCACGGATATCGCTGATGCCCACGGCCAGGAACGGCTTGTCGAAGCGGTAGTCGTCGAAATCCTTGTCGATGCCCCAGTGGTGCGGCAGCTTGAAGCGGCCAGAAATGCGCCCCTTGGCGTGGAACAGGCGCGCCTGGTAGATGCCCCTGGCGCGCAGTTCGGTGTCTACGCCAAGGTCGGCATCGAAGGTTTCGGGGAGGAAGTACAGGTGGCCACTGAGGGTGCTGGTTTCCTCCACGCTTTCGCCGTCCTTCACGATCCAGCGGCGCTGGTACTTGCGGTAGGGCACCACCAGCAGCGGGCCGCTGATCTGCTGGTCGAAGCTGGCGCTTTGGGCGATGTCGTGCAGCACGCCGTCACGCAGGTTCTGGCGGTCGCTGATCAGGCCGCCGATCATCAGCAAGGGGATCATCAGCAGCAAAGTGAGCAAGGCGATGGTGCCGAGCTTGTAGGCAAGGGATTTGTTCATGGGGCCTCCTATGGCAGTGGGCGCAGTGTCTGCGCCTTGCGTGGAGGCTTCGTGGAGCGCGTGTGTGAATTGGGTGTTTTTCCAGCGCCGCGCGCGGCCCAGCCATCTCAACCGATACGCCGCCCCGGCAACCACAACCGCACCCGCACGCCGCCGCCAACGTTCTCCACCGCCAGCGCCCCGCCATGCAACTGCATCACCTCGGCCACGAAATTCAGCCCCAGCCCGGTGCTCTTGCGCCCGCTCCCAGGCCGGGGCAGCGAATAGAACCGCTCGCTCACCCGCCCCAGCGCATAGGCCGGAATCGCCTCGCCCTGGTTGAACAGGCTCAGCGCCAGCCGCTCGCCCTCGCGCTCCAGCTCGAACAACAGCGCGCCGCCGCTGGGGCTGAAGTCCAGCGCATTGTCGAGCAAGTTGGCCAATGCCTGGCGCATCAGGAACGGGTCGCACAGCAAGCGCAGGCCCGCCGGCACCCGCTGGCGAACCTGCAAGCCCTGGCCCTCGATCCGCGCCGCATGGGCCAGCAGCAGTTCATCCACCATGGCCGCCAAGGGCACCAGCTGCTCGTCTTCCAATGCCTGCATCTGCTCGACCCGCGCCAGGTTGAGCAAGCGCTCGATCATCTGCTGCAAGCGCTCGCTTTCGCGCTCGATATTGCCGGCAAAGCGCTCGCGCTGCTCGGCCGGCATCTCGCCCTGCAGCAGCTCGGAGGCCCCACGTATCGCAGCCAGGGGGCTTTTCAGCTCATGGGTCAGGGTGTGCACATAGCGCTCGACATAGGCCTTGCCCTCCAGCTGCGTGCGCATCCGCTCCACCGCTTCGGCCAGGTGCGCAAGCTCGCCGCCCTTGTAGTACGGCAGCGCCGCCCGCTCGCCTTCGCTCACCGCCTGGGCATACCGCGCCAGCCGGCGCAACGAGCGCACCAGCCACCAGGACAACGCCGCGCCAACCAGCAGGCCAAACACGATCAACCCCAGGCCCAGGTTCAACAGCCGCCGTTCGGAGCGGTCGACATAGGGCTGCAATGAGCTGTTGGGCTTGGCCACGGTGACCGCGCCGATGATCTTGCCGTTGTCGACGATCGGCGCTGCCACGTGCATCACCGAAGTGTTCTCGTCCTCCTCGACGCTGCGCGTGGAACGGGCGCCGTACTGGCCGCGCAGGGTCAGGTAGACGTCGTTCCATTTGGAGTAGTCCTTGCCCAGGTCTTGCCCGCTGGAGTCGAGCAGCACGATGCCGTTGGCGTCGGTGACATAGATGCGGTGGCTGACCTGGGTTTTCTCCAGGCCCCAGATCTGCGCGCCGGGGCTGCGCAGGCCGTAGGCTTTCAACACTTCGGGCAGGCGGCTCTGGGCCAGGGTGCCGGCCTTGACGTCATCATGGAGAATTTCCGCCAGCAGGTTGGCGGTGTCGACCAGGGTTTCCTCGGAAGACTGGCGCACCACCGGGCGAATCTGCTCGCGCACGGTGTTGAGCAAAAAATAGCCAGCCAGCCCGACGAACAGGAAGTACACCAGAAAAATGCGAATACCCAGGCGCATCAGGCGTTGTCCGGGCTATAGCTGTAGCCCAGGCCACGGTGGGTCTGGATCGGTTCGGCGGCAGCGGCCACCAGGCGCAGCTTGGCGCGCAGGCTCTTGATGTGGCTGTCGATGGTGCGCTCATACCCCACGTCAGAGGCCACGCCCAGGGCGTCGAGCAGTTGCTCACGGCTGAACACCCGCTGGGGCTGTTCGAGCAGGCATTGCAGCAGGCGGAACTCATGGCGGGTCAGGGCCAGTGGCTGGCTGCGGTAGCTGATCTGCATGCGCAGGGTGTCAAGCTGAAACAACGGCGCTGGCGCCTGCACCTCGGCACGCGGCGCCATGCGCTTGAGGATCGCCCGCACCCGGGCCGCCACCTCACGGGGGCTGAAGGGTTTGACCACGTAGTCGTCGGCACCGATTTCCAGGCCCACCACCCGGTCGATCTCACCGTCGCGGGCGCTGAGGAACATCACTGGCACTTCGCTGAAGCGGCGCAGTTGGCGGCAGGTTTCAAAGCCACTGATGTCGGGCAGGCCGATGTCGAGGATGATCAGGTCGGCGGGGCGCAAGCGCTGCTGGTCGAGGGCAGCGCTGCCCAGGGTTACCCATTCAGTGCTGTGGCCATCAGCCTGCAGGGCGTAGACCAGGGTGTCGGCGATGGCGGCTTCGTCTTCGACGATGAGGATATGGGGCATGGCGTCCGGCCTTGCTGGGGCAAAGCTGGACTTTTAACGTACTGGCCTCATCGCGGGCAAGCCCGCTCCTACAGGTGCGGCGCCTAACGTGAGGCTTGCACATTACCGGTAGGAGCGAGCGCAGCTCGCGAAAGGGCCCGCACCAGCGCCACATATCAACAATCAGGCTTGCCCGCCGTAAACCGCTTGGCCGGGTTCACCGCCGCCTTGAACTGGCGCAGCGCCTTGGAGCCCACCAGCAGCGGGTAGTTGAAGTTGCTACGGTCCACCAGGTTGACCTCCATGGTGCGCTTCTCGCCCCCCAGGCACATTTCCAGGTCTACCACCGGGCGCTTGGAGATTTCCGGCGCATCGCCCTCCTCGTCCTCATCGGCACGGCCCTTGATCTTGCTGATGCGCGATACCTGGTGCTCATACACTTTGCCGTCGGCGTCCTTGGTCGCCAGGCGGAAGCGTACCCACTCCTCGCCATCGCGGGTGAACATCTCGATGTCCTTGGCCGACAGCGAGGCGGTCCAGGCGCCGGTGTCCATCTTGGCCTTCAGGGTTTGGCCCAGCTCCGGCAAGGTGATGTACTCGTAACGGCCATACAACGTGGGTTCGGCGGCCATGACCGGCAACGCCAACAGCGACAACAGGGCAAGCAGAGGTTTCACAGGCAGGCTTCCTTGAGAAGGGTCAGTGCTTAGACTGCACAGGCAGGATAGGTTCGCTGTCACAAGGTTAACCAACAAATTGTGAAACATTTGTCCCCGCCACCGGGCGCGGGGCATTTGGCGTAGGCCTCGGCGCTGCTTATCATTGCGCCCTGCTAACTTCCCACAACAAGAGTCCCCTTATGCGTCGCCTGTTTACCGGCCTTCTTACGACCACCCTGCTGCTGCTCAACACCGTGGTGTTGATCTGCCCGCTGCTGGTCTTCGCCCTGCTCAAACTGGTGCTGCCAGGCTGTGGGCGTGACTATGCCTCCTGGGCGGTGATGTGGGTGGCCGAAACCTGGTCGGAAATCGACAAAGCCATCTTCGCCCTGTGCATCCCCACCCGCTGGGACGTACGCGGCGCCGAGAACTTGCGCAAGGACACCTCGTACCTGGCCGTCAGCAACCACCAAACCTGGGTCGACATCCCCGCGTTGATCGAGAGCCTCAACCGCCGCACACCGTTCTTCAAGTTCTTCCTGAAGAAGGAGCTGATCTGGGTGCCGCTGCTGGGCCTGGCCTGGTGGGGCCTGGACTACCCGTTCATGAAGCGCTACAGCAAGGCGTTCCTGGAAAAGCACCCAGAGCTCAAAGGCAAGGACCTGGAAATCACCAAGGCGGCCTGCGAGCTGTTCAAGCGCCAGCCGGTCACCGTGGTGAACTACCTTGAAGGCACGCGCTTCACCGAGGCCAAGCAGCGCGAGCAGCAGTCGCCCTACCGCTACCTGCTCAAGCCCAAGGCCGGCGGCGTGGCCTTCGTGCTGGCGGCGCTGGGCGAGCAGCTGGATGCGCTGCTGGACGTCACCATCGTCTACCCCGGCAACCAGGCACCGGGGTTTTGGGACCTGCTCAATGGCAGCATTAGCCGGGTGATTATCGACATTCAAGTGCGCGAGCTGGACCCGGCATTATGGGATGGGGATTACGAGAACGACCCTGCGTTCCGCCAGACCGTGCAGGCCTGGGTGAACCAGCTGTGGTTGGCCAAGGACCAGCGGATCGAGCAGTTGCGGGCCGAAATGGCCTAACCTGCTTCGCGGGGCAAGCCCGCTCCTACAGAGGCCGCGTACCCCCTTGTAGGAGCGGGCTTGCCCCGCGAAGAGGCCCGCAAACCCACCACACCCCGTCAATTAAAACCCAGGCTAATAATTACAATAAGTAATACTTTTTTGTCATGCACCCCCTAAGTGGATAAAAATCGACCAAAGCACAACTACAAAAATGCCTGGATCGATCGATGGCCAACCCACCCAGCTCCAACTCCGCCCAATTGCGCCGTGTTCTCGGCCTCCCCGCCCTGGTGTTCTTCGGCCTTGTGTACATGGTCCCGCTGACCATCTTTACCACCTACGGCATCGTCACCGAGCTCACCGGTGGCCGCACCGCCGGCGCCTACATGGTTACCCTGGTGGCCATGCTGTTCACCGCCGCGTCCTACAGCTTCATGGTCAAGCGCTTCCCAGTCGCGGGTTCGGCGTACTCCTACACCAACATGGCCTTCGGCCCTAATGTCGGCTTCCTGGCCGGCTGGTCGCTGCTGCTCGATTACCTGTTCCTGCCGATGATCAACTACCTGTTGATCGGCCTGTTCCTCAATATCGCCTTCCCGGCCATTCCAGCCTGGTCCATCGCCCTGGCCTCGATCGTGCTGGTTACCGTGCTCAATGTGGTGGGCATCCACTCGGTGGCGAAAACCAGCAACCTGATCGTCGGTGCACAGATCATCTTCATCCTGGTGTTCGTCGCGCTGTCGTGCCAATCGCTGGCTGGCCAGCCGCTGGACCTGCTGGCGCCGCTGCTGGGCGATGGTTCCAAGCCTGGGTTCGGCGCGATCATGGCGGGGGCGGCGGTGCTGTGCCTGTCGTTCCTGGGCTTCGATGCCGTCTCTACCCTGGCCGAAGAATGCCGCGATGCCCGCCGCGACGTGCCACGGGCGATCATCCTCACCACCTTGTTCGCCGGCGTGCTGTTCACCGTGCTGGCCTACGTGAGCCAGCTGGTGATGCCCGGCACCACCTTCGCCAATGCCGACGCGGCAGCCAACGAAGTGATGCTCAAGGCCGGTGGGCAGTTCCTGGCCAACTTCTTCACGGCAGCCTACGTGGCGGGCAGCCTGGGTTCGGCGCTGGCCTCCCAGGCGGCGGTGTCGCGCATCCTGTTCACCATGGGCCGCGACAACGTGCTGCCACGGCGCAGCTTCGGCTACCTGTCGCCCCGCTTCGGCACGCCGGTGTTCGCCATTGCGTTGGTGTCGGCGTTCTCGCTACTGGCGTTGGTGATTAACTTGGAGACTCTGGCTTCGCTGATCAGCTTCGGTGCACTGGTGGCGTTCTCGGCGGTGAACCTGGCGGTGGTGAAGACCCACCTGATGGATGACCGCGCCCAGCGTAACCTCAAGGGGTTGCTGTGCTATGGCCTGGTGCCGCTGGTGGGCCTGGCGCTGACCCTGTGGCTGTGGACCAGCCTGTCGGCGCTGACCCTGGTGATTGGCCTGTGCTGGTTCGCCCTGGGCCTGGCCTACCTGGCCGTGCTCACCGCCGGCTTCCGCCGCCCGGTGCGCCTGATGGAATTCTCGGAAACCGCCTGAGCCCCAACGCCGCCGCCCGCAACCGCAGCGGGCCTGCACAAATCCGGTAGGAGCGAGCGCAGCTCGCGATGGGCTGCAAAGCAGCCCCGCCATCATCAGCCGTTAAGCTGAAACCCTGGGGCCGCTGCGCGCCCCATCGCGAGCTCTGCTCGCTCCTACAGGGGTCGCGTGTGCCAGTCAGACCGAAGGCTGGCCCAGCGGCGCCGGGGTGGTCCACAGGCTACCCAGGTTCTGCAACAACGACCCCGCAATCCCCTGCTGGCCAAGGTACTGCAGAATCAACGGCGCAAACTGCCCGATCATCCCGGTGTGGAAAACCGTGGCGACCTAGACAATGCGTTCAAGGCGCTGAGGTTGAAGGCGAACACCGGGCTTGCGGCCAGAGCCACTAGGGCTGCCTAGGGTGAATGCTTTGATTGGGAGGGATTTTGTTGGACGGTATGGCCAGGGAAACGAGGGGCTTGACTTGCTTCCCTGGCGTTCATTCAAATCCGGCTATAGAGGTAAGCAATGGAATTTGAAGAAAGCAATGACAGCGCACATTCAGCTCGCCTGCCTCAAGCCAGCGTTGAACATTTGGATGTCGCGTGCCATTTGATCTTCCAGAGTTATAAATCTGTTGAAATCCGCTGTCTGACCTGCGCTTGAAACTCGCGTAAACCTCAGTGAAGGGTGCGCTGGCCTGCCAATCCTCAACTCATTTATACCTTTGCTCCGCACCAACGCTCGCGCAGAATTATCTTTTACCTTGGCAAAATCAATTGTACTTACAGCCAATACGGTTCCATTTTTCTTCAAGGCTGCATAGCGGCTCGCATTCTCGAACGTATCGGTCACAAAAAAAGTACCCGTCGTACTTTTAACGCCGCCCTTCAAAATCTTCTTTGCCGCAGCACCACTTGTGCCGTGATAGCCAATATCGATTCCTTTAGCTGTTTGGTCTTTCCCAGGCTTTCGGGGAGAGAAGAACACTTTCCGTAAACGGCTGAATACAGATCCGAGTCGAAAATGCCCTGTGGGATCAGTAAAACTCACTGGTTCACCCATGCAGTACATGTATGCGCTCCGCCCTCCTTCACCAAAAGGGCTCAAGCTATCTGGACTGCCATAGCGCATCAGACTGGAGCTATATATGCGATAACCATTTCCTAGCAGGTAATAGCCCGTTATTTGATCTATCGGCTCTCCATTAAAGCCGGATATAGCATCCTTCAAATCATCGCTGGATGCATAACCATAAGGCGTATAAGCGATATCTACATCGCCATCGCGCTTCGACATTCGTGAGACTGATAGTTTCGCATCGTGGCAAATCAGCCCTACCTCGAAGAGGTTATCATGAATCTCACATTGAGCAAGCAGGCCCTGCTCTAGTCTAAAAATTGACTGCTGTTTGGAGCCTTGAATCCTGGAAAACAGATTGTTCCCCTGATAAAAATATCGAGCAAAGGCAGCCTTCAACCCCTCGGTACAGTTCTCAGGCACTCCTTGTTTGGGCGTGGATGCTAGTGACATGAAAGTCGACTCCAATAACGTTTACTAACTCAGCCCTTAAACTCGCTCAATTCAGGGGCACCGTCTACTATCAAAAATATCAGGTGGAAGCTAATTCCAGCACGTTTCTTCTATCAAACAAAAGGTAACCCGTTGTTCTTTTGAGAAAAAACAGGTGCGCGCGGGGTGGGAGGAGCAATGGCGGTGAAGTGCTCACTCTTCTATACGTGGTTACAGCAAGCTGTACCGCCAGGAACTAACACCGATGCCATTTGGACCACTATCTCATTCAGCCGCACACCAGTGCTGTGTACGGCCTCTTTCCCGCGCATTGGGAACCATAGCAAAGCATTCGGCGGCCGACCTATCTGGATCAGTCGTCGAATGCTTTTCTAGATCTCGATGTCAGTGCAGATCTAAAGCCATGCGCATCTTGTTTGCTGCGCTATAGCGCAGCCCGGAAGGGCCGGGTGATCTCTTATGAAACAAAGCATAAGTATCTGATTTGCTCCATGAGGAGCGAGCTCTGCTCCTACAGAGGCAACGTGCGCCGGTCAGACCGAAGGCTGGCTCAGCGGCGCCGGGGTGGTCCACAGGCTACCCAGGTTCTGTGCGCCTGATGGAGTTCTCGGAAACCGCCTGAGGCCCAACGCCGCCGCCCGCAACCGCGCAGCGTATCCGGCGGGCCTACGCAAAATCCGGTAGGAGCGAGCGCAGCTCGCGATGGGCTGCAAAGCAGCCCCGCCATCATCAGCCGTTAAGCTGAAACCCTGGGGCCGCTGCGCGCCCCATCGCGAGCTCTGCTCGCTCCTACAGGGGCCGCGTGTGCCAGTCAGACCGAAGGCTGGCTCAGCTTTGTAGCATCTGCGGGCGTTGACCTTCGGCAACCACGCATTTCCTAGCAAATTTGCTAGTTGTGCCTCTCAACCCGATTGCGCACAGTGAAATCTCTCGCAGTCTCACGGTACCGAGCACACCATGACCACTCACTCAACCGGCAGCAACGGGCAGGTGCAGGTCGATTCTGACAGCACACCAACTTTTACAGCTGAATTCGAGAAAGCTGACTGCACCAACACTATTGCCGGTTCATCGCGCGAATCGATCGCCTACTCGCCCTATGGCTACCATCACGCTGGCAAGATAACAACGCTGATCGCATTCAACGGACAGTGGCTTGACCCGGCTTCGAAAGGCTACCCCTTGGGCAAGGGGTACAGAATACTGAGTACCGTCCTGTACCGATTCCATAAGCCTGACTCACTAAGCCCATTTGACAGCGGTGGGCTAAATGCCTATGGCTATTGCCTGGGAGATCCCGTCAATCATGCTGACCCCTCGGGCCATGTGCCACACTTCCTCAGGAGTTTGGGCAAAGGTATACGCAACCTCCTAGGCACTAGAACGCGCTCGAACGTGCGTGAAGTTAGAGATCAGATAGCAGCATTCCAGGCTCGGCATAACCAATCACCCGTTTCATCAAGAGGCTCAGCAATCACACTCACACCCGTGGCCAGTCCTCGCCAATCTTTTAGCGTATTTAATGACGAAGCCGGCGCGCGCCGTGATGCTGCCCTACCGTCATACGATGAGATTTTTAACGGCGAGCTACCTAGTTATGAATCGGCCATAGCACGCGGGGCATCTCGCTCGCCCAGCCTATCGAGCGTATCCAGCGAGGACCCTCAGTCCTCTGCGACTATCGATAGGATGACACCGCAGCAAATACAAGAAGCCATCCGCACTGCAGTAGAGCGCACACGCGCTAATCACTCTACACACCATCCGAACCTACCGGTGTAGCCTATTTAACTCCACACCCGCGTGCCCTCCTTGGCACCTAGAACCATCACACCGAAGGCTGATTCAGCGGCGCTGGGGTGGTCCACAGGCTACCCAGGTTCTGCAACAACGACCCCGCAATCCCCTGCTGCCCCAGGTACTGCAGAATCAACGGCGCGAACTGACCGATCATTCCGGTATCCATCCCCAGCGCCTTGAACGCGTTGTCCAGGTCGCCGCGGTTCTCCACATCGTTGCCCAGGGCCTTGTCCAGCGCCGACTGGCTACCCTTGTCGTTACCTAGCAACTGCCCCAACCCGCTCAACCCACCCAGGGCATTGGCGCCCGATAGCAGGTCCAAGCCGGGCACTGCCTTGGTCAGCTGGCCATAGTCGTCGCTGCTCAGGTTGTTGCGCGCCAACCCCAGCATCGCCCCAGCCCCGCCCACGGCCTGTTCGGGGGTGATGTTCAACTGGCTGCCTAGGGTGTTGAGCAGATTGGCCTGCCCCTCGGGCGCCTGTACCTGGGCTTGTTGCTTCTGGTTCTGCATGGAAGAGACGGCGTTGGCGGCGTCGCTGAGGTTGAAGGCGAACGCTGGGGTGGCGGCCAGGGTCATCAGGGTTGCCAGGGTGAATGCTTTCATCGGGAGGGACCTCGCTGGCCGGGATGGCCTGGGAAACGTTCGTTTTGACTGGTGGATTGATGGATTGTTCCAGGCAACCTTGTCGGTATTCCTTGCCAGCGCAGACCTGTGATCATCGCCTGTTATTTCTATCAGTAGCGGTGTGCAATTCACCTCAGCATACTGGGTGCAGCGTCGATGAGGATTTGATATCGCCACACTACCTGATAGGAGCACAACCGTATGAGCAGAGAAGAACCACTCGTTTATACTGTCTATGGCTTTGGCTCACAAAATCATACGACGCAGACACTGCTCGGCTTCAATGGAGAGCCTGTACAAACACTGCCATCGCTATATTTGTTGGGTTCTGGCTACAGAGGTTATCGCACAGACTTGATGCGCTTCGTTTCACCAGACAGTTTAAGCCCATTTGGCAACGGGGGTATCAATGCCTATTCTTACTGCAAGGGTGACCCGGTAGGTAGAATAGACCCCTCTGGGCATGTACCACTCATTTTCAAACCATTCGTAAGCTTCAAAAAAGGTATCCAGAATCGCTTTTTTGGAAGAACACCAAAAAAAGATCGACCTGTCACTTCAACACTTCAGGGCACAACAGGCGATGAGCGAGCGCCGCATGGACAGGCCAACGATGACCTCGGCAGGTTTATGGTAAAGCGCATGGCGCGAAACGAAATAAGTCAGCTCACCTCCGCAAATAAAGAATTGATTGAATCCGCTAAACTGTACGACCTGACAACTGTAGACCCCGAGTTAATAAACTCTAAACTTGAACAATTAAAAAACCGTAAAAATCGAATCGAATATTTGCAAAGCGAATACAACATCCCAATAGTTCAGCGCTACTTAAAAGTCACAAACAACATTTTAGAATTACAAAAAACCTCAGCAAATGTAAAAGCGATTAGGGGTGCGATACTGTACTAAAAAATTGACTCAAGGTTCCGATCAGATGCTCGCCGACGACAATGATTGAGGACTTGCTGAACTTAAGATCGAGCGCCGCAAGCGGCGCTCGATTGGCTAGGCGAGTACGAACGCAGGCCTGGCGCGTAAGATTCCCTCAGGCATTCAGTTTTTTCCCCTTACTTGTAGGACGTTTCTGAATTACAGTCCCAAACCGCTTAAGCCATTGCGATGATCTGGGATGCGCCCTAGTGTCGGGCGGTCGTTGCGAAAACAGCGACCGGCTTTGACAGGCCGACCAGAAAATCTTCATGGCTTTAGCCCTCGATGGCGGCTGTGTGTGGGGCACCTCGTGTGCGCCGGGTTTTTTGGTTTTTCTACCGGTCTGTCAACCCATGCACAGCTGCCACCCACCTGTTTGACAGCAGAGGGTGGTGGCCCCTATCGAGAAAAAACCAATGCGTAAGATTGTCCCCGATCCACCCAACACCTCCCATTCCCTCGAAGACACCCTCATCCAGGCCACGGACCATGTGCTGTGTGCCCAAGCCGTCGCGCACCAGGCGATCTTGCTGCAGCCCAAGTCACCAGCCTCGATTCTGGTCATGGCCACGATGCATCAGCTTGAAGCGCTGCAGGCGTTGCTTGAGGCAGCCTTGGCCCAGATGCAGCCGCAGGCGCAGCATTAACGGTTGAGCTTTTGTGTTGCCTGGGCTGGCCCAGGCAACCGAGAAATTTCAGGGAGATTGAAAAATGAGCAGTGACAATACCAACACCACCGTAGGCAAAACCTTTTTCTACCAAGGCGAAGGCCATACCCACCCGCTGTTCTGCATCGCCCCGGGCATTCCCTGCCAGAACGCCCGCGAACAGGCTTCGGAACTGATGGGCTATGTGCGGGATTTGACCATCGAAGGGCTTATGGAAGACAAGCCGCAGTTGCTTTGGGCTTCCCATTACCTGAGCGCAATGGCCAAGGCGCTGATGGATGATGCCGAGTTGGGGATGATGCGTAAATAATGGGTCGACCGGGCTGGCCCCTTCGCGGGCAAGCCCGCTCCCACAGGGAACTGCAGCGCGACAGCGCAGCCCGTAGGGCTGGGTAGGCTCTCATGGAACAAATCGCAAATATCTGATTTAACGGTGAATCCTGTAGGAGCGGGCTTGACCCGCGAAGCAAACACCGCGGTGTATGGCACCGGCTGCGCCGGTGTTCGCGGGGCAAGCCCGCTCCTACAAAGGATGGCGGCGCGGCTGCTGGCACGGTTCCCTGCGCGACAGCGCAGCCCGCAAGGGCTGGGTTATCTCCTACAGCTGCTGCGCCAGGCTTTAAAACTGTTATTTCTGCCAGTATGAAAATTCCTGCGGGTGTTCAGAATGGGTTTCATGCAGCGCCCATTCATCCACCCCAGCAGGGATTCGAACCATGAGCAAAGCACCGAACAACACGCTGTTCTTTTACCAGGGCGACAAGCTCGTCACCGTGAAGCAAGGCGACCAGCACCGCGCCATCTTTCGCAATGCCGAGCAGCCGCTGGCGGAGTTGAGTACCGACGACACTCAAGCCTCCGGGCTGCTGGCTACCGATGACAAAGGCTCGGTGCTGGCCGTTCAAGGTTCAGGCGACCAGGCCTGAAGGCTGGGTAGCTGGCCTGGTAGGAGCGAGCAAAGCTCGCGATGCGCCGCCTGCGGCGCTCGATCTACCCGCCAAAAAAAAGCCCCTCTACAAGAGGGGCTTTCCCACATCACACGGTCACGCCGCGCCCCACATCTTGTGCGGGTCGATGACGAATTTCTTCGGCACACCGGCATCAAACTCGCCATAGCCTTCCGGCGCCTGGTCCAGGTTGATGACCTGCACCCCCACCACCTCGGCAATGTTGATGCGGTCCCACATGATCGCCTGCATCAGCTGGCGGTTGTACTTCATGGTCGGGGTTTGCCCGGTGTGGAAGCTGTGCGACTTGGCCCAGCCCAGGCCAAAGCGAATGCTCAGCGCGCCGATCTTGGCCGCAGCATCCACCGCACCCGGGTCTTCGGTCACGTACAGGCCCGGAATACCAATGCTGCCAGCCACGCGAGTGACCTGCATCAGCGAGTTCAGCACGGTGGCCGGGGCCTCGTGCTTGGCGCCTTCGTGGCCATGGCCACGGGCCTCGAAGCCCACGGCGTCAACGGCGCAGTCCACTTCAGGCTCGCCCAGGATGTCGACAATCTGCTCGTGCAGCGGGGTGTCCTTGGACAGGTCGACCACTTCGAAGCCTTGGGACTTGGCGTGGGCCAGGCGGGCCGGGTTCAGGTCACCGACGATCACGCAGGCAGCGCCCAGCAGGCGCGCCGAGGCAGCAGCGGCAAGGCCCACCGGGCCGGCACCGGCCACGTAGACGGTACTGCCTGGGCCAACGCCAGCAGTGACGGCGCCGTGGTAGCCGGTTGGCAGGATGTCCGACAGGCAGGTCAGGTCGCGGATCTTTTCCATGGCCTTGTCGCGGTCGGGCAGTTTCAGCAGGTTGAAGTCGGCGTATGGCACCAACACGTACTCGGCCTGGCCACCGGTCCAGTCGCCCATGTCGACGTAGCCATAGGCACCACCGGCGCGGGCCGGGTTGACGGTGAGGCAGACACCGGTGTGCATCTCTTTGCACGAGCGGCAGCGCCCGCACGCGACGTTGAACGGTACCGACACCAGGTCACCGATTTTCAGGCGTTCTACATCACGCCCCAACTCGACGATTTCACCGGTGATTTCGTGGCCAAGCACCAGGCCGACCTGGGCAGTGGTGCGGCCACGGACCATGTGCTGGTCGGAGCCGCAAATGTTGGTGGAAACCACCTTGAGGATCACGCCGTGCTCGATCTTCTTGCCGCGTGGGTCTTGCATTTTCGGGTAGTCGATCTTCTGCACCTCGACCTTGCCCGCGCCGAGATACACCACTCCACGATTGCCAGACATGCTCTTACCTCGCTTGATTTTTATGTTTGCAGCGGTGGTGGAACGTGCCGCCGTCCATGGGCGGCATGTGTTACTGGAGTGCAGGAATTGTGGGCCTGAAACGGCGATGTGCGCTGACTGGAAGCGACAAGGGGATGCCTTTTAGCGGCAGGTAGAAATGCGTCGGCCCCTTCGCGGGCAAGCCCGCTCTTGTAGGAGCGGGCTTGCCCCGCGAAAGGGCCAGTACAGGCTGCTACAGAACAACCGTGCGATTGGCGTTAAGGAACACCCGCCGCTCAATGTGGTACCCCACGGCCCGCGCCAAGGTCAGGCACTCGATGTCGCGCCCCTTGGCAATCAGGTCTTCCGGGTAATGGCTGTGGTCCACCACCTCGACGCCCTGGGCAATGATCGGCCCCTCGTCGAGGTCGTTGTTGATGTAGTGCGCGGTAGCGCCGACCATCTTCACGCCCTTGTTGTACGCCTGGTGATAAGGCTTGGCGCCCTTGAACCCCGGCAACAACGAGTGGTGAATGTTGATCGCCCAGCCATCCAGGCGCCGGCACAGCTCCGGCGACAGCACCTGCATGTAACGGGCAAGCACCACCAGCTCCGCCCCGGTTTCCTCGATCACCTGCATCACCTTGCGCTCTTGGCCCGGCTTGTCTTTCGGGTCGAGGGCGAAGTGGTAGTAGGGAATCTTGTGCCAGTGCGCGAGCGGTTCGAGGTCAGGGTGGTTGGACACCACCGCGACCACGTCCATGGCCAACTGGCCGATGCGCTGGCGGTACAGCAGGTCGTTCAGGCAGTGGTCGGCCTTGGACACCATGATCACCACCTTGGGGCGGTGATTGGGTGCGGTCAGCTCGAACGCCATGCCGAACGCTTCGCTGCGCTCGGCAAGGCCGGCGCGAAAGCCGGCCTCGTCGAAATCGTCCGGCTGGCGGAACTCCACGCGAATGAAGAACCGCCCCGACAGCCGGTCATCGAAGGAATGGTGCTCGGTCACGTAGCAGCGCTGCTCGTAGAGGTAGCGCGTCACCACGTCGACAGTGCCGAGCATGCTCGGGCAGTCGGCGGTGAGAATCCAGGTATCCGGTGCCCGACTCATGTTCCGTTCTCCTTACGCCTCGATGCTCAGGCCGTATTCGGCCGAAGCGTCCTGCAGCCACAGCCACCAGTAGTCGGAGAAGCTGCGGCGAATCACCAGTTCCCAGGTGTCTTCGGCGGTACGGCGGATCACCAGTTGCGACTTGGCGAACACGGTGCCCACGGCCTTGCCCACCGGGAAGTTGTTCGGGTGAACATCATAGCTGGTGGACTTCATCAGCACTTCGCGCACGTTCGGGCCGCGCAGTTCCAGCAGGCTTTGCCCGCCGCTGACGTTCACCACCTGGATGTGCTGGCCTTCAAGGGCCGCACGCAGTTTCTGCTCCACTGCCAGCTCCTGCCCGCCGGGCACGATCAGCAGCCACTCGTCGGGGCCAACCCACTGCAGCGAGGTGTCGCCGTTGGCCACCACGGTCAGGGCAACCGGCAGCTCCAGGCCCAGGGCCTTGTGCACGCCGGCGGCGAATTCCGGGTTGTGGCCATCGCCACGCAGGGTCAGGTGGCCGAGGAATTTCTTCTCGCGCAGGGTTACGCCTGCGTTCTTGCGGCCTTTGCCCACCAGGCTGGCCAGGTCGGCGTGGTGCAGTGGCGACTGGGCCTTGGCCTCGGCGCCGGGGTTTTGCTGGAAGACGTTGATAGCGCTCATTTCTTACCTGCCTTGAATTCTGTTGTCCGTAAGACCGAAGGTCAGACGCAATGCCCGAATAGCAGCCGTGGTCTGTAGGAGCGGGCTTGTCCCGCGAAGAGGGCGGCGAGGCCACCTCTGCCTTCGCGGGGCAAGCCCGCTCCTACAGGGCTTGCATTTCAAGCGGACCTAGTTATGGGCCTCAAACGTTCTGCCGCTCACCCTTCGGATCGAAGAACACCGAAGACACGATCTCCGCCTCGATCACGCTGCCGTCTGCCTGTGGCGAGAACACGCGCTCGCCCATGCGCTTGAGGCCGCCCTTGACCACGCCCATGGCGAACGAATAGCCCAGGGAGTTGGAGGCGTAGCTGGAGGTCACGTGGCCAACCATGTCCATCGGAATAGGCTGCTTCGGGTCGAACACCAACTGGGCGCCTTCAGGCAGCCACTTGGTGGGGTCGATCGGCTTCAGGCCTACCAGCTGCTTGCGGTTTTCACGCACGCAGTCTTCGCGGTTCATGCCACGCAGGCCGATCCACGAGAACGGCTTGTTGCGGCCCACGCACCAGCTCATGTTCAGGTCGTCCGGGTTCATCGAGCCATCGGTGTCCTGGCCCACGATGATGAAGCCCTTCTCGGCACGCAGTACGTGCATGGTTTCGGTGCCATACGGGGTCAGGTTGTACTTCTTGCCCGCCTCGATGATCTGCTCCAGCACGCCCATGGCGTAGTTGGCCTGCACGTTGACTTCGTACGACAGCTCGCCGGTGAACGAGATCCGGAACACCCGGGCCGGTACGCCGCCAACGTTGCCTTCCTTCCAGGTCATGAACGGGAAGGCTTCCTTGTCCATGTCGATGTCGGTCAGCTCGCTGAGCAGCTTGCGGCTGTTGGGGCCGGACAGGGTCATGGTGGCCCAGTGGTCGGTCACCGAGGTGAAGTACACCTTCAGCTCCGGCCACTCGGTCTGGTGGTACAGCTCCATCCACTGCAGCACGCGGGCGGCGCCGCCGGTGGTGGTGGTCATGATGAAGTGGTTGTCGCCAACGCAGGCGGTTACGCCGTCGTCGAAGACCATGCCGTCTTCCTTGCACATCAGGCCGTAGCGGGCCTTGCCCACGTCGAGCTTGGTCCAGGCGTTGGTGTAGATGCGGTTGAGGAACTCACGGGCGTCCGGGCCCTGGATGTCGATCTTGCCCAGGGTCGAGGCGTCCAGCAGGCCCACGCTGTCGCGCACGGCCTTGCATTCGCGGGCCACGGCGGCATGGATGTCTTCACCGGCTTTCGGGAAGTACCACGGGCGCTTCCACTGGCCGACGTCTTCGAACTCGGCGCCATTCTTCACGTGCCAGGCATGCAGGGCAGTGAAGCGCACCGGCTCGAACAAGTGGCCACAGTGGCGGCCCGCTACCGCACCGAAGGTCACCGGCGTGTAGTTTGGGCGGAACATGGTGGTGCCCATTTCCGGAATGGTGATGCCGATGGAGCGGGCGGCAATGGCCAGGCCGTTGATGTTGCCCAGCTTGCCTTGGTCGGTGCCGAAGCCCAGCGCGGTGTAGCGTTTTACGTGCTCGACCGACTCGAAGCCTTCGCGGGTGGCCAGCTCGATGGCGGCGGCGGTCACGTCGTTCTGCTGGTCGACGAACTGCTTCGGCGCACGGGCGGTGCCTTTGTCGTGCGGCACCTGGAACAGTGCCACGGTGGCCTCTTCCTTGCGTGCCACGGTTTTCGGCAGGCTGCCAACAGTGGCCTTGAAGCCAGCTTCCGTGGCTGCGCGGGCGCCGCCTTCGAAGCCGTCGGCAATCACATCGCCCAGGGCGTATACGCCATGCACGCCGCCTACGCATTCACGTTTTTGCGGGGCATCGCCTGGCACGAAGCCAAGGATGTCTTCACGCCACACCGGGCGGCCGCCCAGGTGCGAAGCCAGGTGCACGATCGGGCTGTAGCCGCCGGAGGTGGCGATCAGGTCGCAGTCAAGGGTTTCGCCAGGGCTGGTGACCTTGTGCGCCTGCACATCGATGGCCGCCACACGGGCGCCGCTGACGTGCTTGGTGCCACGGGCCTCGACCACGGCGCTGGAGGTCAGGATGCGAATGCCCTTGGCACGTGCTTCCTCAACCAGCGAACCGCGTGGGTTGTGGCGGGCGTCGGCGATGGCGACCACTTGCAGGCCAGCATCGTGCCAGTCGAGCGCGGCGCGGTAGGCGTGGTCGTTGTTGGTCGACAGCACCAGCTTGCGGCCTGGGGCCACGCCGTAGCGGCGCACGTAGGTGGAAACGGCACCGGCCAGCATGTTGCCCGGCACGTCGTTGTTGCCGTACACCAGCGGGCGCTCGTGGGCACCGGCAGCCAGTACCACGCGCTTGGCGCGCACACGGTGCACGCGGTGGCGCACCTGGCCGATCGGCGCGCGGTCACCGAGGTGGTCGGTCAGGCGCTCGTGAATGGTCAGGAAGTTGTGGTCGTGGTAGCCGTTGACCGTGGCGCGTGGCAGCAGGGTCACTTCCGGCAGGCTTTCCAGCTCCTTGACCACGGCGCTGACCCATTCCATGGCAGGCTTGCCGTCCAGGGTTTCGCGCGAGTCGAGCAGGCTGCCGCCGAACTCTTCCTGCTCGTCAGCCAGGATCACCCGGGCACCGCTGCGTGCAGCGGCCAGGGCAGCGGCCAGGCCTGCAGGGCCTGCACCGACGATCAGCACGTCGCAGTGCTGGTTCATGTAGTCGTAGCTGTCCGGGTCGTTCTGCAGCGGCGCACGGCCAAGGCCGGCTGCCTTGCGGATGTACTTCTCGTAGGTCATCCAGAACGATTTGGGGTACATGAAGGTTTTGTAGTAGAAGCCAGGCGGCATCATGCTGCCGCCGACCTTGCCAAGGATGCCCATGACGTCGTTGTTGACGTTCGGCCAGCCGTTGGTGCTGGTGGCGACCAGGCCTGCGTACAGGGCCTGCTGGGTAGCCCGCACGTTGGGGATCTGGGTGGCTTCGCTGGAGCCGATCTGCAGGATGGCGTTCGGCTCTTCGGTGCCGGCGGCGATGATGCCGCGTGGGCGCGAGTACTTGAAGCTGCGGCCGACGATGTCGACGCCATTGGCCAGCAGCGCGGCGGCCAGGCTGTCACCGGCATACCCTTGGTAGGTCTTGCCGTTGAAGCTGAAGTTCAGGACCTTGCTGCGGTCGATACGGCCGCCGCTGGCGAGGCGATAGGTTTGGCTCATACTTTTTCCCCTTGGCCTTTGACGGTCGACGGCGCGCTGGCGGCCTTGCCATTGGCGGTCACTTGCGGCTTCTCGCCAATCTTGTAGGTTTCCAGAATCTCGTAGGTCACGGTGTCGCGGGTGACGTTGAAATACTGGCGGCAGCCGGCAACGTGGTCCCACAGTTCATGGTGAATCCCGCGTGGGTTGTCACGGTAGAACATGTAGGTGCCCCACTCCTCGTCGGAGCAGGCGGCAGGGTCCAGCGGGCGGGCGATGTGCGCCTGGCCAGAGGCGTGGAACTCTTCTTCGGAGCGCAGCTCGCCGCAGTGGGGACAGAAAATATGCAACATGACGGTGTCTCCGGTTAGTGGGCGACGGCGGCGGCGCCGTGTTCGTCGATCAGTGCGCCGTTGTAGAAACGGTCCATGGAGAACGGCGCAGCCAGCGGGTGCATCTCGCCCTTGGCCAGGCTTGCGGCGAAGACGTTGCCCGAGCCCGGGGTTGCCTTGAAGCCGCCAGTACCCCAACCGCAGTTGAAGAACATGTTCTTGACCGGGGTCTTGGTGATGATCGGGCACGCATCCGGCGAGGTGTCGACGATGCCGCCCCACTGGCGGTTCATGCGCACGCGCGACAGGTTCGGGAACATCTCGACGATGGCCTGCAGGGTGTGCTCGATCACCGGGTACGAACCGCGCTGGCCGTAGCCGACCCAGCCGTCGATACCGGCACCGATCACCAGGTCGCCCTTGTCGGACTGGCTGATGTAGCCGTGTACGGCGTTGGACATGATCACCGAGTCGATGATCGGCTTGATCGGCTCCGACACCAGTGCCTGCAGCGGGTGCGATTCCAGCGGCAGGCGGAAGCCGGCCAGCTTGGCCATGTGCCCCGAGTTACCGGCAGTGACCACACCTACGCGCTTGGCGCCGATGAAGCCTTTGTTGGTTTCAACGCCGATGACCGCGCCGTTTTCCTTGCGGAAGCCGATCACTTCGGTTTGCTGGATCAGGTCCACGCCCAGGGCGTCGGCGGCACGGGCGAAGCCCCAGGCCACGGCGTCGTGGCGGGCTACGCCGCCGCGGCGCTGAACGGTGGCACCGAGGATCGGATAGCGGGTGTTCTTGGAGCAGTCCAGGTACGGGATTTCCGCCGCCACCTGGGCGGTGTTGAGCAGTTCGCCATCCACGCCGTTGAGGCGGTTGGCGCTCACACGGCGCTCGGAGTCACGCATGTCCTGCAGGGTGTGGCACAGGTTGTAGACGCCGCGCTGGGAGAACATCACGTTGTAGTTGAGGTCCTGGGACAGGCCCTCCCACAGCTTCATGGCGTGCTCGTACAGGTGCGCCGACTCGTCCCACAGGTAGTTGGAACGCACGATGGTGGTGTTACGGGCGGTGTTGCCACCACCCAGGTAACCCTTCTCGATCACCGCGACGTTGGTGATGCCGTGTTCCTTGGCCAGGTAGTAGGCCGTGGCCAGGCCATGGCCGCCACCGCCGACGATGACCACGTCGTAGACCTTTTTAGGGGTTGGCGTGCGCCACATGCGCTGCCAGTTCTCGTGGTGGCTGAGGGAGTGCTTGAAAAGGCCGAAGCCCGAGTAACGTTGCATGGTGTGTGACTCCACTCAGCGGTATACAGGGAAATCTGCGCACAGGGCCGCGACGTTCTTCGCCACATCGGCTTCAACGTCGGCATCACCCAGGTTGTCGAGGATGTCGCAGATCCAGCCGGCCAGCGCCACGCACTGGGCAACCTTGAAGCCACGGGTGGTGACAGCCGGGGTGCCGATGCGCAGGCCCGAGGTCACGAACGGCGACTGTGGGTCGTTCGGCACGGCGTTCTTGTTCACAGTGATGTGCGCGCGGCCCAGGGCTGCGTCGGCATCTTTGCCGGTCAGGCCCTGGCGAATCAGGCTGACCAGGAACAGGTGGTTGTCGGTGCCACCGGACACCACGTCGTAGCCGCGGTCGATGAATACCTGGGCCATGGCCTGGGCGTTTTCGATGACTTGTTTCTGGTAGCTCTTGAACTCAGGCTCCAGCGCTTCCTTGAAGCACACCGCCTTGGCGGCGATCACGTGCATCAGCGGGCCGCCCTGGGCGCCAGGGAACACGGCGGCGTTGAGCTTTTTCTCGATCTCTTCGTTGGACTTGGCCAGGATCAGGCCACCACGTGGGCCGCGCAGGGTCTTGTGGGTGGTGGTGGTGACCACGTCGGCGAATGGAATCGGGTTCGGGTACAGGCCAGCGGCAACCAGGCCGGCAACGTGGGCCATGTCGACGAACAGCAGCGCACCGACCTTGTCGGCGATGGCGCGGAAGCGTGGGAAGTCGAGGGTCTTGGAGTAGGCCGAGAAGCCGGCAACGATCATCTTCGGCTTGTGCTCGACGGCCAGGCGCTCGACTTCGTCGTAGTCGATCAGGCCGGTGTTGGTGTCGATGCCGTACTGCACGGCGTTGTACAGCTTGCCCGAGGACGACACTTTGGCGCCGTGGGTCAGGTGGCCGCCGTGGGCCAGGCTCATGCCCAGGATGGTGTCGCCCGCCTGCAGCAGGGCCAGGTACACCGCGCCGTTGGCCGAAGAGCCGGAGTGCGGCTGAACGTTGGCGTAGTCGGCGCCGAACAGTTGCTTGGCGCGCTCGATGGCCAGGGCTTCAACCTTGTCGACGTGCTCGCAGCCACCGTAGTAGCGCTTGCCTGGGTAGCCTTCGGCGTACTTGTTGGTCAGGCCGCTGCCTTGGGCCTGCATCACGCGCTTGGAGGTGTAGTTCTCCGAGGCGATCAGCTCGATGTGATCTTCCTGGCGCTGTTCTTCGGCATTCATCGCCGCCAGCAGTGCGTCGTCATAACCCTGGATCTGGTCTTGCTTGCTGAACATCGTGTCTCTCCCGGCAGCGATCGTTTTTTGTCGTGGGGCACTGTGGCCCTTTGTGGCGATGTTATGACTGGCACGGGCGGGTCAGATGCCTGCGCACGCCTTGCAATGGCGCGTTTACGACATTGGGTTTGTGTTCTCAGGGCCGGCCTTTTCGCGGGGCAAGCCCGCTCCTACAGGGAACCTGGGCGCGCGGGCCTTGTAGGGGTGGGCTTGCCCCGCGAAGAGGCCGGCACAAACAACACTGAAATCAGCCCATGCACAGGTTGTATAGGCAACCGCCAAAGCGATGGTTTAGAGTGCTGTTCTGCGTCGTTCACAGGACAGTGTCATGACAGATAAGAGCCAACAATTCGCCAGCGACAACTATTCCGGCATCTGCCCCGAAGCCTGGGCCGCGATGGAAAAGGCCAACCATGGCCACGACCGCGCCTACGGTGACGACCAATGGACCGAGCGGGCGTCGGAATACTTCCGCCAGCTGTTCGAAACCGACTGCGAGGTGTTCTTCGCCTTCAACGGCACCGCCGCCAACTCCCTGGCCCTGGCCTCGCTGTGCCAGAGCTACCACAGCGTGATCTGCTCGGAAACCGCTCACGTCGAAACCGACGAGTGCGGCGCGCCGGAGTTCTTCTCCAACGGCTCCAAGCTGCTCACCGCGCCCAGCGTCAACGGCAAGCTCACGCCCGAGTCGATCCGCGAAGTGGCGCTCAAGCGCCAGGACATCCACTACCCCAAGCCACGGGTGGTCACCCTCACCCAGGCCACCGAAGTGGGTACCGTGTACCGCCCCGACGAGCTCAAGGCGATCAGCGCTACCTGCAAGGAGCTGGGCCTGAACCTGCACATGGACGGCGCACGCTTCACCAATGCCTGCGCCTTCCTCGGCTGCAGCCCGGCTGAACTCACCTGGAAGGCCGGCGTGGATGTGCTGTGCTTTGGCGGCACCAAGAACGGCATGGCGGTGGGCGAGGCGATTCTGTTCTTCAATCGCCAGTTGGCCGAGGACTTCGACTACCGCTGCAAGCAGGCCGGGCAGCTGGCGTCGAAAATGCGCTTCCTGTCGGCGCCGTGGGTCGGGCTGCTGGAGGGTGGCGCCTGGCTACGGTATGGCAACCATGCCAACCAGTGTGCGCAGTTGCTGGCGTCGCTGGTGAGCGACCTGCCTGGGGTGCAGTTGATGTTCCCGGTGGAGGCCAACGGGGTGTTCCTGCAGATGCCGGAGCATGCCATTGAAGCGCTGCGTGGCAAGGGGTGGCGGTTCTATACCTTCATTGGCAGTGGTGGGGCGCGGTTCATGTGCTCGTGGGATACCGAGCAAGAGCGGGTGCGCGAGCTGGCGGCGGATATCCGCAGTATCGTCAGCGCCTGACAGGGCGCATTCGCGAGCTGCGCTCGCTCCTACCGGGGTACGCAATCCCTGGTAGGAGCGAGCGTAGCTCGCGAATTGCATGCTACAGCCTGAACCCACCCATCTGCCGCGCCAAATCGTCGGCCAGGCCACGCAGGGCCTGGCACTGCTCGCGGCAGCCCTGCACCTCGGCCGCCGTTTCCCTGGCCAGGTCGGAAATCCCCTGCACCGTGCGGTTGATTTCCTCGGTCACCGCCGACTGCTCCTCGGTCGCAGTGGCCACCTGCTGGTTCATGTCGCTGATGTGCTCGACCTGCTCGGTGATGGCACCCAGCGACGCCCCGGTTCGCTGGCTCGATTCCACCCCACTGCCGGTGGCCTGCTGCCCCGCCTGCATCGAACTCACCGCAGAACCCGCCCCGTGCTTGAGGCGCTGAATCATCTGCTGCACCTCATCGGTGGAAAGCTGCGTGCGCCGGGCCAGGGTGCGCACTTCATCGGCCACCACGGCAAAGCCACGGCCCATCTCCCCTGCCCTGGCCGCCTCGATGGCGGCGTTCAGCGCCAGCAGGTTGGTTTGCTCGGAAATACTGCGAATCACCGCCAATACCTGGTCGATCGAGGCGACTTCCTCGGCCAGCTGGCCTACCGCGTCAGCTGCCTTGCCAATGTCGCCCGACATGCCCTCGATGCCCTGCACCGAGCGCCGCACCACTTCGCGGGCCTGCACGGCCTCTTCCCGCGCCGTTTGCGAGGCCAGGGCCGCGTCGCCGGCATTGCGGGCGATGTCCTGCACGGTAAGGCCCATCTCATGCACGGCGGTGGCGACCATTTCGGTCATTTCCTGCTGGCGGCCCGAGCGCTCGGCGGTGTTGTCCACCACCTGGGTTACCTGCTCCACCGCCCGGTGCAGGCGTTCGGTGGTGCGCAGCACCTCGCCAATCAACGCCCGCTGGCTGTCGAGGAAGCGGTTGAAGCCGCGGGCCAGGTCGCCCAGTTCATCCTGGCGTGAATCGTCCAGGCGGTGGCTGAGGTCGCCGGCACCGCTGCCAATCTGCACCAAGGCGGTGGTCACGCTGCGAATCGGCCGCACCAGGCCACGGGCCAACAGCACCACCAGCAGCAGGGACAGCAGCGCCACGCCGCCGCCGATCAGGCTGGTAAGCCACACGGCCTGGCGCATCTGTGCATAAATCTGCGCCTCGGGCACTTCGGCCACCAGGGTCCAGTTCAAATCACGCAGGGGCAGCCCCAGGGCCAGGTAATCTTCACCATTACGAGTGAAATGCGCGCTGTGCAGTTGCTCGCCCTGGCCCATCACGGCCTGGGCCGCTTGCACACCGATGTCTTCGCTTAACTGGCGCTTGCCGCTGAGCGCTGCGTCCGGGTGCACCTGGATCAGCCCGTCGTTGCGCACCAGCAGCACCTTGCCCTGCTCACCGAAGCTGAAGTCGTGAATCAGCTTCGACAGCTCGGTCATGCGCAAGCCCATGCCGGCCACGCCAACCAGCTTGCCGGCCTTTTCCACGCGGTAGTTGATGAACAGCGCCAGCTCGCCCGTGGCGCCATCGATGTCGATGTTCACCTGGCGCTCGGCGCCGCTGTCGATGTAGCCGTAGAACCATGCGTCCTTGGGGTTGGCGCGGCTGAGCGTTCGGTCCAGGCCGTTCTCGTGGTAGTAGTGGCCCGTTGCAGGGGCGGCGAACATGGCCGTGAAGGCGTGGTTGCGCTGCTTGGCAGCCTGCAGGTATTCGAGAAATTGCGGGGCCTGGGCGGGGTCTTCGCCAGCGGCGAGCCAGTCGCGCAGCAAGGTGTTGCCGGCAATGTCGGCAGCCGCTGTCAGCGGTTGGCCGAGCATGCGCTCGATGTCGTTGCGGATGGCTTCGATGCTGGCCGGCAAGGCCGTGTCCACCAGGTAACGCTCGGTGAGGCGGTTGAGCGCCACCGTGAAGATGACCACCACCACCAGGATGCTCGCCAACAGGGCAGCGCCCATGCTCGCGATCAATTGCCACTGGATGCCCTTACGCCAGATACGCATGCCCATGCTCCCCGCTCATTATTGTTTTGCGGAAAGTGTATACACTTGCGTATTCAGTTAATCCAGTGATCTGCGACAACTGCGCCGATCATGTGGGAGCGGGCAAGCCCGCTCCCACAGGTATCCGAGCATCAGGCTGCTACTGTTCGGCAATGGTTCGAACGATCGCATCCACCGTGGCGTCGATTTGCGCCTGGGTGCGCTCCAGGGTCTGCTGGTGTTCCTTCTGCAGTTCAACCTGCCGGGAACACAGGTTCAGCGCGGCCAGCACCAGCAGCTTGTCACCGATCAGGGTCGGGTACTGGCGCTTGGTTTCGTTCAGCGCGGTGTTGAGCATCCGCACTGCCTGGGCCAGGGTGTCTTCCTGGCCCTCGGGCGCCTTGATCGAATAATCGATGCCGAGGATCGACACGACATTGATCGGCTGCGCTTGCAGTCTCATGCGTTGGCGACGCCTGCGCTGGCGCGATCAACCAAGGCTTGCAGGCGTGCAGCGGTGCTGCCGTTCTTCTCTTCCTGCTCCATCAGCGACAGCTGCAGGGTTTCGTTTTCTTCCTTGGCCTGGGCCAGTTCCTGGCCCAGGGCGGTGTTCTGCTCGGTGAGTTGAGCGTTTTTCTGCATCAGGTCGCTGACCAGTTGCTCGATTTGATTCAGGGAGGCTTCCAGCATGGGTCTATCTCGGGTTGTTGCAAAGGTCGCACACGATAAAGAAAAGTGTGAGCCCCCGCCATTAAATATCGGATTTACAAGGTTTCTAACCCGCAGATTGACAGGGTATCGGCCCCCTTGTTCCGACCTGGGTCAACCGCCGGTCAGGTAAATAGATAGCTGCCTCACATTTTTTCGCTGTCAGCCTCAAGACTGGCCGGTCACGACCGATAGACAGGCAGGTCTTATTTCGTCGCACGGACCGCGCGCCCCCTCTCCCCTGCCTGGACTCTTTCCCATGTCTCTACGCAACATGAACATCGCCCCGCGCGCGTTGCTCGGGTTCGCCCTGATCGGCGTGATCATGCTCGGCCTCGGTATCTTCTCGCTCGTGCAAATGGGCAACATCCGACAGGCCGGCGTGGTCATCGAAGAAGTCAGCGTGCCCAGCATCAAGACCCTCGACGAGCTGACCGCGCTCAACCTGCGCATGCGCACCCTGTCTTACCGCCTGTTGCTCAACCGCGAGCCGGAAACCCAGCGCGACACCCTGCGCCTGCTGGACGAGCGCAATGCCCAGATCGACCGCGCGCGCCGCGCCTATGAGCCGCTGGTGACCGCCGCGGACGAAAAGGCCGCGTTCGAGCAGTTCGGCCAGTTGCTCGGCCAGTACCGCCAGCTGGAGTCGCGCATGCGCACCCTGAGCCAGGCCGGTGATGTGGACGGCCTGCGCAACCTGCTGAACAACGATCTGCTGGCCAACTCCGACCAGATCAACAAGGTCATGGACACCCTGGTGCAGATCAACACCGACCAGACCCGCGACACCAACCAGACCGCCGCCAGCCAGTACGCCACCGCCTTCGCCCTGGTCATCGGCTTGCTGGTCGCCGCCGCCGTGCTGACCTTCCTCTGCGCCTTCCTGCTGACCCGCAGCATTGTCAAGCCAATCGACGAAGCCCTGCAGGCCGCCGAGCAGATCGCCGATGGCGACCTGACCCAGGTGATCCGCGCCGAAGGCACCGACGAAGCGGCACGCCTGCTGCGCGCCATGGCCCGCATGCAGGACAAGCTACGCGACACCCTGCAGCTGATTGCCGGTTCCGCCACCCAGCTGGCCTCGGCGGCCGAGGAGCTGAACTGCGTCACCGACGAAAGCGCCCGTGGCCTGCAGCAGCAGAACAACGAGATCGAACAGGCCGCCACGGCGGTTACCGAAATGACCAGCGCCGTTGAAGAGGTGGCGCGCAATGCCGTCAGCACCTCCGAAGCCTCCAGCGAAGCCAGCCGTTCGGCAGGCGATGGCCGTGACCTGGTGATGGAAACCGTCGGCGCCATCGAGCGCATGAGCGGTGATGTGCAGGCCACCGCCAAGCTCATCACCCACCTGGCCGAACAGTCGCGCGACATCGGCAAGGTGCTCGACGTGATCCGTGGCCTGGCCGACCAGACCAACCTGCTGGCCCTGAACGCGGCGATCGAAGCGGCGCGTGCCGGTGAGGCGGGCCGTGGCTTTGCCGTGGTGGCCGATGAAGTGCGGGCACTGGCCCACCGCACCCAGCAGTCGACCAGCGAGATCGAGCGCATGATCGGCAGCATCCAGGGCGGCACCGAAGAGGCCGTGGAGTCGATGCGCACCAGCACCGAGCGCGCCGAGTCGACGCTGAACATCGCCAAGGGCGCCGGCATGGCGCTGGACACCATCGCCGGGGCGGTGGCGCAGATCAACGAACGTAACCTGGTGATCGCCAGCGCGGCGGAGGAGCAAGCCCAGGTGGCCCGCGAAGTGGACCGCAACCTGGTGAACATCAACGACCTGTCGGTGCAGAGCGCCACCGGGGCGCATCAAACCAGCGCGGCGAGTGCCGAGCTGTCGCGCCTTGCGGTTGATTTGAATGGCCTGGTGGCGCGGTTCCGGACCTGAAAGTTTGCGTATCCACGGTAGGAGCTAGCGCAGCTCGCGATGGGCTGCAACGCAGCCCCGGCAATATCAGCTGCGAAGCTGAGAACCTGGGGCCGCTGCGCGCCCCATCGCGAGCTGCGCTCGCTCCTACCAGATTGTTCCAGATTGGTCGACGGCTCAATAATCGATCCGCACATCCCCCTTCGGCACGCTGCAGCACGACAGGATATAGCCCTCGGCTTCGTCCTCCTCGGTAATCCCGCCGTTGTGCTCCATCTCCACCTCGCCGCCCAGCTTGAGCACTTTGCACGTCCCGCAAATGCCCATGCCGCACGCCTTGGGAATCATCAGCCCAACCTTGGCCGCCGCCGCATGCACGGTTTCGCCCGGTGCCACGCGAATGCTCTTCTCGCTGCCGATGAACTCCACCAGGTTGAGGTCCGACGCATCCACTTCCGGCGCATCGGCCGCCTGCTCGGCATGTTCCACCGCATCGGCCTTGGCCTCCGGTGGCGTGGCGCCGAACGATTCCTCGTGGTAGTTCTTCATGTCGAAGCCAACCGCTTCGAGCATGCGCTTGACCGCCGTCATGTAGGGCGTCGGGCCGCAGCAGAACACCACGCGGTCCATGTAGTCCGGCGCAATCAACTCCATCAGGCGCTGGTTCAGGTAGCCGCGGTAACCCGCCCAAGGCTCACCCAGACCATGCTTCTCGCAAATGATGTGCAGGCTGAAGTTGGGGATGCGCGAAGCCATCTGCTCCAGTTCGCGGTGGTAGATGATGTCCTTGGGGGAACGGGCGCTGTGCACGAACACCATGTCGACGTTGGCATTGGTGTCGTAGAACCAGCGCGCCATCGACATCACCGGGGTGATGCCCACGCCACCGGACAGGTACAGCACCTTGCCGGCGGGGAAGTCGATGGCGTTGAACAGCCCCACCGGGCCGTGCACCGGCAGCTCGGCGCCTTCGTGCATGGTGTCGTGGAGGAAGTTGGAAACCAGGCCACCGGGCACGCGCTTGACGGTGATCGAGAAGCTGTAGGGCACCGACGGCGAACTGGAGATGGTGTACGAGCGCATCACCGGCTTGCCTTCGATCTCCAGCTCCAGGGTCACGAACTGCCCGGGCTTGAAGAAGAACATGATCGGCTGGTCGGCCATGAAGCAGAAGGTGCGCACATCCCAGGTTTCCTGGATGACCTTGACGCAGCGCACGATGTGGCGGCCATTGGCCCAGGTCTGGGTGCTGACCGGATTGAGGAAGGTATCGGACATGTTCATCTCCAGCGGCCGACTATTGGCCCTTTTTATGGCTCCGATAATGCTCAAGGGACGGGCGTCGTACATTCCTGCCAGCGACATCGACGTGCTCATCGCGACCAGCCCCGCACTGCAAGGGTTGGCGCGTCGTAATTCAATTCGGCCATGTCGTCCATGGATACGGTTCACGGCGTCTTCGGACGCACACTCCACGGCAAAACAACCAGCCTGCTGTTGAACCACGACAACAACGATTAGCCACCTTTTGCCGGCCGCACACGGCCCCGAGGAAGACACGATGGACGTCACCGCAACCCTGAGCCTGGGCGATCCACTGGAACCTGCACGCAAGGCCACCGCCGAGATGCTGCAGACCCGCGAGCGCACCTACTCGCTGCCCCAGCCGTTCTACACCGACGAGCGTCTGTTTCAGATCGACATGCAGGAAATCTTCCAGAAGGAATGGTTGATCGCCGGCATGACCTGCGAGATCCCGGCCAAGGGTAACTACATCACCCTGCAGATCGGCAACAACCCGATCCTGGTGGTGCGCGGTACCGAGGGCAAGGTGCATGCCTTCCACAACGTGTGCCGGCACCGTGGTTCGCGCCTGTGCGTCAGCGATAAGGGCAAGGTGGCCAAGCTGGTCTGCCATTACCACCAGTGGACCTACGAGCTGGACGGCCGCCTGCTGTTCGCGGGCACCGAAATGGGCGCCGACTTCGACATGAAGCAGTACGGCCTCAAGCCTGTGAACGTGAAGGTCGCCGGCGGCTACATCTTCATCAGCCTGGCGGAAAACCCGCCGGCCATCGACGAGTTCCTGGCCACCCTGGACCACTACATGGAACCGTACGACATGGAGAACACCAAGGTGGCGGTGCACACCACCTTGATGGAAAAAGCCAACTGGAAGCTGGTGCTGGAAAACAACCGCGAGTGCTACCACTGCAGCGGTTCGCACCCGGAGTTGCTGCAAACCCTGCTGGAGTGGGACGACACCAACGACCCACGTGCCAGCCAGGAATTCAAGGACCACGTGGCCAGCTCCGCCGCTGCCTGGGACGCCGAGAAGATCCCGTACCTGCACAAGAGCCACGGCCTGCGTAACCGCATCGTGCGCATGCCGCTGCTCAAGGGCACCGTGTCGATGACCATGGACGGCAAGCAGGCCTGCCAGAAGCTGATGGGCCGCATCAAGAACCCCGACCTGGGCTCGATGCGCATCCTGCACCTGCCGCACTCGTGGAACCACTGCATGGGCGACCACATGATCGTGTTCACCGTGTGGCCGATCAGCGCCCAGGAAACCATGGTCACCACCAAATGGCTGGTGCACAAGGATGCGGTGGAGGGCGTGGACTACAACCCTGAGCACATGCGCAAGGTGTGGGACGCCACCAACGACCAGGACCGCCGCTTGGCCGAAGAGAACCAACGGGGGATCAACTCCACGGCGTACCAGCCAGGGCCGTACTCGAAGACCTACGAGTTTGGTGTGGTGAACTTCATTGACTGGTACAGCCAGCGGTTGCTCAACAACCTCGGGGCAGAGCCGGCGCCGTACCTGAAGGAAGTGCAGGCTCAATAACTCCCCGACGTTCGCCTGACACGCTTCGTTCCAAATGAGCGGAGCGTATCAGGCTCATCCACTAAGCCTGGACTTCATGGAGTGGTGTTCTCATACGCCTGATACGGGCAGCCGTCGCTTCAAGCCCTCTGCCTACAGTCGATAACATCTCATCCACCATCGTGACATCCATAAGAGTCTCAAAAAGCACCCCCGGAATTTCACGCGGGTATTGCCGCATGTAGTGCACCACCTCCTTCGCCGCCGCATAGTTCCCTGTCATTCCCCCGGCCACACTCGTGACGGCATTGATCGCGCCCAACACGTCCGCGGCAGTTTGCAGACCAGGTGTTACACCCGTTACCGTTGCAGCCACCTGCCCCCCCAACCCGGACACCCCCGTGAGCATGTAGTGTAGATTCGAGGTTCTGGATGCTGAGGGTAGCTCCCCATGGACCGTACCGTTGCGAAACGCCATCCTTCGTCCAACGACATTCTTGGCCGTTCGTGCCAATGCTCCGAGCAATGTGGTGCCGCTAGACACGATGCCAATACCTCTGAGAATAACGCCCCAGAACTCACCACTGGGGTCCACACGGTTCACGGGATCTCCCCCGCAATACGCATACGCATTGATCCCCCCCTTGGAAAACGGGCTCAACCTGTCCGCCACCATGAACCGCATCAGGGTTGGGCTGTAGAAGCGATGGCCATTTCCCAATGGGTAGTTGCCTGTGAGCTGATCCCGTTGCTGGCCAGCAAACCCCAGCCATGGGCCCCGCGCATTACCCAGGGTGCCGTAAGGTGAATAAGCCCGTCGCGGGCTCGACGAACCGCTGAGTACGGAACGTTGGCCATCGGTAGCGAGGAGATACTTAGCCATAACTTATCCACAGAGCAAAGCGTGTGCCGCTAGCATAAGGGCTGCTCCAAGACTTGCGTACTGGCAAAAATGTCAGGTATCCCATTGATCATAAATTGATCACAACGCTCGACCGCTGATGAATCAAGGGCTTCAGGAAACCTCCTACACCTTGTCCACAGAAACACCAACAGAGATTGTGAGCAAGCGGACCGAATGGACATAGCCTCCTGTGGATAAGCCACTCAAGGCCATGATTTCCAAAGATTGGAGCGTTTTCACAGCTAATTGATCATTATTTGATCAAACCGGTCAAGGCCTTGATTTGCGCGGCATTCAGCCAATATCGAACAGATTATCCACAGACCGACTAACAGTCATTGTGGGCAAATCCAAACCGCCGCGGCGGTACTCCCATCAGAAGCCTTCGATTTGGCCTGGTCATTTTTTGTCCAAATCGATGCAGCCCATGCCCTGCAGGGCCTACGACCATGCACCAACACTTTATCCACACGTTGACGAACAGATTCCGTGGGCAAATTTGCGACGTAGCTGACATTTTTACCAGTTTCGCTGGTTTGCCATCTGTGATGGAGTAGTGGCCATTATTTTGGCACTACCCTAGGAGCTACTTATGCACAGCCGCCTCACAGGCACTGTGAAATGGTTCGATGACGGCCATGGGATGGGGATAATCAGCGCCGAGGGGCAAGGTTGGGATTACTTGGTACTGCGCTGTGCGACGGGGGATGGGGGGCTGCTGGCGGGGGAGCGGGTGTCGTTCGAGCCGGTGAGCGAGGGGTTGGCCAATTGGGCGTTCAACGTCGTGCGGCAGTAGTGTTGCCTGATAATCCAGCCCTACTGGTCCCATGGAACAAATCGGAAATATCTGATTTAACAGAGAATCCTTGTAGGAGCGGGCTTGACCCGCGAAGCCAGCACCGCGGTGCGGGGCACCGGCTGCGCCGGTGTTCGCGGGGCAAGCCCGCTCCTACAGGTAATTGCGGCGCGACAGCGCAGCTCGCAGGGGCGGGGATTTTTTACAGGGGGCCTTAGCGCAGCACGCCCTCTTCCACCAGCAGCTTGAGTATGGCTTCTGCACCTTCCTGTGGAGAAACATCCTTCAGCACCTTGCCGCCGCCACCGCTGGCCTTGGCCGTTGCCGCCTTCATCCGGTCCGCACCGCTCTTGGCCTTGATGACCTTGAGCCGCTTGGGCCTGGGCCGTGCCGGCTGCAGTTCGGCTTCGGCCAACAGTTCGTCCTCGACGATCGCCACATTGCGCGCCGCCAGCACACCCCGGCGGGCAGGCCCAAAGGCGCTCTGGCGCGGCTTGGGCGCGGCGTTATCCACAGTCGCCAGCAGCGGCAGGCGCACCTTCAACCGGCGCCGCTGGCCCCGTGGCAGCGCCTGCAGTACCTGGGCGGTACCGTTGTCGATCGACTCCACTTCCGCCAACCCCACCACCAACGGCCAACCCAGCTTCTCGGCCAGCAAAAACGGCAGCATGCCCGAACCTTCACCGGTTTCCGCCTGGCTGCCGGTCAGCACCAACTGGGCGCCAGCATCGCGCAGGTAATCGCCCAGTACCCCAAGCACATCGGCACCGGCCGGCTGCTCCAGCACATCCAGGTGATCCAGGCCCATGCCCAGGTAGGCGCGCAAGGCCTCTTCACGCGGGTCGCCGGCATGCACCACCTGCAAGTTATCCCCCGCCAGCTGCAACCCCAGCTCCACCGCCCGCGCATCCTGCTCGGCGCGGCGGGCGCGGCCGGAGCTTGGGTGGGCACCGATGGAAACCAGGCTGATCACTTTCGTACTCATGCTCGTGCCCTTATGCCGCGTCGCGCTGGCCGCCGCTGCGGAAGTTGTCCACAGCCTCGATCAGTGCCTTGAGAATCGCCGAACTGTCGCCAATCACCGACAGGTCCGCCCGTTTGATCATGTCGCAGCCTGGGTCCATGTTGATCGCCACCACCTTGTCGCAGGCGCCGATACCCTGCAGGTGCTGGATCGCCCCGGAAATGCCCACCGCCACATACACCCGCGCGGTAACCCAGGTACCCGTGGCACCCACCTGGCGGTTGCGCGGCATGAAGCCGTCGTCCACCGCCACCCGCGAGGCACCTTCGGTAGCACCGAGGGCGGCGGTGGCCTGGTGATACAGGGCCCAGTCCTTCACGCCATTGCCGCCAGAAACGATGAACTCGGCCTCGGCCATGGCGATGGTCGCCGGGTCGACGGCCACCGAGCCCAGGTCCTCGATGCGCGACAGGCTGCGCGGCACGCTTGTGGACAACTCCACCGGCAACGCTTCGTGGCGGGTTTCGCTGACCGGCTCGGCGCATTCCGCCGCGCCCAGAATCAGGCGTGGCACGGCGCGTTGCAGGTCTTGCTGGCCAGCACCGGCGCGGCCGATGCACTGGTCGTCCTTCACTTGCCATACCCGCGTGGCCGGGCGTTCGCCCAGGGCCGCCGCAAAGCGCCGGCCCAGTTCGCCACCGCCGCTGCGGCTGTCGGGCAGCAACCAGTGGCGGGGGGTGAACTGGTTATCCACAGCGCGCAGGCCCTGCACCAGTTGCTCCGGTGCATAGCCTTCGAACGCTTCGCCTTCGATCACCAGCAGGCGGTCGACACCGGCTGTGGCGAAGTTGCTTTCCTTGTGTTCACCGAACACCACGGCCAGCACGGCGCCGTCGCTGCCCGCCAGGCTGTGGGCAAGGCCGAGCAGGTCGCGGTCGTGGCTGCTCAGGCGGCCACCCACCATGTCGGGCACCACGGCGACGTAGAACGCTGGCGCCGGGACTTGGTGCAGCGGCAACTGCACCTCGGCCGCCGCCGTACGCCGCCCGCCGACACCGGTGCCCTGCTGGGCGCCGCTGCGGTCGATGCGCTTGAGGCCTGCCGGGCCAATGAAGCCTGCGGCCAGGGCATGGGGGTTCTTGCGCAGCAGGCCGTTGGGGCCCATCCAGCGCGTTTGTTGCGTTTGCATGGCCGCGTGCAGCGGGTGCAGGCGGTTACGGGCGATCCACTCGGCGCGTGGGTCGCGGCGGATAATGTCGCTCATCAGTGCACCTCCGCAGGTTCACGTTTAGCCGTTTGCGGCTTTGCCGCGGCCGGTGCGTCCGCTTCGATCAACACATCGGCCACCAACTCGGCCAAATCCTTGATCTGCGGGCGCGGTTCGACCACGCCTTCGAGCATCGCGGTGCATTGTGGGCAGCCCACGGCCACCAGCTCGGCCTCGGTTTCGCGGATATCGTCCATGCGCATGTCTGGAATGCGCTGCTTGCCGGGGATGTCGGTGATCGGCGCGCCGCCACCGCCGCCGCAGCAACGGGAACGGAAGCCCGAGCGCTGCATCTCGCGTACTTCGATGCCCAGTGCCTTGAGCACCGCACGCGGCGCTTCATACTCGCCGTTGTAGCGGCCCAGGTAGCACGGGTCGTGGTAGGTGACGCTGCCGCCCTTGTGCTGGCCGAGGTTGAGTTTCTTCGCCTCGATCAGTTCGGCGATGTAGGTGCTGTGGTGCTGCACCTGGTAGTCGCCGCCCAACGCCCCATACTCGTTCTTGAGCACATGGAAGCTGTGCGGGTCGCAGGTGACGATGCGCTGGAAGCGGTACTTGGCCAGGGTCTGGATATTGCGCTTGGCCAGTTGCTGGAAGGTCGCCTCGTCGCCCAGGCGGCGCGCCACGTCGCCGCTGTCGCGTTCTTCCAGGCCGAGCACGGCAAAGTCCACGCCCGAGGCCTTGAGCACCTTGACGAACGAGCGCAGGGTGCGTTGGTTGCGCATATCGAAGGCACCGTCACCGACCCAGAACAGCACCTCGGTGGCCTTGACCTCAGACAGCAACCGCAGGTTGAGGTCGGCCGCCCAGTTCATCCGCCCGCCTGGGGCGAAGCCGCCGGGGTTGTCGGTGGCGATCAGGTTGTCCAGCACTTCGGCGCCCTTGTTCGGGGTGGCGCCTTTTTCCAGGGTGAGGTGGCGGCGCATGTCGACGATGGCATCGACGTGCTCGATCATCATCGGGCATTCCTCGACGCAGGCGCGGCAGGTGGTGCACGACCACAGCGTCTCGGCGTCGACCAGGCCATTGACGATCGGCTGGTGCGGATGGCCGCCATGCTCGCCAATTGGCTTGCCCGGGTACGGGCTGCCGGCGAACTGCGCGTCGGTGCCACCGGCCAGGCCGATGACCATGTCCTGAATCAGTTTTTTCGGGTTCAGCGGCTGGCCGGCAGCGAACGCCGGGCACATGGCCTCGCACTTGCCGCACTGCACGCAGGCGTCGAAGCCCAGCAGTTGGTTCCAGGTGAAGTCTGCTGGTTTTTCCACCCCCAGGGGTGCGCTTGGGTCTTCCAGGTCCAGCGGTTTCAGGCCGGTGGAACGGCCGCCGCCGAAGCGTTCGGCGCGGCGGTGCCAGGCCAGGTGCAGGGCACCGGCGAAGGCGTGTTTCATCGGGCCGCCCCAGGTCATGCCGAAGAACAGCTCCGACACGCCCCACAGCACGCCCAGGCCAAGAATGCCGACCATCACCCAGCCGCCAGTATCAGCCGGCAGAATGCCGGCCACCGGCAAGGTGGCGATGAAGAAGCTGGCGGCGAACACCAGCAGGCTTTTCGGCAGGCGCATCCACGGGCCCTTGGACAGGCGCGCAGGCGGGTTCAGGCGGCGCTTGAAGACGAAAATGGCGCCGCTGAACATGATGATCGTGGCCACCAGCAGGGCGTAGCTAAGGATCTTGCTCTGCAGGCCGAAGCCGTGCACCAGGATCGCCAGCGCGGCCGACAGCACGAAACCGCCGGCGGTGGCCACGTGGGTCTTGGACATGTACTTGTCGCGCTCGACCACATGGTGCAGGTCCACCAGGTAACGCCGCGGCATGGCCAGCAGGCCGCCGACCAGGTTGACCTTGGAAGGCCGGCCCCGCCGCCACATGCGCACCCGGCGCAGGGCGCCGAGCACCGCCAGGCCAAGGGCAGCGAACAGCAGGATGGGTAGAAGGGTGTTCAACATGGGAGGCTCCCACAACAGCTGGATTCTTGCGCCACTCTCAAACGCGGCGCGGACCCCTGTAGGAGCGAGCAGCGCTCGCGATAGCGGCCAAGCAGACAACCAGGTTGCCAGGGCCTACGCCATCGCGAGCTTCGCTCGCTCCTACAGGGGGGCCTGTCCCGCCTCTACAAAGACGGGGCGATCAGAAGTCCTTGCACAGGCGCAAGGCGTCGTAGATCGCCGCATGCACGTTGCGCTGGGCCACGCAGTCGCCGATGCGGTACAGCAGGTAGCCCTCGCCCGGCTGGCTGAGGATCGGCTGTGGCTTGATGGCGAACAGCGCCTCCACGTCGATCTGGCCCTTGTTGCGCGAGCCGTCCTTGAGCGCGTAGTACAGCTGCTCGTCCGGGCGCACGCCGTTCTCCACCACCACCTGGTCGACCACGCGTTCTTCCTTGGCGCCGGTGTATTCGTTCTCCAGCACCGCCACCAGCTTGTCGCCCTCGCGGTAGACCTTTTCCAGCATCATGTCGCCGGTCATGATCACTTCCTTGGGGTACATGCTGCGGTAGTAGGTGGGGAAGGTGGTGCCGCCCATGGCCACGCCCGGCTTGATGTCGTCGGTGACGATCTCCACCTGGCTGCCCTTGTCGGCAATGAAGTCGGCCACCGACATGCCGGTGAATTCGCAGATGGTGTCGTACACCAGCACGTTCTTGCCCGGTGCCACCTTGCCGTCGAGCACGTCCCAGCTGCTGACCACCAGCCCTTCGGCGACGCCCCAGTGCTCGTTCTGCTCAAGGAACGAATGCCCACCCACGGCCAGCACGATGATGTCTGGGCGCAGGTCCTGGATGGTTGCCACATCGGCGGCCGTGCCCAGGCGCAGGTCGATCTTCAGGCGGGCGAACTCCAGCTGGTACCAGCGGGTGATACCGGCAATCTGGTCGCGCTGCGGGGCCTTGGCGGCGATGGTGATCTGCCCGCCAATCTGCTCCTTCTTCTCGAACACGGTCACGTCATGGCCACGTTCGGCAGCCACTCGGGCCGCTTCCATGCCAGCAGGGCCGGCGCCCACGATCACCACCTTGCGCTTGGGCCCGGTGGTTTTCTCGATGATGTGCGGCACGCCCATGTATTCACGGGAAGTGGCGGCGTTCTGGATGCACAGCACATCCAGGCCCTGGTACTGGCGGTCGATGCAGTAGTTGGCACCGACGCACTGCTTGATCTGGTCAACCTGGCCCATCTTGATCTTGGCGATCAGGTGCGGGTCGGCGATGTGGGCGCGGGTCATGCCGACCATGTCCACGTAGCCGCCTTCGAGAATGCGCGTGGCCTGGTTCGGGTCCTTGATGTTCTGCGCGTGCAGCACCGGAACCTTGACCACTTCCTTGATGCCAGCCGCCAGGTGCAGGAACGGCTCCGGCGGGTAGCTCATGTTGGGGATGACGTTGGCCAGGGTGTTGTGGGTGTCGCAGCCCGAGCCGACCACGCCGATGAAGTCGATCATGCCGGTGGCGTCGTAGTAGGCGGCGATCTGCTTCATGTCCTCGTGGCTGAGGCCATCGGGGTGGAACTCGTCACCGCAGATACGCATGCCCACGCAGAAGTCGTCACCCACTTCGGCGCGCACGGCCTTGAGCACTTCCAGGCCGAACTTCATGCGGCCTTCGAAGCTGCCGCCCCACTCGTCGGTACGCTTGTTGACCCGTGGGCTCCAGAACTGGTCGATCATGTGCTGGTGCACGGCCGACAGTTCCACGCCGTCCAGGCCGCCTTCCTTGGCCCGGCGCGCGGCTTGCGCGTAGTTGCCGATCACCCGCCAGATCTCTTCCACCTCGATGGTTTTGCAGGTGGCGCGGTGCACCGGTTCGCGGATGCCCGAGGGCGACATCAGGGTTGGCCAGTTGAAGCCGTCCCAGCGCGAGCGGCGGCCCATGTGGGTAATCTGGATCATGATCTTGGCGCCATGCTTGTGCATGGCGTCGGCCAGGTTCTGGAAGTGCGGGATGATGCGGTCGGTCGACAGGTTGACCGACGACCACCACTCCTGCGGGCTGTCGATGGCCACCACCGACGAGCCGCCGCAGATCGCCATGCCGATGCCGCCCTTGGCCTTCTCTTCGTAATACTTCACATAGCGGTCGGTGGTCATGCCGCCGTCAGTGGCGTAGACCTCGGCGTGCGCGGTACTGAGCACACGGTTGCGGATGGTCAGTTTGCCGATCTGGATCGGCTGGAACATTGCTTCGAATGCCATGACGCTCTCTCCGGCTTACAACGGCTTTGTAACGAACAGGCCATCTTCGTGGCCTTCTTCCGACCCGCCGTACACCTGTTCGGCCACGGTGCGGATCGAGCTGCCGCGGGCAGCGAGAATCTGGTCCATGGCACCGGCGAACCAGCCGGTGAACATGTAGTCGACCTTGCGCCCGCACTTGCCGTACACGTACACGAAGGCCGAGTGCTTGAGCTTGACGCTGCAGGTGCCTTTATCCAGGTCGATGTCCTGGATTTCGAACAGGCCCCAGCCACGTTGGCTCAGGCGCTTCATGTAGTGCTCGAACACCGCCACGCCTTCCAGGCCATGGCATTCGGCTTCCTTCTCGCACCAGTGCCAGGCGGACTTGTAGCCGGCCTTGTAGAGGATTTCGGCGTAGGCGTCGGCGCCCAGCACTTCCTCGATGCCGATGTGGTTGTTGACGAAGAAATGGCGCGGCACGTACAGCATCGGCAGGGCGTCGCTGGTCCAGACACCGGTTTCGCTGTCGACTTCGATTGGCAATTGCGGGGCGATCTTGGCCATGGAAACTCAACTCCATAAAATTTTTATGTGGGTGCCCCGGCGTTGCTGGCTGGGGCTATCAGGCTTGGAGAGCGGCTTACTCGCCCCAGACGTCCTTGAGGACGTTGACCCAGTTCTCGCCCATGATCTTGCGTACCACGCGCTCGGAATGGCCGCGCTTGAGCAGGGTCTCGGTGAGGTTGGGGAATTCGCCGACGGTACGAATGCCCAGCGGGTTGATGATCTTGCCGAAGTTGGTCAGGCGGCGGGCGTAGCCCTTGTCGTGGGTCAGGTACTCGAAGAAGTCCTGGCCGTGGCCCTGGGTGAAGTCGGTACCGATACCGATGGCGTCTTCACCGACGATGTTCATGGTGTACTCGATGGCCTCGGCGTAGTCGTCGATGGTCGAGTCGATGCCCTTGGCCAAGAACGGCGCGAACATGGTCACGCCAACGAAGCCACCGTGGTCGGCAATGAACTTCAGTTCTTCGTCCGACTTGTTGCGCGGGTGTTCTTTCAAGCCCGACGGCAGGCAGTGGGAGTAGCAGACCGGTTTTTTCGATTCGAGGATGACTTCCTCGGAGGTTTTCGAACCGACGTGGGACAGGTCGCACATGATGCCGACGCGGTTCATTTCCGCCACGATCTCGCGGCCAAAGCCCGACAGCCCGCCATCACGCTCGTAGCAACCGGTGCCCACCAAGTTCTGGGTGTTGTAGCACATCTGCACGATGCCCACGCCCAGCTGCTTGAACACGTCTACATAGGCAATCTGGTCTTCGAAGGCGTGGGCGTTCTGGAAACCGAAAAGGATGCCGGTTTTGCCCAGCTCCTTGGCCTTGCGGATGTCGGCGGTGGTGCGCACCGGCATCACCAGGTCGCTGTTGTCGCGAATCAGCTTCTGGCTGGCGGCGATCTGGTCGACGGTGGCCTTGAACCCTTCCCACACCGACACGGTGCAGTTGGCCGCAGTCAGCCCGCCCTTGCGCATGTCCTCGAACAGCTCGCGGTTCCATTTGGCAATGATCAGGCCGTCGATGACGATGCTGTCGGCGTGAAGTTCGGCTGGGCTCATCAGGCTGTCCCCTTTTATTCAGTTGGGCTCGCCGAACCTTGTGCCGGCGCTTTGGGGCCAGCATATGCCTGTGCCCAAAGGCGCCCCGATGCAAAAACGACAGGGGGTTTGCCGAAAGCGTCAATGCGCGACATCGCACCCTCTGGCACGGCGCCTGGGGATGCGAGACAGTCGCGATAACGACATGCGTAGCTGTTTGATGAACATTTCGTCAGAGAGCTATCGTCTTCTCGGCGGCTGAGCGAGAATCCTGCCGATTCGTCAGCCTGTTAAGGAGAAAACGGATGAGATCGATGGCATGGCTGGTGTTGCTGGCCGTGGTGACCGGCGCTCACGCCGGCGAGGAAGAAAGTACGCCGTGCGACAACGTCGAGAGCGACCAGCAGACTTTCGCCTGCGCGGCGTTCAACAAACAGACCGCCGAGCGTGAATTGAAGTCGGCCTATGATGACCTGATCCAGCGCATTCGTGACCAGTACGCCGATGATGGCGACAACGCCAAGGCCCTGGTCGGGCGCATGGAGGCGGCCGAGAAGCTGTGGACGCAACTGCGCGATGCCGACTGCAAGGTCGAAACCTATGCCGAGAAGGCCGGCAGCAAGGCGTTGCAGGCGGCGTGGGATACCTGCGTGGCGCAGCGTAGTGATGACCGTTCGGAGTACCTGCAGTCCATCGGCCAGCAGTAAGCCTGCACTGGCCGCAAGCCCGCTTGTAGGAGCGGGCTTGCCCCGCGAAGAGGCCGGCACCGACAAACATCAAACCACCCGGGCCAACCGATCCTCCCGCGGGCACCGCTGAAACCGCGCCCGGTAACACCGGGTAAAATACGAAGCCGACTCGAACCCGCACGCCACGGCCACTTCCAGCACGCTCATGTCGGTCTGGCGCAATAGCTGGCGCGCCTTGTCCAACCGAATCCGCAGGTAGAAGCCACTGGGCGTGTCGTCCAGATGCAGCCTGAACAAACGCTCCAACTGCCGCCGGGTCACCTGCACCGCTTCTGCCAGCAGCTGGGTATTGAGCGGCTGTTCGACGTTGCGCTCCATCTCGCCAATCACCTTCACCAACTTCTTGTTGCTCAGCCCGTACCGGCTGGCGATCTGCATGCGCTGGTGATCCTGGCGTGGGCGAATGCGCCCGAGCACGAACTGCTCGGACACCTGCACCGCCAGTTCACTGCCGTGGGCCTGGCCGATCAGGTCGAGCATCAGGTCGATCGAGGCAGTGCCCCCGGCACAGGTGATGCGCCGGCGGTCGATTTCGAACAGCTCCTGGGTGACCTGCAGGCGCGGGTAGCGCTCCTTGAAGGCGTCCAACGCTTCCCAGTGCAGGGTTGCGCGGTAACCGTCGAGCAGGCCGGCTTCAGCCAACACCACCGGGCCGGTATCGATGCCGCCCAGAATCACGCCGTCATGGTCGAGCCGGCGCAAGGCCTGCTGCAACGGCGGCCCATAGCAGGCCAGCGGCTCGAAGCCGGCGACGATCAACAAAATCCCCCCAGGCTCCCCCTCCCCCAACGCGCCATCGGCATTCACCGACATGCCATTGCTGGCCTGCACCGCGCCGCCATCCAGGCTCAGCACACGCCACTGGTACGACGGCCCCTTGAAGCGGTTGGCTACCCGCAGCGGTTCCAGGGCGCTGATGAAGCCCATCGCCGAGAACCCCGGCAACAGCAGGAAATGAATCAATTGCGGCATTGCGTGCTCCACGGCTGAAGGTGGTCGCCACCGTGCAAATGTTGGTCGCCAGGGTGCGAATTTCTGCCCTGGCAGCAGCGTAGCGTGTTCACACGGCCCAAAGAGGCCGGCCCCATAAAAATGTTCTGCCGATGGAGAGCCACCATGTCCCGCTTGATCCGCCGCAGCCTGTTGTCCCTTGCCGTGACCTGCATGGTCGCCACCCCGCTGTTCGCCGCCGAGCCTGCCACCTGCAAGAACGTGCGCCTGGGCGTGGTCAACTGGACCGACGTCATCGCCACCAGCGCCATGGCCCAGGTACTGCTCGACGGCCTGGGCTACCAGACCAAGCAGACCAGCGCCTCGCAGCAGATCATCTTCGCCGGCATTCGCGACAAGCGCCTGGACATGTTCCTGGGTTACTGGAACCCGATCATGACCCAGACCATCACCCCGTTCATCGACGCCAAGCAGGTCAAGGTGCTGGACAAACCCAGCCTGGAAGACGCCCGCGCCACCCTCGCCGTGCCCAAGTACCTGTACGACAAGGGCCTGAAGACCTTCGCCGATATCCAGAAGTTCGAGAAGGAACTGGGCGGCAAGCTCTACGGCATCGAACCTGGCTCCGGTGCCAACACCCAGATCAAGGCGATGATCAGCAAGAACCAGTTCGGCCTGGGCAAGTTCCAGCTGGTGGAGTCCAGCGAAGCCGGCATGCTCGCCGCCGTCGACCGCGCCGTGCGGCGCAAGGAGGCGGTGGTGTTCTTCGGCTGGGCGCCGCACCCGATGAACGTCAACATCGACATGGCCTACCTGGGTGACAGCCAGGATGCCCTGGGCCCGGATGAAGGCCGCGCCACGGTGTGGACGGTGACCGCACCCGATTACGCCGAAAAGTGCCCCAACGCCCACCGCCTGCTGGCCAACCTGACCTTCAGCGCCGAGGACGAGAGCCGCATGATGCAGCCACTGCTCGACCACAAGGACGCCCTGGCTTCGGCCCGCCAGTGGCTCAAGGACCACCCCGAGGACAAGGCTCGCTGGCTTGAGGGTGTGACCACCTTTGACGGCAAGCCTGCGGCGGACAACCTCAAGCTTAGCGCCAACTGATCCGGCCCTTTCGCGGGACAAGCCCGCTCCTACAAGTCATGCGTTTGTCAGGGGATCTTCGATCCCCTGTAGGAGCGGGCTTGCCCCGCGAAAGGGCCCGCACAGACAACCCAAGGAACCACGCCATGAACCACGACGTCATCATCACCTGCGCCCTCACCGGCGCTGGCGACACGGTCGCCAAGAGCCACCTGGTCCCGGTCACCCCGAAACAGATCGCCGAATCCGCCGTGGAAGCCGCCAAGGCCGGCGCCACTGTGGTCCACTGCCACGTCCGCGACCCCGAAACCGGCCGTTTCAGCCGCGACGTGGCGCTGTACCGCGAAGTCATGGAGCGCATCCGCGAAGCCGACGTCGACATCATCGTCAACCTCACCGCCGGCATGGGCGGCGACCTGGAAATCGGCCCGGGCGAGTCGCCCATGGAATTCGGCCCAGGCACCGACCTGATCGGCCCGCTGGAGCGCCTGGCCCACGTCGAGGCACTGCTGCCGGAAATCTGCACCCTGGACTGCGGCACCCTCAACTTCGGTGACGGCAACGCCATCTACGTCTCCACCCCGGCGCAGCTGCGCGCCGGTGCCAAGCGCATCACCGAGCTGGGGGTGAAGGCCGAGCTGGAAATCTTCGACACCGGCCACCTGTGGTTCGCCAAGCAAATGATGAAGGAAGGCCTGCTCGACGACCCGCTGTTCCAGCTGTGCCTGGGTATCCCGTGGGGCGCGCCGGCCGACACCACCACCATGAAGGCGATGGTCGACAACCTGCCGGCCAACGTCACCTGGGCCGGCTTCGGCATCGGCCGCATGCAGATGCCGATGGCCGCCCAGGCCGTGCTGCTCGGCGGCAACGTGCGCGTGGGCCTGGAAGACAACCTGTACCTGGACCGTGGCGTGCTGGCCAGCAACGGCCAGTTGGTGGAACGCGCAGCAGAGATCATCACCCGCATGGGTGGCCGCGTGCTCAGCCCGGCAGAAGGCCGGGAAAAGATGAACCTCAAGCGCCGCTGAACCCCTCAGGAGACCGACATGCCCTTCATCACCAACATCAAGACCTTCGCTGCCCTGGGTAGCGGCGTGATCGGCAGCGGCTGGGTTGCCCGCGCCCTGGCCCACGGCCTGGACGTGATCGCCTGGGACCCGGCGCCCGGCGCCGAGCAGGCCCTGCGCAAGCGCGTTGCCAATGCCTGGCCGGCCCTGGAAAAACAAGGCCTGGCCCCGGGTGCATCGCCAGAGCGCCTGCGCTTCGTGGCCACCGTCGAGGAATGCGTGCGCGAGGCCGACTTCATTCAGGAAAGCGCACCAGAGCGGCTGGACCTCAAGCTCGACCTGCACGCGAAAATCAGCGCGGCCGCCAAGCCCGACGCGATCATCGGTTCCAGCACCTCGGGGCTGTTGCCCAGCGAGTTCTACGAGTCGGCCACCCACCCCGAGCGCTGCGTGGTGGGCCACCCGTTCAACCCGGTGTACCTGCTGCCGCTGGTGGAGATCGTCGGCGGCCAGCGTACCGCCCCCGAAGCCATCGAAGCAGCGAAGACCATCTACACGGCGCTGGGCATGCGCCCGCTGCACGTGCGCAAGGAAGTGCCCGGTTTCATCGCCGACCGCCTGCTCGAAGCGCTTTGGCGCGAAGCCCTGCACCTGGTCAACGATGGAGTGGCCAGCACCGGTGAAATCGACGACGCGATCCGCTTCGGCGCGGGCCTGCGCTGGTCGTTCATGGGCACCTTCCTCACCTACACCCTGGCCGGTGGCGACGCCGGCATGCGTCACTTCATGGCCCAGTTCGGCCCTGCACTGAAACTGCCCTGGACCTACCTGCCAGCGCCAGAGCTGACCGACAAGCTGATCGACGATGTGGTCGAAGGCACCGCGCAGCAGCTGGGCGAGCGCAGCATTGCCGCGCTGGAACGCTACCGTGACGACACCCTGCTGGCCGTGCTGGAAGCGGTGAAAACCAGCAAAGCCAACCACGGCATGGCCTTTGGCGATTAAGGAGCGCGCGATGCCAGCACTGATTACCTACCGCACCCAGGTCCAGGAGGACTGGGTGGACTACAACGGCCACCTGCGCGACGCCTTCTACCTGCTGATTTTCAGCTACGCCACCGATGCCTTGATGGAGCGCATCGGCCTGGATGCCGACAGCCGGGGGCAGAGCGGGCATTCGCTGTTCACCCTGGAAGCGCACATCAATTACCTGCACGAGGTGAAGCTGGGCAGCGAGGTGTGGGTGCAAACACAGGTCATCGGGTTTGATCGCAAGCGCCTCCATGTGTACCACAGCCTGCACCGCGCCGGGTTCGACGGGGAATTGGCGGCCAGTGAGCAGATGCTGTTGCATGTGGATCTGGCCGGGCCGAAGTCGGCGCCGTTCTCGGCACGGAGCCAGGCGTTGCTGGGGCAGTTGTTGGAGCAGCAGCAGGGTCTGGCCGCTGCCACCTACGTCAAACGGGTGATTGGTTTGCCGGCGGTGGGATGATTTGAGGGCCTCTTCGCGAGCTGCGCTCGCTCCTACCGGGGTCTTGTGCCCATAAAAAAGCCCCGGAAAGCCGTGAGCATCCGGGGCCAAGAGCGAGCAACATCCACTGTGCATGAATGAGGGTGACCAAACCCTCGTGGACCGTGAATGGCTGCAGTCTGCTGGCTTCGGCGCGTGTGCAATTAGCCGGGAGCGACCTGTTCTTAGCCAAACCAGCCATTGCGACATTCTGCCCTTGCGAGGCTGTCGCTGCGGACACAGAATCGGTCGTAAACAACAGCAGCACTCTCGTCGTGAAAAAGGGACAACAGCCATGATGCATGCGGATTTGATTGACCAGGACGACCTGGCAGGCCACCTGCGCGCGCGCGGGTTCGACATTCCGGCCGGGGCCAGCGCCGAGCAGGCCTGCGAGGCGGTGGTGCGCGGGTTGACCGAGCCCAATGCGCGGGCGCTCAAGGGCATGGTCGAGCAGATGTATACCGGCAGTGCGACCATCCTGCCGGCCGTGCGCCAGGCCATCGACAAACAGCTGCTGCCGGCGTTGGCCCAGTTCAGCAGGCGCGCCTGAGTTCTCCTGTTCCGGCCTCTTCGCGGGGCAAGCCCGCTCCTACAGGAAGTGTGCACAACCTGTAGGAGCGGGCTTGCCCCGCGAAGAGGCCGGCACCGACTTACACAAACTCCGCCTGTTTCTCCAACTCAATGGTCCGGTCAAACAACCCAACCAGCCCTTCCTGATGGCTCACCCCGACCACCGTACACCCGGGCAACTCCCGCCGAAGCATCGCCAGCAACTCCCGCGCACTGCCCAGGTCCAACTGGCTGGTCGCCTCATCCAGGTACAGGGTATCGGGCCGATACAGCAACGCCCGCGCCAGGCTCAAACGCTGCTGTTCACCGCCTGAAAACACCCGCTCCCATTCCTGCTCGTCATCCAGTCGCCCGGCCAGCCCGACATTCGCCAATGCCTGCTGCAACAGCCGATCATCCACCCCGCCAACCTGTGGATACACCAACAGCGCACGCAAGCTCATGCGTGGCAGGTAAGGCTTCTGCGGCAGCAACAAACTGCGCCCTGGCGGCAACTGCCATTCACCCAGGCAATACGGCCACAACCCCTGCAACGTGCGCAGCAGCGTCGACTTGCCCAGCCCGCTGCGCCCGCCCAGGCGCACCCATTCCCCCGGCCCTACGCGCAGGTCGCGGGCATCGAGCAATACGCCGCCATCAGGCTTGCACAAGCGCAGCCCCTGGGTGCACAGGCATTCCCCCTGTGGCGCTGCCAGCAGCTGCTGGCGGCTGGCAGCAATGGCCTGCTCGAACTGCTCCAGGCGCTGCAGCGCCGCGCTCCAGCGCACCAGCTTGGTGTACAGCTTGATGAACCAACTGAGCGAGCCATGCACCGCGTTGAACGCACTGCGAATCTGCATCAGCCCACCCAGGGTGATGGCCTTGGCCATGAACGCCGGCAAGGCGGCGAACACCGGAATGATCAGGCTCAAACGCTCGTAGGAAACCGTGAACAAACTGAGGTTGCGCTCGCGCCCCATCAACTGCCGCCAGTTGTCGGCGATGGCGCGAAAACGCCCGGCAAGCTGTTCGCGTTCCACCGCCTCGCCGCGGTACAGGGCGATCTGCTCGGCGTGGTCGCGCTTGCGCAGCAGGCTGGCACGGAAATCCGCCTCGCGGTGTTCGCGCTCGTAGTTCAAAGCGTGCAGCGGCTTGCCGATCAGGTGGGTCAGCACGCTGCCCACCAGGGTATAGGCCAGCACGATCCACACCAGGTACCCATGCACCGTGAACGTCTCGCCGAACAGGCTGAACGTCTGCACGCCCGACAGGCTCCACAGGATCACCACGAAGGCGCCAACCTGGGCCAGGTTGATGACCAACGACGCCACCAGCTCGATACTCAGGCCCACCATCAGGTCGATGTCCTGGGCGATCCGCTGGTCGGGGTTGTCCGGCTCGCCGGCCAGGCCCAGGCGGTAGAAGGCCTGGTCGGCCAGCCAGGCATCGGTCAGGCGCCCGGTCATCGCCTGGCGCCAGCGCAGTTCCAGCCCTTTGCGCAGGTAGTCCATCACCACGACGATCAGCACGTAGCTGCCCAGGTACAGCCCGTACTCGCCGACCAGGCCATACAGCCCGCCGGTGTCGAACGCCGCCAGGGTGTCGTAGAAGGTCTTGCTCCAGCTGTTGATCAGCACGTTGATCTGCACCACCAACAGCCCCAGGCCGATCACCGCCGCCAGCATCAGCCAGGCCGGCCATTGCTGGCGGCAGGCCCAGAATGGGCGGCTGAGCCGGTAGAACGCGCGCAAGGCCTTCACAGCGCCTGCTCCAGGGCAGTTGGCGACGGCAGCAGGCGCAGTTGCACCTGATTGCCACGTGGGAACAGCTCAAGGGCCTGCTGCTGCAGTTCAGGCAGGGTCAGGGCCTCGGGCAGCAGGGCTTGGGTTTGCAGGTAGCGCGGGTCGTGCCAGTGGCGGTCGCTGAGGACCAGGCGCTTGAACTGGGTTTGCGGGTCGTCGCGGCGCTTGCCTTCCTGGCGCAGGAACTCGGCGCGCTCGGCCACCAGCCAGTGGGCATCGGGCTGCAGGTTGGCCAGGGTCTTCTGGGCCATGGCCCACAGCTCATCGACTCGCGCCGGGTCGCAGGTAAAGCTCAGGCTGCTTTCGATGCGCTGGGTGTCGGCATTGAGCTCGGTGTCGAAGCGCAGGCGGTAGACACCCGACGCCTCGCCCCGCAACTGGGCTTTCAGGCGTTGATTGGCCAGGTCGCGCAGCAGCGATACCCGCGCCGCCGCCTCCGGGCTCCAGGCATGGGGTTGGAAGCTGCTGGCCTGCAGCACTGCACGCGGTTCCAGGGCAATGGCCAGGTCTTCGCGGCGCTGGCCCGGCTGCTGCAAGGCCGGCTGGGTGGCCACGGCCTGCTGCCGAGGAATGGTTGCCAGCGCCTGGCGCACCAGGGGTTCAAGCTGCTGCGGGGTGGTGTCGGCCATCAGGTAGTAGGTGACCGGGGCGCCAGACAGGCGCCGCCAGTCTGCACTCAGCTGGCCAACCGTGAGCCCTTCCAGGCTGGCGATATCCGGGGCCTGCCAGTAGTCGGCGCCGTATGTCAGCGTGCGCTGCACGCGCTCCTGCTGCTCACGCACATCGCCCGGGCGGCTGCGCAGGCGCGCCAGCATTTCATCACGGGCCTCGTCGAACACGGCAGGGTCGACGCTCACCCGTTGGCTCATCCGATAGCTCTGCAAGAGGAACAGGAACTGCTCCGGGGCAGCGGCCAGGTTGAGCTGCAGGCGTTGCGGCTGGTGGTCGAGGCTGAGCGTGGCGCGTTGCTGCTGGCGCCAGTCGGCCAAGGCTTTTGGGTCCATGCCCGGTGACGGGCTAAGCAGCGCCAGTTGGGCAGCCATCTGCAGGCGCCAGGCCGGTGCGCCCTGCTGCTGGTAGCCAGCAGAGGATTCCGCCTGCAGCAACCACTTGCCTTCCGGGCCATTGCGCTTGAGCCAGACCAGGCGATCACCGTTGCTCAATTGCCAGTGCTCCACCTGCTGTTCAGGGAAAACCTGGCGCCCGGTGATATCGGCCGCTGCCGCCAGTGGCGGCATCACTACCTTGGGCCGCGCGGCGGCAACCGGCACCTGCTGGGCCGGGGCGCCGAGGGCACGGCCGGCCAGCTCGGCCTGCAGCGCCTGCACCTGGGCAACGCTTGGCAGCGTCACCTCGGTATTGCCCGGGGCACTGACTTGCAGTACCCGGTCGGGGCTGGCCAGCCAGCGGCGCATGCGGGCATCCAGGTCGCTGCGGCCGATGCTGCCCAGCACGTCGAGGTAGCGCTCGGCGATGGCCTGGCGCTCGGTGACCGCATTGCCCTGCACTGCCGCGTTGTTCAGTTGTTCGACCCACTGCTCGAAGGTGCGCGGCGCTGTATTGGCCAGGGTCTTGTCACCGAGCCTGCGGATTCGCTCACGCTCGCGCTGCAGGTCCGCCTCGCTGAAGCCGTGCTGGCGCAGCCGTTCGATCTCGGTCAGCAACTGCTGCAGCGCCTGGGCGTGGGCCTGGCCTTCGACGGCGGCGGCGATGCCGAGTACCGCCGAGTGTTCGCCAATCAAAGTTTTCTGCACGATCAGGCTGCGCACCCCTGGCTCGCGCGGCTGGCGGCGCAAGCTGTCGAGCATCGCAGCCAGGGCCATGCGGTCGATCAGCCGCTCGCGCAGGGCGGCACGGGTGGTGCCGCGGCTGTCCGGTTCGTGGGAACGAAACAGCATCGCCACCTGGTTGCTGCCCGACTGGGTGTCTTGCAGGCGGAACACCTTGAGCGTGTCGTCCAGCGGCAGCTCACGCTGCTCACGGCTGGGGAGCTTGCCGGGCTTGGCCGAACCGAAGGCCTGCTCGATCTGCGCCAGCATCACCTTGGGGTCGAAGTCGCCCACCGCCGACAACACCATGTTGTTCGGCAGGTACCAGCGGCCCTGGAAGGCCTGCAGGCTGGCCAGGCTGGCCGAGCGAATCGCCGCCTCGTTGCCGATGGTGCGGTGGCCGGGGTAGCGCGAGCCAGTGCGCTGGGAGGCGGTGCGTTGTTCATTCATGCGCTGCGCCACACCCAGGCCGCCGCGCCATTCCTCGATCACGATCGGCCGCTCGCGCTCCAGGTCCTGGGCGTTGTAGTCGCGGGCGAAGGCCAGGTCGGCCAGCGCCTGCAGGGCCTGGGGCGCCTGGCGCACACCGGCGGGCGGGCCGATCAGGTACTGGGTACGCTCGTAGTTGGTCACCGCATTGAAGTGGCGGCCCTGCACCCAGCCCAGGCCGGTCATGCGCTGGCGCAGTTGCTGATCGCCGCCGGCGCGGCTGTGGAAGGCCAGGTGTTCGACCATGTGGGCGACGCCGACCTGGTCGTCGGTTTCGTCCACGGAACCGGCCTGCACGGTCAGGCGCAGGTCCAGCCGGCCCGGCTGCGAGGTTTCCCGCACCAGGCGGTAGGCCAGGCCGTTGGCCAACTGGCCCTGCACCACCTGGGCATCCCAGGGCAGCGGCGCGTCGGGTTCGGGCACGGCGGCGCACGCGCCGAGCAGCAGCGGGCCGAGCAGGCCCGCGATGAGCTTGTTCATCAGGTTATCCACGGTTTTTTTATGGGGTCAGAAGCGGTAGCCGACTTCCAGCCAGTACTGGCGGCCAACTTCGTAGCTGACCACGGTGGTAGAGGTGCGGCTGGCGATCTTGTTGACCTGGTCGGTCACGTTGGTGACGTCGAGGTTGACGAAGAACGCCTGGTCCTTGCCGGTGGGGATGTCCCAGGCCAGGCGCAGGTCCCAGGTGGGGGCCGCGGCGGTGGCAACGGTTTCGTAGCGGCTGTAGGTTTTGCCGTCGACCTCGGCGTCGGGGCTGACCTTCACCACCTGGTCGTAGGGGCCGCGGTAGCGCAGGAAGTTGCTCACCGACAGGTTCCACTGGGGGATGTCGGTGATGGTCACCAGGCGCGCAGTCCAGGGCCGGTTGAAATCGCTGGCCGGCAGCTCCTCGTAGGGCACCAGCTTGCCGTCGAACACCACCGGCTCGTTGTCCAGCTCCTCGCGGTCTACCCCTGCTTCGTAGGTCGCGCCATGGGCGCCCTTGCTGCGCGACCAGTCCAGCGCCAGCTGCACGCTGGTGGTGGTGCCCTTGAACCGCAGCGGTTGCAGGGGCGTCACGGTCAGGCTGACGTTCTCGGTTTCGCTGGTGCCGGCGTTGAGGTAGACGTAGTAGTCCTTGCTGTAGCCGGTGGGGATGTCTTTCTCGTCGAGGTTGTAATAGGGCCGGGTACGGTAGATTTGGTCGTGGCCCTTGCGGTTGATGTACTTGAGCTGGAAGTCGGTGTTCAGCCAGCGCTGGTTCAAGCCCAGCATCAGCTCGTCATCGTAGGGGATGTCCATGCTGCGGAACTGGCTGAGGTTGCTGTTGGTGCTGGCCAGCGTCCAGGCGTCGGTCTGGGCCTTGCGGGTGTAACGCGAGGTGAAGGCCTGGCGGCCATCGGCCAGGCGGTACTTGAACAGGTTGCGCCCGTAGTAGCGGTTGGCGCCGAACACCAGCACGGTGCTGCGGTCGCCGAAGAAGTCGTAGTCACCGGCCAAACGCGGCGCCAGGCTCTTCTTCTGCATGTAGTCGTCGCCTTCGAAGCGCAGGCCCGGGCGCAGGGTGAGGTTGCCATAGCCAATCTCGTCCTGAACGAACAGGGCGTACTTCTTCTGCTCCAGCTCAACGCGGCCGGCGCCATACACCATCATGGCGTTGCCGTACTGGCGGCGGCTGCCGTTGAGCAGGGCCCCGATGGAGCAGGTGCTGTCGCTGCCGCAGGAGGTGCCGTTGTCGCGCGTAAAGGCAGTGACCGCCAGGGCATCGTCCTCGCGCTCCCAGGTGGCACGCTGGTAGCCCAGTTCCAGGCCGGTGCTCAGGGTATGCCGGGTAGCGCCGAGGTCGAAGGTTTGCCAGTCGGCCTTGAGCTTGTAGTCAAGGCCGCGCTGGGTCTGGTACAGGCTGCCGTAGCCGCCTTGCTGGCTGCGTGAGTTGGTGGTTTCGGGGTTGCCCCAGTCTTTGCTGGTGGACCAGTACCAGTTGTAGAACTCGTCGCTTTCGGAATCGCGCGAGGCGTACAGGTCGGTCACCGCCAGTTGCTGGGTCCAGCGGGCGCTGTCGCCTTCGTAGGTGGTTTTCAGCGAGGCCTGCCAGCCACCGTTGATGTTGGTGAAGCTGGAATTGGCGCTGTCTTCGCGGAAGTAGGTGTTTTCCTGCGGCGCATAGACGATCGAGGTGTCCAGGGTCAGGCGATCGTTGATGTTCCAGTAGGTTTTGAGCAGAAAGTTGTCGAGGGCGCGGGTCTGCTCCTGCTCGTTGTCGCTGTTGGGGCTGTTGTAGCCGTTGGTGTGGGTGCGCAGCGGCAGGTACGAGCGCTTCTGCGAGAAGTTGAGCAAGGCGCCGAAGTCTTCGTTGAAATGCCCTTCGAGGGTGCCACGCACGGTGGTCTTCTTGAACTCGGGCTGGCTCTGCTCGCTGGTGGAGTTCTTGAAGCTTTCCTTGTCTTTGCCGCTGATGTGGTAGCGGGTCCACTCCGAACGGCTCATGGCATAGGAGACTTTGCCATGCAGGTCCTGGCTGGGGCGGCGGGTGATGGCGTCGACCACGCCGCCGTTGAAGCCGCCGTATTCCACCGGCACGTTGCTGTCGTAGACCTTGATTTCTTCGAGCAGGTCGGCGTCCAGGGCGATGCCGTGGGCACGGCTGGGCGTGGAGTCGAACTGGCGGGTGTCGTTGTAGCTGTGGGAGCCTGGGTCGAGGTCGTTGTTGATCGAGATGCCGTCGATCATGAAGCTGTTCTGGTAGAACTTGGCGCCGTTGATGCTGATATCGGCCGGGTCGATTTCACCGGGGGTGCTGGAGCTTTTCTGGTCGCTGCTGAACTGCACGTTGGGGTGCATCTGCAGCAGGGTGGTGATGTCGCCGTTGGCACCGGGAAACGCCTGGATGGCCTTGCGGTCGATGACCGTGGCGCCCATGAAACTGTTTTCCTCGGTGTCGCCTAGGATCATGGTGTTATGCAGCTCGACCGCGCCGGCGTCGGCATGCAGCAGGCGAAACATCAGCGCGCCGTAGGCGTAGTCCCAGGTGATGCCGGTGCCCAGCAGCAGCTCGGCCAAGGCCGCCTCGCTGCTCAGCTGGCCATGGACTGGGGCGCTGCGCAGGCCTTCGAGCAGGTCGGGATCCACGGTCACCTGCAGGCCGCTTTGCTGGCCAAAGGTAATCAGGGCGATGGCCAGTTTTTGCGCCGGGATGTCGAAGGGGTGTACCTGGGCCAGTTCCGCGTCGGGCCTTGCAGGTGCCTCGGCATTGGCAGGCAAGGCAATCAGGGCGCTGCACATGCCGAGCACCCCAGCCCCTGCCACGTTTTTCAGGCGCAACGACCAACCCCGCGCGCTGCGCGGCTTCCGGCTTGTTGTTTGAGTCATGCCACATCCCCGCCCCGGGCAGTCGCCGGGGAGCAAAATTGAATACGAATCGATATCAGTTGTTGCGCGCGGGGAAGAAGACGGGGCAGTTCGGGGAATTTTCAGAAAATTGTGAAATTATTTTTGCGAGGGAAATGGTTTGGGGGCGCAGGTGAGATCAAGGCATGCGCCAAGGGGTGGCGCACGATGGCCACATGAACATTGGCCCGAAACAAACGTAGGAGCGAGCGCAGCTCGCGAAGCGCCGCGCGGGCGGCGCTCGATCTCACCGGCGCAACATGTCTCAAGGCGAACCCAGCACCAGCAACCAAGGCCCATAGCTACGCACCTCCCCCCCATGCGGCCGAATCACCGCTCGCAGGGCCGCCTCAGGCTTGCGCAGGTCATACACCCCAGTCACCCGCTTCTCACCCAGCGCCTCGTCACGCAGCACCACCTTGCCCGGCAGGTAGCGCGCCAGCGCCTGCACCAGCTCTGCCACCCGCTGGTCATCGGCAATCAATTGCCCCTGGCGCCAGGCCGCGGCCTGGGACGGCACGAAGGTCTTCACCTGAACAAGGCCATCGACATAGCGCAACCGTTCACCGGCGGTGAGCGCATCGGAAAGCACATGCCCATCGGCGCTGTCCTCGACCCGCACCGAGCCATGCTGCACATCCACCCCTACCCTGCCCGGGCGCAGCTCGACGTTGAACGCCGTGCCCGTCACCGTCACCTTGACGGCATCGGCACGCACGTGGAACGGCTTGGCTTTGTTGGGCGCCACCTCGAAGAAGGCCTGCCCGGCAAGCAACTTCACGTCCCGGTGGTTGCCCGAGTAGTCCACCGCGATGGCGGTATCGCTGTCCATCTGCACCACGCTGCCATCGGCCAGGGTGACGTCGCGGGTTTCCCCCTGGGCCGTGCGGTAGTCGGCCTGCAGGCGCAGGCTCAGGGAAGGCGCCACGGCCACCAGCAAGCAGGCCGCCACGGCAGCGCCCAGCCACCAGCGGCGGTTGCGCCGGGCAGGCATCGGCAGCACCTGGGCCTTGGGCCAGTGCTCGGTGGTGGTGGGCGCCAGCTGGCCGGTTAGTTGCCAGAGCTTGTGCGCCTTGCGGTAAGCCTCGGCGTTGGCCGGGTCACTGGCGCACCACTGCTCGAACGCGCTGTGCAGGGGCGAATCGAGGGGCGCCTGCTGCAGGCGCAGGAGCCAGTCCAGGGCCTGCTCGCGGCGGCTGGATGTGAGGTCTGCTGACGTCATGTCGGGCAAGGCTCCTGGTGGCTTGGAGTGCGAATGGCCGCGAAGGGTCGCACAGAGCGGCCCCACTGAGCAAAAGACGCGGCAGCCTGGTGGTTTTTCACAAGTCGTCCTCCAGGCGCGCCATGCAGTGGCTGAGGGCGTCGCGCACCAATTGGTGCACCAGGCTCACCGACACGTTCAGGTGGGTGGCCACCTCCTGCAGGGTATGGCCGCCCAGGCGATGCATCTCGAACGCCACGCGGGTGCGCTGCGGCAGTTCTTCCAGGGCACGGCTGATGGCGAACAGTTCGTTCTGCTGGGTAACGGCCTGCTCGGGCGATGCACTGCTCGAAGGCAGTTCGGCGAGGATCTCGTCGCCACCGGGCTGGGCTTTTTCCGTGGCGCTGCGGCGGGTTTGGTCCAGGGCCAGGTTGCGCACGATGCGGTACAGGTAGCTGGCCGGGTGGCGGATGTCGGCATCGTCCTGCTGGCGGCTGAAGCGCAGCCAGGCTTCCTGCACCACGTCCTCGGCACGGGCGCGGCAGCCGACGATCGGCGCGGCATAGTCGAGCAATGCCGCCCGGTGGGCCAGGTAGAGCTGGAGTTTGTCGTCCGCCACGGAGGGGTATGCCAGAGTGTTTCGGGGGCGGCGATGTTACCTGTTGTCGAGAATCATTATCAACAGGTGATGTGTGTTGCATGGGTCGGCCTCTTCGCGGGGCAAGCCCGCTCCTGTAGGAGCGGGCTTGCCCCGCGAAGCAGGCGACTCAATTCAGAGCCTTACACTGGCAAAGGTCGACTCATTGCGCGCCTGGCTCAGGGCCGCCATTGGCCCACTGTGCGGCGACAGGGTCATGGCCTGGGGAATCGGCATCATCGCCACCTGCTGGGTGGTGTTGGAGCCCACGCGCTCGTCACGCGGCGGAATACCAAAGTATTCGCGGTAGCACTTGGAGAAGTGCGGCGTGGACACGAAGCCACACACCGAAGCCACCTCAATGATCGACATCGGCGTTTGCTTGAGCAGCTGCCGCGCACGAATCAGGCGCAGCTTCAGGTAATAGCGCGACGGCGAACAATGCAGGTACTTCTGGAACAACCGTTCGAGCTGGCGCCGCGAAACCGACACGTACACCGCCAGTTCGTCGAGGTCGATCGGCTCTTCCAGGTTGGCCTCCATCAGCGCGACGATTTCCTGCAGCTTCGGCTGGTTGGTGCCAAGCATGTGCTTGAGCGGTACGCGCTGGTGATCCTGTTCGTTGCGAATGCGCTCGTAGACGAACATTTCCGAGATCGCTGCCGACAGCTCGCGGCCGTGGTCGCGGCTGATCAGGTGCAGCATCATGTCCAGCGGCGCGGTGCCACCGGAACTGGTGAAGCGGTTGCGGTCCAGGGTGAACAGGCGGGTGCTCATGTTGACCCGCGGGAAGGCCTCCTGCATGGCGGCCAGGCATTCCCAGTGCACGCTGCAGTCGAAGCCATCGAGCAGGCCGGCGCAGGCCAGCGCCCAGCTGCCGGTGCACACCGCGCCCAGGCGGCGCGACTGGCGGGCCTGGGCTTGCAGCCAGGTGACGTGCTCACGGGTAACGGTGCGCTGGATACCCACGCCGCCGCAGACGATCACGGTGTCGATCGGTGGCGCACTGTGCATGGCGGCATCCGGGGTGATCTGCAAGCCGTCGCTGGCCCACACCTGGCCGCCGTCGACGGTCAGGGTGTGCCAGCGGTACAGCTCACGGCCGGACAGCTGGTTGGCCATGCGCAGCGGCTCGACGGCCGATGCCAGGGAAATCAGGGTGAAATTGTCCAAAAGAAGAAACCCGATGGACTGGGGTGCTGTGCGGTTCTGGGTTGGATTCCCGGAGGTGTACGACGTCATCGCGATTTCTCCTCACACAAATGCAGGGTGTGCCTCAGGCGGGCACTGATTTCTTGTTATGGCCCCGGTTTCGTGTGCAGGGGCTTGTTGCCAATCTCAACGCAAACGCCGTGCCTGAAATTGAACGGCCATTCGAAAAAACCTGAAAACGACGCCTTCATTCGGCAAATCAGGGACTTCGGTTGAGTTGGCGAGTCTTCGCAAACCAGCGTACTAGCGCCTTGCGTGTAACGGCTGAGCAATTTGGTGACACGCGCAGTGTAGGTTGCCCAGAAACGACACTCTTGAGTGTCACCGACAATGGTCGTGCTGATTACGACAGCCGACGATTGGTCAGCTTAGGCCATGCACTGCATTGGGGCTCGGTGCACTGGAAATATTCAAGGGCCCCATCGCGAGCTAGGCTCGCTCCTACAGGGTACGCGTGGTCCTGTAGGAGCGAGCCTAGCTCGCGATGGGGCCCTTGAGGCTGACTCAGGCACTCAGCATTCGATGGCGCTTACAGCCAAACCACCGCGCGAAGTTTCCTTGTACTTGTCGTGCATGTCGGCACCGGTGTCACGCATGGTGCGGATCACCTGGTCGAGGGAGATGAAGTGCTCGCCATCACCGCGCAAGGCCATCTGCACCGCGTTGATGGCCTTTACGGCAGCAATCGCGTTGCGCTCGATGCACGGCACCTGCACCAACCCGCCGACCGGGTCGCAGGTCAGCCCAAGGTTGTGCTCCAGGGCAATCTCGGCTGCGTTCTCCACCTGTGGCGGGGTGGCCCCCAGCACTTCGGCCAGCCCTGCAGCGGCCATGGCGCAGGCCGAGCCGACCTCGCCCTGGCACCCCACCTCGGCACCGGAAATCGACGCATTCTTCTTGCACAGGATGCCGACCGCTGCAGCAGCGAGGAAGTAGTCGACCACGCTGGACTCGGTGACCGCATCGCTGAAGCGCATGTAGTAGTGCAGTACTGCGGGAATGATGCCAGCCGCGCCGTTGGTGGGCGCGGTGACCATGCGCCCGCCGGCGGCGTTTTCTTCGTTGACCGCCAGGGCGAACAGGTTCACCCATTCCATGGCGCTCATGGTCGAGCCAATCACGTTGGGCTTGCCGATTTCCTGCAGGCTACGGTGCAGCTTGGCGGCGCGGCGGCGCACATTGAGCCCACCGGGCAGCGTGCCTTCGTACTTCAGGCCGTTGTTGACGCACTCCTGCATGGCTTCCCAGAGCTTGTAGAGGCCCGCGCGGATCTCCTCCTCGCTGCGCCAGACCCTCTCGTTGGCCATCATCAATTGCGACACGCTGAGGTCGTTTTGCTTGCACAGGCGCAGCAGCTCAGCGGCGCTGTTGAAATCGTACGGCAACACCGTCTGGTCGGCGTCCAGCACACCGCTGGCGGCCTGGGCGGCATCGACCACGAAACCACCGCCCACCGAGTAGTAGGTGTCGCGGTGCAACTCGCCCTGGGCGCCTTCGGCGACCAGGGTCATGGCGTTGGGGTGGTAGGGCAGGTTCTCGTCCAGCAGCAGCATGTCGCGGGCCCAGATGAACTCGATGGGCAAGCGGTTATCCAGCTGCAGGGTGTTGGTTTCGCGCAGGTCGGCGATACGCGGAACGATCTGGGTGGGGTCGATGGCGTCGGGCCATTCGCCCATCAGTCCCATGATGGTGGCGTTGTCGGTGCCGTGGCCGACGCCGGTGGCCGACAGCGAGCCATACAGGCGCACTTCGATCCTTCGCACCTGGTCCAGCTCGCCGCGTTCGCGCAGGCCCTGGACGAACAGGGCGCCAGCACGCATGGGGCCAACGGTGTGGGAGCTGGAAGGCCCGACACCGATCTTGAACAGGTCGAACACGCTGATGGCCATTGTCGCTTCACCTCTTGCTGGGCTTGTCTCTGCGCGCCATGCGCAGGGCGGTGCAACTGCTAGGCTGAAGCAGCGAGCCGCCAGGAATGCAAGCATCATCGGGCTTTTGCCTACCCCCTCGCCGTCTGCAACCGACGTACTTTTGTCCACCTGCGCCGCAGCCATTTTGGCCACTGGCGCGCCGCTTTCGGGCGCCCTGGTGACGCAAAAATGCGCGGGCACCGGTGGAAAAATCCATAAGCGACATCGCCCGTACTGGATGCGACCCGTTACGTACTGGTTACGACCCCACCAGTAGGCGATTGCCCGGCGCTGGAGGATTATCGAAAGCGACTCGTAAAGCACGGCCACGCAACCTGCCCTCTGCAGGCCTGGTCGACCGGACCCTGAGAAAGCCCGGCGACCCATGCGAACCCGAAGACAAAATCACAGGAGTCCACCCATGAAAGGTTCACCCTCGCTGTTGCTGGCTGCGCTGCTGTCCGCGCCGCTGCTGGCCCAGGCCGCCGAACCCACGGAATGCGAGACGGTACGCTTCTCCGATGTCGGCTGGACCGACATCACCGTCACCACGGCGACCACCAGCGTTGTGCTCGAAGCACTGGGTTACAAAACCCACACCACCATGATCTCGGTACCGGTGACCTACAAGTCGCTGGCCACCGGCAAGGACCTGGACGTGTTTCTCGGCAACTGGATGCCGACCATGGAGAACGACATCAAGCAGTACCGCGACGCTGGTACGGTGGACACCGTGCGGGCCAACCTGGAAAACGCCAAGTACACCCTGGCCGTTCCCCAGGCGCTGTATGACAAGGGGCTGAAGGATTTCAGCGACATTCCCAAGTTCAAGAAGGAACTGGAAGGCAAGATCTACGGCATCGAACCCGGCAACGATGGCAACCGCACCATCCAGAGCATGATCGACAAGAATGCCTTCGGCCTGAAGGACGCCGGTTTCAAGATTGTTCAGTCGAGCGAGGCCGGCATGCTGGCGCAGGTCGACCGGGCGCAGAAACGCGATGAGGCCATCGTGTTCCTGGGCTGGGAGCCGCACCCGATGAACACCCGTTTCAAGATGCAGTACCTCACCGGCGGGGACGATTTCTTCGGCCCCGAGTTCGGCAAGGCCACCGTGCTGACCAACACCCGCAAGGGTTATGTAGAGCAGTGCAGCAACGTCGGCCAACTGCTGAAGAACCTGTCGTTCGAGCTCAAGGATGAAAGCACCATGATGGGCTATGTCCTGGACGACAAGATGAAGCCCGAAGCGGCTGCCAAGAAATGGCTCAAGGACAACCCCGGCAAGCTGGACACCTGGCTTGCGGGCGTTACCACCGTGGACGGCAAGCCGGGCCTTGAGGCGGCCAAGGCCAAGCTCGCTCAATAACGCAATACGTCGTAGCGCTACCTCGGGGCGGGACCGTGCCCGCCCCGGACTGATTTCAATCTTTGCAGGTGGAAGCTCGCTATCATGCTTATCGATCAGAAAATACCCCTGGGCCAGTACATCGCGTCGTTCGTGGAATGGCTGACCCAGAACGGCGCGAATTACTTCGACGCCATCGCCCGAGGCCTGGAGTTCATGATCCATGGCGTCACCAGTACCCTCACCTTCTTCAACCCATTCGTGCTGATTGCCCTGTTCGCGGCCCTCGCGCACCTGATCCAGCGCAAGTGGGCACTGACCGTGTTCGTCGCCCTGTCCTTCCTGCTGATCCTGAACCTTGGGTACTGGCAGGAAACCATGGAAACCCTGGCCCAGGTGACCTTCGCCACCGTGGTTTGCGTGGCCATCGGCGTGCCGCTGGGCATCCTCGCGGCGCACAGGCCGATGTTCTACACCGCCATGCGCCCGGTGCTGGACCTGATGCAGACGGTGCCCACCTTCGTCTACCTGATTCCCACCCTGACCCTGTTCGGCCTGGGCGTGGTGCCGGGGCTGATCTCGACGGTGGTGTTCGCCATCGCCGCGCCCATCCGCCTCACCTACCTGGGCATCTGCGACGTGCCCCAGGAGCTGATGGACGCGGGCAAGGCCTTTGGCTGCTCGCGCCGCCAACTGCTTACCCGTATCGAACTGCCGCACGCGATGCCCAGCATCGCCGCCGGCGTTACCCAGTGCATCATGCTGTCGCTGTCGATGGTGGTGATCGCCGCCCTGGTGGGCGCCGACGGCCTGGGCAAACCCGTGGTCAACGCACTGAACACCGCCGATATCTCCCTGGGCTTCGAAGCGGGCCTGGCGATCGTGCTGCTGGCGATCATGCTCGACCGTATCTGCAAGCAACCGGAACTGCCGGTAAGGGGTGAGGCATGAGCATCATTCGTTTCGAAGACGTCGACGTCATCTTCTCCAACAAGCCGCGCGAGGCGCTGGCGCTGCTGGACAAAGGCCACACCCGCGAGCAGATCCTCAAGCAGACGGGCCTGGTGGTGGGTGTGGAAAAGGCCAACCTGGACATCAACAAGGGCGAGATCTGCGTGCTGATGGGCCTGTCCGGCTCGGGCAAGTCGAGCCTGCTGCGCTGCATCAACGGCCTGAACACCGTCAGCCGCGGCAAGCTGTTCGTCGAGCATGAAGGCAAGCACATCGACATTGCCCATTGCACCCCCGCAGAGCTGAAGATGATGCGCACCAAGCGCATCGCCATGGTGTTCCAGAAGTTCGCCCTGATGCCTTGGCTGACGGTGCGCGAGAACATCAGCTTCGGCCTGGAAATGCAGGGCCGCCCGGAGAAGGAACGGCGCAAGCTGGTGGACGAAAAGCTCGAACTGGTGGGCCTGACCCAGTGGCGCAACAAGAAGCCGGACGAGCTTTCCGGCGGCATGCAGCAGCGCGTGGGCCTGGCCCGGGCGCTGGCGATGGATGCCGACATCCTGCTGATGGACGAGCCGTTCTCGGCGCTCGACCCGCTGATTCGCCAGGGGCTGCAGGACGAGCTGCTGGGCCTGCAGGCAAAACTGAGCAAAACCATCGTGTTCGTCAGCCACGACCTTGACGAGGCGCTGAAGCTGGGCAGCCGCATCGCCATCATGAAGGACGGGCGGATCATCCAGTACAGCAAGCCCGAAGAAATCGTGCTGAACCCGGCCGACGAATACGTGCGCACCTTCGTTGCCCATACCAACCCGTTGAATGTGCTGTGCGGGCGCAGCCTGATGCGCAGCCTGGACAACTGCAAGCGGGTCAACGGCTCGGTGTGCCTGGACCCAGGCGGCGATTCCTGGCTGGACCTGGGCGAGGGGAATTCGATCAAGCGTGCACGCCAGGGGCAGAACGGGCTGGACATGCAGAACTGGGCGCCGGGGCAGGCCGTGGAAGGGCTGGGGCGCAAACCGACGTTGGTGCATGCCGACATTGGCATGCGCGAGGCGCTGCAGATTCGTTACCAGACGGGCAACAAGCTGGTGCTGCAGGAAAACGACAAGGTGGTGGGGATTCTTGGGGATACCGAGCTTTATCACGCCTTGCTCGGCAAGAATCACGGGTGAGGCCATTGGGGCCGCTGTGCGGCCCATCGCGACCAAGGGTCGCTCCTACCAGGATACGCGTTCCCCTGTAGGAGCGACCCTTGGTCGCGATGGGCTGCAAAGCAGCCCCAATCGGTCGTTCAGCGAACCACAATCCCACGCGAAGCCATGTAGGCCTTGGCCTCTGGCACGGTGTACTCGCCAAAGTGGAAGATACTGGCCGCCAGCACCGCGCTGGCATGCCCTTCCAGAATCCCGTCCGCCAGGTGCTGCAGGTTGCCCACGCCCCCGGACGCAATCACCGGAATCCCCAGCGCATCGCTGATGGCACGGGTAACGCCCAGGTCGAAGCCGTTCTTCATGCCGTCCTGATCCATGCTGGTCAGCAGGATTTCCCCTGCCCCCAGGCCTTCCATCTTCTTCGCCCATTCAACCGCATCCAGCCCGGTCGGCTTGCGCCCGCCGTGGGTGAAGATCTCCCAGCGCGGCGCTTCGCCTGGGCCGGAGACTTTCTTGGCGTCGATGGCGACAACGATGCACTGCGAACCGAAGCGGTCCGCTGCCTCGCCGACGAACTCCGGGTTGAACACCGCGGCGGTGTTGATCGACACCTTGTCGGCACCGGCATTGAGCAGGTTGCGGATATCCTGCACGGTGCGCACGCCACCGCCAACGGTCAGCGGGATGAACACCTGGCTGGCCATGCGCTCGACGGTATGCAGGGTGGTGTCGCGGCCATCGACGCTGGCGGTGATGTCGAGGAAGGTGATTTCGTCGGCACCTTGCTCGTTGTAGCGACGGGCGATTTCCACCGGGTCGCCGGCATCACGGATGTTCTCGAACTTGACGCCCTTGACCACCCGGCCGTTGTCCACGTCCAGGCAAGGGATGATGCGCTTGGCCAGTGCCATGGTTCAGTCCTCAGCCTTGGTAGTTGTCGCAGAAGGCCTGGGCCTCGGCGACATCGAGGGTGCCTTCGTAGATGGCACGGCCGGTGATGGCGCCGATGATGCCTGGGGTCTTGGCGTCCAGCAGGGCCTTGATGTCACCCAGGTTGTGGATGCCGCCCGAAGCGATCACCGGGATCGAGGTGGCTTGGGCCAGGGCCTGGGTGAAGGGCACGTTGCACCCCTGCATCATGCCGTCCTTGGCGATGTCGGTGTAGACGATCGCCGAGACGCCATCGGCCTCGAAACGCTTGGCCAGGTCGATGACCTGCACCGAACTCACCTCGGCCCAGCCGTCGGTGGCAACGAAACCGTCCTTGGCGTCCAGGCCAACGATGACCTTGCCCGGGAAGGCCTTGCAGGCCTCGGCAACGAACTCGGGCTGCTTGACCGCCTTGGTGCCGATGATCACGTAGCTGACGCCGGCCTTGACGTAGTGCTCGATGGTTTCCAGCGAGCGGATGCCGCCGCCGATCTGGATCGGCAGGTTCGGGTAGCGCTTGGCGATGGCGGTGACCACTTCACCGTTGACCGGCTGGCCTTCGAAGGCGCCATTGAGGTCAACCAGGTGCAGGCGGCGGCAGCCACCTTCGACCCACTTGGCGGCCATGCTCACCGGGTCGTCGGAAAATACCGTGGAGTCTTCCATGCGGCCCTGGCGCAGGCGCACGCAGGCACCGTCCTTCAGATCGATAGCGGGGATAATCAGCATCTTGGGAACCTGTCTGTTCTTGGGGGTTCAGGGCTTTTCGAGCGCCCACAGATCGCTTTCGATGCTCTCGAACCGCTCCTTGAGGTGCAGCTGAACATCGGCGATCGCCCTGTTGTAGTAATGGGGTGCAATTTCTTTGCTGAACAGTTCGAGTACCTCGGCCACCTCGAACGAGCCAAGCGTCAGCTCGAAGCGGTCTTCCAGGAAGCGCTTCAAGGTGTCGAGCGCCTGGCGCTCCTGCTCGGGCGCCAGGGTAAGGATCGGGGCCTTGGTCTTCGAACGGCTCATTTACCAGCGCCCGTCCCAGGCGACGAAGTTCTGCAGCAGCTGCAGGCCATGGGTATGGCTCTTCTCCGGGTGGAACTGCACGGCAAAGCGCGAGCCGTCGGCCAGCGCGGCGGCAAAGTCGACGCCGTAGTGGCCACGGCCGACCACCTGGCCTGGCTTGCCGGCATTGATGTAGTAGCTGTGCACGAAGTAGAAACGCGCAAGGTCCGGGATGTCGTGCCACAGCGGGTGGTCGACGCACTGGCTGACTTCGTTCCAGCCCATGTGCGGCACCTTCAGGTGCTCACCGTCTTGCTTGAGGTCTTTGCCGAAGAAGCGTACCTGGCCAGGGAACAGGCCGATGCAGTCGACGCCTTCGTTCTCCTCGCTGTGCTCCAGCAGCGCCTGCATGCCAACGCAGATGCCCAGGAACGGGCGGTCCTGGCTCACTTCACGAACCAGGCTGTCAAAGCCCAGGCGGCGAATTTCAGCCATGCAGTCGCGGATCGCGCCCACACCGGGGAACACCACGCGGTCGGCCTCACGGATCACCGCGGCGTCGCTGGTGACCAGCACCTTGCCGGCACCTACGTGCTCAAGTGCCTTGGCCACCGAGTGCAGGTTGCCCATGCCATAGTCGATTACGGCTACCGTCTGCATTTACAGGCACCCTTTGGTCGACGGCATCTGCCCGGCCATGCGCTCGTCGAGGGTCACGGCCATGCGCAGGGCGCGGCCAAAAGCCTTGAACACGGTTTCGATCTGGTGGTGGGTGTTGTGGCCACGCAGGTTGTCGATGTGCAGGGTCACCAGGGCGTGGTTGACGAAGCCCTGGAAGAACTCCTGGAACAGGTCGACATCGAAACCGCCGACGCTGGCACGGGTGTACGGCACATGCATCTGCAGGCCAGGGCGGCCGGAGAAGTCGATGACCACGCGCGACAGCGCTTCGTCCAGCGGCACGTAGGCATGGCCGTAGCGGAAGATGCCTTTCTTGTCGCCGATGGCCTGGGCGAATGCCATGCCCAGGGTGATACCGACGTCTTCGACGGTATGGTGATCGTCGATATGCAGGTCGCCCTTGCACTCGATATCCAGATCGATCAGCCCATGGCGGGCGATCTGGTCCAGCATGTGTTCAAGGAAAGGCACACCGATATCGAATCGGGCCTTGCCACTGCCATCGAGGTTGATCGAGCACTTGACCTGGGTTTCCAGGGTATTGCGCTCGACGGAAGCCTTACGTTCGACCATCACCAGCTCCGCAAAATCATTGGGCGAAAAGGGCTCCATTATAGGCCCAGAACGCGCCGGCTTGAAACGCGGATGACATATGGCATGGCGAGCAATTGCGGGGGGCTTGGCGGTTTACAGGTCTATACAAGTGGGATTGGGGCTGCTTTGCAGCCCATCGCGACTTGCAGTCGCTCCTACGGGGGCTTGAACTGCGCCAGGTAGGAGCGACTGAAAGTCGCGAAAGGGGCGCTAGAAGCGCCCCATGCCCCATCACATCAATGGAACAGAACGGCCGTTTTCTGCAGGGTAATCCACACCCCCCAGGCCAGCGGCACAACCACCACCGCCCAGGCAATCAGCACCAGCGGCAAGCTGCCAGGCGCGGCCTTCCACTCCAGCGAACGCGCACCATCGGCGCCTTTGTCGTGGCTCAACGCTCGCTCGGCAGCCAGCTCGGCCTCGCTCATGAAGTACTTGTCGGCCACTGGGCGGATCAGCAGGTTGCAGATGAAGCCCAGCACCAGAAGGCCCGCGAGGATGTACAGGGTCATGTCGTACGCCGCCGCACGCTCTACGCCCGCCGCCAGCTGCGACTCGCGCAGGTAGGTGATCAGCACCGGCCCCAGCACGCCAGCGGCAGCCCAGGCGGTCAGCAGGCGGCCGTGAATGGCGCCGACCATCTGCGTGCCGAACAGGTCGGCCAGGTACGCCGGCACCGTGGCGAAACCGCCGCCGTACATCGACAGGATGATGCAGAACGCTGCCACGAACAGTGCCACGTTGCCGATATGGCCCATGTTCGGCACCAGGCTGTACAAGCCGACGCCCAGGGCGAAGAAGGCGAAGTAGGTGTTCTTGCGGCCAATGTAGTCGGAGAACGAGGCCCAGAAGAAGCGCCCGCCAATGTTGAACAGGCTCAGCAGGCCGGTGAAGCCAGCGGCAATCGCGGCAATCTGCGCCAGCTGCGCGGCATTGAGCTCGGCAAAGCTCAGCTCGTTGCCCAGCAGCTTGCCGGCGAACACTTCCTGCAGTAGCGGCGAGGCCATGCCGAGGATGCCGATACCGGCCGAGACGTTCAGGCACAGCACCAGCCACACCAGGGCGAATTGCGGGGTTTTCCAGGCGACGCTGACGTGCACGTGGCGGTCGGTGACCATGCCGTTACCCACCTTCTTCACCGGTGGCACCCAGCCTTCAGGCTTCCAACCGGTAGGCGGCACGCGGTAGGCCAGGGCGCCGGCGGTCATGAACACGAAGTAGATCGCGGCCATGGCGACGAAACTCTGCCACACACCCACTTCATGTTCATTGCCGAAGTGGCCCATCAGCGCGGTGGCCAGTGGAGCACCCACCATGGCGCCGCCGCCGAAGCCCATGATCGCCATGCCGGTGGCCATGCCGCGTTTGTCCGGGAACCACTTGATCAGGGTCGACACCGGCGAGATGTAGCCCAGGCCAAGGCCGATACCGCCGATTACTCCGGAACCCAGCCACATCAGCCACAGCTGATGGGTTTTCACGCCGATCGCCGAGATCAGCATGCCGCCACACCAGCACAGTGCCGATACCAGGCCCGCCTTGCGCGGGCCGGCATGTTCCAGCCAACCGCCGAGCACCGCGGCCGAGCAGCCGAGGAACACGAAGAACAGGGTGTAGGTCCAGCTCAACATCGAAATTGGCCAGTCGCATGTGGCGCTGAACAGGCGGGCAATGAAGCCCATGTCCGCTGAACAGGCAACAGGTGCGGTGATGCCAATGGCTTGCGACAGCGGCAGCCAGAACACCGAGAAGCCGTAGGCCATGCCGATGCACAGGTGGATAGCCAGGGCGGCTGGCGGCACCAGCCAGCGGTTGAAGCCCGGGCGGGCGATGATGCGCTCCTTCGACAGGAAACCAGGCTCACGGACCTGGCCATCTGCCGTGATGGTACTGCTCATGGATTCGATCCTTTTGTAGGTGGACGGTGCTGGCGGAAAGGTTCCCGGGCTCTTGTTCTCGCACGCAGGGCGAACTGGCCTTATCCCTGGGCAACGCCTGCGACAATCCGCCGCATGCGCTCCGCAAAGCAGCACAAGGGTACCAGTTCGCCGATGACATGAAAGCAATCTGACATCGTTATTTATAGCGTGGCTGAAACGGTATTTCTGCGTCTCCTGCACCGGCCTCTTCGCGGGTAGCACGGTAGCGGTGGGAGCGGGCTTGCCCGCGAAGAATCCAGCCCAAAAGGAACTGCCAACACGACAACTGTCGAAACCCCAAATCATTGGATTCGCCCTGCATCGCCAGTCGATTGAGCAGGGCCCACCCCTGCGGCGCTATACTCAGCCGTTCGGAATTCAAACTACGGACTACAAGGACTCGCCCATGAAAGCGTTCGGCAAAATCCTGGGACTGGGGCTTCTCGGGTTGCTGCTGATCATCGTGGCGCTGGGCTTCGCCCTGACCCACCTCTTCGATCCCAACGACTACAAAGACGAGATCCGCCAGTTGGCACGCGACAAGGCCCACGTCGAGCTGACTCTCAATGGCGACATCGGCTGGAGCCTGTTCCCGTGGCTGGGCCTGGAGCTGCACGAAGCCAGCATCGCCACCCTGGCCAAGCCCAAGGAGCCGTTCGCCGACCTGCAGATGCTCGGCCTTTCCGTGCGCGTGCTGCCCTTGCTGCGCCGCGAGGTACAGATGAGCGACGTGCGCGTCGAAGGCCTGAACCTGACCCTGGCCCGCGATGAAAACGGCCATGGCAACTGGGAAGACATCGGCAAGCCGCTGCCTGCCAGCACCGAGGGCACTGCCGGTGCACCGGCCCAGGCACCTGCCGGGCAAGCGCCGCAGCCTGCTGAAACCAGCAGCGAACGGGCGGTGAAGCTGGATATCGACAGCCTTACGGTGAACAACGCCAGCGTGCAGTTCACCGATGCCCGCAGCGGCCAGAGCTACAGCGCCGAAAGCATCCAGCTGAGCACCGGCCCCGTCCACGAAGGCACCAATATCGCACTCAAGGCCAGCGCCTTCCTGAGCGCCAGCCAGCCGGCGATCAAGGCGCGCACGGAACTGGCAGGCGAGCTGCGCTTCGACCGCAAGCTCAAGCGCTACAACTTCGAAGACCTGCGCCTGAGCGGCGAAACCTCGGGCGAGCCAACCGGCGGCAAAACCGTGAGTTTTGGCGCCCAAGGCCAGTTGCTGGTCGACATGGCGGCCAACGTGGCGTCGTGGAACGGCCTGAAAATCTCCGCCAACCAGCTGCGCGCCCTTGGCGAGCTGAACGTGCGTGACCTGGACAAAACCCCGCAACTGAGCGGCGGCCTGTCGATTGCCCAGTTCAACCTGCGCACCTTCCTCGACGGCGTCGGCCACCCACTGCCCGCCACCAACGACCCGGCGGCCTTCAACAAGCTGGAGCTGGTGACCCGCCTGCAAGGCACGCCCACCAGCCTGACCCTGGCCGACCTGGCGGTGAAGCTCGACGACAGCAGCTTCACCGGCCGCGTGGCCATCGAAGACTTCGCCAAGCAGGCCCTGCGCCTGCAACTCAAGGGCGACAAGTTCGACGCCGATCGTTACCTGCCAGCCAAAAGTGAGCAAGCCAAGGGCGCTACGGCCGCCCGCCAGGCCGAGGTTCAGCAGCAGGAGGCCAGCGCCGTGGCCGGTGCCGGCAGTTCGCCGCTGCCCAATGCCCCCACCCAGGTGGCCTGGAGTGACGACAAGCTGCTGCCAGTCGACCGCCTGCGCGTGCTCGACCTGCAGGCCGACCTGAGCTTCGGCGCGCTGACCCTGGACAAACTGCCGATCAGCGACGCCCAGTTGCAAGCCACCGGCCAAGGTGGCCTGCTAACTCTGCAAGCCCTGCGCGGCGGGCTCTACAACGGCACCTTCGAGGCCAAGGGCAGTGTCGATGTTCGCCCTGCCGTGCCTCAGCTGGGCGTCAGCACCCGCATCAACCGGGTTCCGGTAGAGCACTTCATCAAGGCCGAAGGCAAGGAGCAGGCGCCACCGGTCAAGGGCCTGCTGACGCTGACCAGCGATCTGACCGCCACCGGAAACAGCCAGAAGGCACTGGTGGATACCCTCAATGGCAGCGCAAACTTCACCATCAACGACGGCGTGCTGGTTAACGCCAACCTTGAACAGCAGCTGTGCCAGGCCATCGCCACCCTCAACCGCAAGAACCTCAGCGGCGAACCCCGTGGCAAGGACACGCCGTTCCAGGAACTGCGCGGCAGCCTAGTGATTCGCAATGGCGTGGCCAGCAACCCGGACCTCAAGGCACGTATCCCGGGCCTGACCGTCAACGGCCATGGCGACCTCGACCTGCGCGTGCTGGGCATGGATTACAACGTCGGTGTAATCGTCGAAGGTGACCAGCGCGCCATGCCCGACCCGGCCTGCCAGGTGGGCGAGCGCTTCGTCGGGGTGGAAGTGCCCCTGCGCTGCCGCGGCCCACTGGAGCTGGGCGCCAAGGCCTGCCGCCTGGACCAGGACGGCCTGGGCAAGGTCGCCGCCAAGCTGGCTGGCAACCGCCTGAAAGACAAGATTGAAGAAAAACTCGGAGACAAAGTGAGCCCAGAACTCAAAGACGCGCTCAAGGGGCTGTTCAAGCGATGACCCCCACGCAGTTCTCCAGCGCCGTGCTGGATTGGTACGACCAGCATGGTCGCCACGACTTGCCCTGGCAGCAGGGCATCAACCCCTACCGCGTGTGGGTGTCGGAAATCATGCTGCAGCAAACCCAGGTGAGCACCGTGCTCAACTACTTCGACCGCTTCATGCAGGCCTTGCCGACCGTGCACGCCCTGGCTGAAGCGCCGGAGGACGAAGTGCTGCACCTGTGGACGGGCCTGGGTTACTACACCCGCGCGCGCAACCTGCAGAAAGCGGCCAAAATCGTCGTCGAGCAGCATGGCGGCGAATTCCCTCGCAGCGTCGAGCAGCTGACCGAGCTGCCCGGCATCGGCCGTTCCACCGCCGGCGCCATCGCCAGTATCAGCATGGGCATTCGCGCACCGATCCTGGACGGCAACGTGAAGCGCGTGCTCGCCCGCTACACCGCCCAGGCCGGCTACCCCGGCGAGCCGAAGGTGGCCAACCAGCTGTGGGCCAGCGCCGAGCGCTTCACCCCGCAGCAACGCGCCAACCATTACACCCAGGCGATGATGGACATGGGCGCCACGCTGTGCACGCGCAGCAAGCCCAGTTGCCTGATCTGCCCGCTGCAGCGCGGCTGCGAAGCGCACCTGCACGGTGAAGAAACCCGCTACCCCGAGCCCAAGCCACGCAAGGCGCTGCCACAACGGCGCACGCTGATGCCGCTGCTGGCCAACCACGAAGGCGCCATCCTGCTTTACCGTCGCCCGTCCAGCGGGTTGTGGGGTGGGTTGTGGAGCCTGCCGGAGCTCGAAGACATCGCCCAGCTCGACGACCTTGCCTACCAGCACGGCCTGCGCCTGGCCGACAGCCGTGCCCTGGACGGCCTGACCCACACCTTCAGCCACTTCCAGCTGGCCATCGAGCCGTGGCTGGTGCGTGTCGACCCGGTCGGCCAGCACGTGGCCGAGGCCGACTGGCTCTGGTATAACCTCGCCACCCCGCCGCGCCTGGGCCTCGCCGCCCCGGTCAAGAAGCTGCTCAAACGCGCGGCCGACGAACTGATTGCAGGAGAAGCCCGATGACCCGCACCGTGATGTGCCGCAAGTACAAAGAAGAACTCCCAGGCCTGCCGCGCCCGCCCTACCCCGGCGCCAAGGGCCAGGACATCTTCGACCACATCTCGGAGAAAGCCTGGGAAGACTGGAAGAAGCACCAGACCATGCTGATCAACGAAAAGCGCCTGAACATGATGAATGGCGAGGACCGAAAATTCCTCCAGGTCGAGATGGACAAGTTTTTCGCCGGCGAGGAATACGCCCAGGCGGAAGGCTACGTTCCCCCCTCGGAATGACCCCACGAATCGTAAGCGACGGAATTAATTTAAAATTTTTTCAAAAAGTCGTTGACGGGCCGCCAGAAAATCTATTTAATTCACCTCGTCGCCCAGATAGCTCAGTCGGTAGAGCAGAGGATTGAAAATCCTCGTGTCGGCGGTTCGACTCCGTCTCTGGGCACCACCTTCAAGCTTCTGGTGGTTGCAAAGTTACCCGAAGCGACAACAAGAAACCCGCCTAGTGCGGGTTTTTTGTTGCCTGTGATTTTTGCCTTCGGGATGGCAGCACCCTACTGCTCCCATCCAACGCCCTACCCCACCGTTCGCGGAGCCACCACCTCGGCATGCAGCCTCAGCCCAAGCGCCGCCATCACTTTCATGATGCCTGATCCAACGCAGGCTGGTTGACCCGTATCAAAGACCTACCTCTCCCTCACCTTTAGCATGTCAGGAGGACATCCGACCCCGACCTCGCAAGGACCTCCATGAGCGAAGAATCCCCCCTCCTGCTGCCCGCCCCCGACAGCACGTCCACCCGCGCCCCAACCCAGCCGCGTACCCGCCGCCCACGCCAGCGCAAGCCTGAACCCACCATCACCCAGGTCAGCCAGGCCCCGGCCGCCTTGGAAGTGGCCAGCGCACCGAAGGGCAGCAACGAGGACAGCACCACGGCACGCCTGCCAGCCAGCTACCCCTACCGCACGCGCATGCGCCGCCAGGAGTATGAAAAGGCCAAGCACGCGCTGCAGATCGAGCTGCTGAAGGTACAAAGCTGGGCCAAGGAGACCGGCCAGCGGGTGGTGATCCTGTTCGAGGGGCGTGATGCGGCGGGCAAGGGTGGCACCATCAAGCGCTTCATGGAGCACCTGAACCCACGAGGTGCGCGGATCGTTGCGCTGGAGAAGCCTTCCGAGCAGGAGCTGGGGCAGTGGTATTTCCAGCGTTACATCCAGCATTTGCCCACGGCGGGGGAAATGGTCTTCTTCGACCGCTCCTGGTACAACCGCGCCGGGGTCGAGAAGGTGATGGGGTTCTGCTCGCCGCTGCAGTACCTGGAATTCATGCGCCAGGCACCGGACCTTGAGCGGATGCTGTGCAACAGCGGCATCCTGCTGTTCAAGTACTGGTTCTCGGTGAACCGCGAGGAGCAGCTGCGCCGCTTCATCTCGCGCCGTGACGACCCGCTCAAGCACTGGAAACTGTCGCCCATCGACATCAAGTCGCTGGACAAGTGGGAGGACTACACCGCCGCCAAGGAGGCGATGTTCTTCCACACCGACACCGCCGATGCGCCGTGGACGGTGATCAAGTCGGACGACAAGAAGCGTGCGCGGATCAATTGCATCCGGCATTTCCTGCATTCGCTGGATTACCCCGGCAAGGACCACAGCGTGGCGCATGCCCCGGATGAGCTGCTGGTGGGGCGGGCCTCGCGCGGCTTCGAGGAGGATGAACCAGCGCCGCTGGCCAGTTGAATCGAAGGGGCTGCTGCGCTTCAATACGCGCAATTTCCGAATACCCCAAGGATACGCCCATGGCCACCCCAACCAAGCAACAGAAACGCGCCAAGCGCGCCGCCAGCAAGGCCAAGCAGAACCGCATGGTGCGCAGCGGCCAGGCGGTGAAGGCCAGCGCAGGTGACAGCGCCAGCATCGAGCAGGTGTTCAACAAGGCCATGGAAACCGACAGCTACAAAGAGCTGTTCGCCAGGATGAAAACCGCCCAGGAAACCGGCCTGGTGGCGATGATCTCGGTGTTCCTGGTGGACCCGCTGCTGGCGTTGGTGCTCAAAGGCCACAAGGAAGAGCACGCCACCGACTACATCGTGCTGGTGTTCAACGCCTACCGCACCTGGCTCGACGGCGCCGACGAAGACACCACCATGGCCTGGCTGGAGAGCGATGAGTTCCAGGAAGCCTACATTGCCGCCTCCGAGCTGGTGGCCAAGCAGCAACAGCAGCAGAAGCAGTTTGGCTGACAGGTCGGCTTCGCTCTTGCGGGCCTCATCGCGACCTGCGGTCGCTCCTACCGGGCCTGCGCAAATCCCACGACCTACATAAAACCGGTAGGAGCGACCAAAGGTCGCGAAGAGGCCGGAACAGCCAACAAAAAAGGCCGCACCCTGCAAAGGATGCGGCCTTTCTTCATTCCAACACAGGCAGATCAGTTATCCAGCGCCACCCGTGCGTTAGCCTCACGCTTGCGATGCACCAGCAACCCCGCCGCCACCACGCCAATGCTCAACAAAGCAGTGGCAATGATTTCAGCCCGGTGGTCCTCACGCAGCGCCATCACCACCAGCACGGCAACGATAAAGGCGATGGTCGCCCAGGTCAGCCCTGGGAACAGCCACATCTTGAAGGCAATCTTCTCGCCACGGGCCTCACGTTGGCTGCGCATGCGCAGCTGCGACACGGCAATCACCAGGTACACCAGCAGCGCGATGGCGCCAGAGCTGGCCAGCAGGAACTCGAACACCTGGGCTGGGGCCACGTAGTTGGCGAACACGCAAAGGAACGCCGCGGCAGTCGACAGCAGCACAGCCACATGCGGGGTGGCCGCCTTGGTCGTGCGCTGAGCAATGGCCGGGGCATCGCCACGCTTGCTCAGCGAGAACAGCATGCGCGAGGAGGTGTACAGCGCCGAGTTCAGGCAGCTGGTAACGGCCACCAGCACGACGATGTCGACGATCAGCTTGGCATTCGGCACGCCAATACGGCTGAGCACGGTCTGGTAGGAACCCACTTGCGCCAGCGCCGGGTCGTTCCACGGCACCAGGGCCACCACCAGGAAGATCGACACTAGGTAGAACAGGCAGATACGCCAGATCACCGAGTTGGTGGCGCGGCTGATCTGCTTGCCTGGGTCTTTCGATTCGGCCGCGGCGATGGTGACGATTTCCGTGCCCATGAACGAGAACATGGTGGTCAGCATGGCCGCCAGCACTGCGCCCAGGCCGTTGGGCATGAAGCCCTGGGTGTCGAACAGGTGCGAAGCGCCGCTCACCTGGCTGCTCGGCACCAAGCCGAACATGGCGATGCAGCCAACGACGATGAAGCCGATGATCGCCAGCACCTTGAGCAGGGCGAACCAGAACTCGAACTCACCGTAGTTTTTGACGCTGCACAGGTTGGTCAGGGTCAGCGCCAGGGTAATAAGCAGGGAGAAGGCCCACAGGTCAACCGCCGGGAACCAGGCATGCAGGATGGCCGCGGCGGCGTTGGCCTCCAGCGGAATCACCAGTACCCAGAACCACCAGTACAGCCAGCCGATGGTAAAACCGGCCCAGCGGCCAATGGCGCGGTCGGCGTAGGTGGAGAAGGAACCGGTGTCGGGCGAGGCGATCGCCATTTCACCGAGCATGCGCATCACCAGCACCACCAGGGTACCGGCAGCGGCATAGGCCAGCAGCACGGCGGGGCCGGCAGCCGCGATGGCATGGCCGGAACCGACGAACAGGCCGGCGCCGATCACGCCAGCGATGGACAGCATGGTCACATGCCGTTGTTTGAGCCCCTGAGCGAGGTCATTGGAATTGTTACCGCTCATAAAACTACCTTTGTAAGGAGTGGACTACTCGATTGCGAAGGCCGAACGCGCCGAGGGTCGAATCGGGCGTCGCTGCAATCAGCCCATTCCAGATGGCAATAAGCGGGCCATGTGCTGAATGCATTCGTCAGAATTATCCAGGCAGCCAGAAATACCGTGGCTTGCAGGGCATTCGGCCACGGCTTGACCGAATGCTCGCCAAATCCCCATGCCAAGTGCGGATTACGGAAATACTCACTTACAAACGCACCAAAGGTGCTCCTCGGTAACACCTATGCACCAACGCAAGGCAAAAAGTGCAACCCAAAGGTACAACCCAAATACCGAAGAAACTGCAGCCCAAGTATCACCCTGCCAGCGCGGGCGTGCCCCGCGAATGGTCCGAAAGCGCTTCCATGAGCCGCCCAAAACTGTCACCATCGCGCCTTTTTTCATCAAGGCCATGGAGCGGGGTCAGCCCTTTGCGGACATCTGCGCGACGTTGCACTGCAGCGATGCGACAAACTGCCCCGGCATTGCCTTGAGCCCCTTGCGACCCTGTTGGCCGCCCTATTGACGCTATGCTAGCTTGGCGCTCGCCAGGAAGGCCGCCAACAGCTGGGAACGCACCCGATCACATGAGGACCGCACATGGCCCAGGCCACGCCCGCGCTGGAAATCCGCAATCTGCACAAACGCTACGGCGAGCAGGAAATTCTCAAGGGCATTTCGCTGACCGCACGCGACGGTGACGTGATCTCCATCCTGGGGTCGTCCGGCTCCGGCAAGTCCACCCTGCTGCGCTGCATCAACCTGCTGGAAAACCCCCACCAGGGCGAAATCCTCGTCGCCGGCGAAAGCCTCAAGCTCAAGGCCGCCAAGAACGGCGACCTGGTGGCTGCCGACAACCGCCAGATCAACCGCCTGCGCAGCGAAATCGGCTTCGTGTTCCAGAATTTCAACCTGTGGCCGCACATGTCGATCCTCGACAACATCATCGAGGCGCCACGCCGCGTGCTCGGCCAGAGCAAGGCCGAGGCCATCGAGGCTGCCGAGGCCCTGCTGAACAAAGTGGGCATCTACGACAAGCGCTACAGCTACCCCGCCCAGCTTTCCGGTGGCCAGCAGCAACGCGCCGCCATCGCCCGTACCTTGGCCATGAAGCCCAAGGTGATCCTGTTCGACGAGCCAACCTCGGCGCTCGATCCGGAAATGGTCCAGGAAGTGCTTAACGTTATCCGCGCACTGGCCGAAGAAGGCCGTACCATGCTGCTGGTGACGCACGAGATGAACTTTGCCCGCCAGGTGTCCAGTGAAGTGGTCTTCCTGCACCAGGGCCTGGTTGAAGAGCAGGGATCGCCGCAGCAGGTCTTCGAGAACCCGGCCTCGGCGCGTTGCAAGCAATTCATGTCCAGCCACCGCTAACGGAGCAATACATGCACACTTACAAGAAGTTCCTCCTGGCAGCCGCTGCCACCCTGGTGATGTCGGCGAATGCCATGGCCGCGGAAAAACTGCGCATGGGTATCGAAGCTGCCTACCCACCGTTCAACAACAAGGATGCCAGCGGTAACGTCGTCGGCTTCGACAAGGACATCGGCGACGCCCTGTGCGCCAAGATGAAGGTCGAGTGCTCGGTGGTGACCTCCGACTGGGACGGCATCATCCCCGCCCTGAACGCCAAGAAGTTCGACTTCCTGGTGTCGTCGCTGTCGATCACCGACGAGCGCAAGCAGGCGGTTGACTTCACCGAGCCGTACTACTCCAACAAGCTGCAGTTCATCGCACCGAAGAACGTCGACTTCAAGACCGACAAGGCCTCGCTCAAGGGCAAGACCATCGGCACCCAGCGCGCCACCCTGGCCGGCACCTGGCTGGAAGACAACTACGGCAGCGACATCGACATCAAGCTGTACGACACCCAGGAAAACGCCTACCTGGACCTGGTGTCCGGCCGCATCGACGGCATCCTGGCCGACAAGTACGTGCAGTACGAGTGGCTGAAAAGCAAAGACGGCTCGAACTTCGAGTTCAAGGGTGAGCCGGTGGTCGACAGCGACAAGATCGGCATTGCCGTGCGCAAGGGTGACACCAAGCTGCGCGACGACCTGAACAAGGCCCTGGCCGAAATCAAGGCCGACGGCACGTACAAGAAGATCAACGACAAGTACTTCCCGTTCAGCATCGAATGATCCGCCCTGACCTGCGCGCCCTCGCGGCGCGCCGGTCCCTAGAATGACCTGCCCATGAATATCGACCTGCACGGATTCGGTCCGGCCATGATGGCCGGCACCTTGATGACCGTAAAACTGGCGCTTTGCGCCCTGCTGCTGGGGCTGGTCCTGGGCCTGCTCGGCGCCCTGGCCAAGACTTCCACGATCAAGCCACTGCAATGGCTTGGCGGCTTCTACTCCACCCTGGTGCGCGGCGTGCCCGAATTGCTCTGGGTGTTGCTCATCTACTTCGGCACCGTTGGCCTGATGAACAGCCTCGGTGATGCCCTGAACATGCCGGGCCTGGAGCTTAGCGCCTTCGCCGCCGGCGTGATCGCCCTGGGCCTGTGCTTTGGCGCCTATGCCACCGAAGTGTTCCGTGGTGCGATCCTGGCGATCCCCAAGGGCCACCGCGAAGCTGGCCTGGCACTTGGCCTGTCCCAGGGCCGCATCCTGTCGCGGATCATCCTGCCGCAGATGTGGCGCATCGCCCTGCCGGGCCTTGGCAACCTGTTCATGATCCTGATGAAAGACACAGCGCTGGTGTCGGTGATCGGCCTTGAGGAAATCATGCGCCATGCGCAGATCGGCGTGACGGTCACCAAGGAGCCATTCACCTTCTACATGGTCGCTGCCTGCATCTACCTGAGCCTGACCATCATTGCCATGACCGGCATGCACTTCATGGAAAAACGCGCCGCTCGCGGCTTTGCGAGGGCCGAATAAATGAATTGGGAAGTCATCATCAAATGGCTGCCGCGCCTGGCCCAGGGTGCGACCCTGACCCTGGAGCTGGTGGCCATTGCCGTGGTCGCCGGGTTGATCCTGGCCATCCCGCTGGGCATCGCCCGCTCTTCGCGCCACTGGTACGTGCGGGCAGTGCCGTTCAGCTACATCTTCTTCTTCCGTGGCACGCCGCTGCTGGTGCAGCTGTTCCTGGTGTACTACGGCCTGGCGCAGTTCGATGCGGTGCGTTCCAGTTCGCTGTGGCCGTACCTGCGCGATCCGTTCTGGTGCACGGTGCTGACCATGACCCTGCACACCGCCGCCTACATTGCCGAGATTCTGCGCGGTGCGCTGCAGTCGATTCCCAAGGGTGAAATCGAGGCGGCACGGGCACTGGGCATGTCGCGGGGCAAGGCGCTGTTCTACATCATGCTGCCACGCGCCGCGCGCATTGGCTTGCCGGCGTACAGCAACGAAGTGATCCTGATGCTCAAGGCCAGTGCCCTGGCCAGTACCGTGACCTTGCTGGAACTGACCGGCATGGCCCGCACCATCATTGCCCGCACCTACCTGCCGGTGGAAATCTTCTTCGCCGCCGGGGTGTTCTACCTGGTGATCTCGTTCGTGCTGGTGCAGGGCTTCAAGTTGCTGGAGCGCTGGTTGCGGGTTGATGCCTCGCAAGGCCGCTAGCTGACACCTGGGCCCGGTAGGAGCGAGCGCAGCTCGCGATGCGCCGCGAACGCGGCGCCCACCCCATCAGCCAAACACAAACACCAGGCCCCACCATGCCCGCCTACCTCCACAGCCACCAGCTCGCCAGCCGCTTCCAGGCCCTCGACCAGTTCCTGGCCGAGCACCAAGCGCTGTGGAAACCCAGGCCCTTCACCACCCTGCGCCTGGGCTGGGAAAGCCAGTACCCCGAACTGGCCGCACACCTGCGCCAGAGCCCCCTGGCCGACGCCGAAGCCAACATCGCCCCACACGGCCTGCCGGCCCCATTCCCACAACTGGCCGCGCAAGCCGAGCAACTGTCGGCCATCGGCGAGCTTCCCGACACCGGCCTGGCCCCCGCCGGCCACCGCCTGGACGCCAACGTGCCCGGCCGCAAATGGCAACAGATCGAAGCCTTCGGCCGCCGCCTGGGCTTTGCCCAGCACAGCGGCCACTGGCTGGACTGGTGCGCCGGCAAAGGCCACCTCGGCCGCCGCCTGCTGCAACCCGGCCAACAACTCACCTGCCTTGAATACAACCCCGAGCTGGTTGCCGCCGGCCAGGCCCTGAGCGACCACCACCACCTGCCCGCGACCCACGTCCAGCAAGACGTCATGGCCGCCGGCAGCTCCCAGTACCTGGGCCAGGACAAGAGCGTGGTCGCCCTGCACGCCTGTGGCGAACTGCATGTGCACCTGCTGCGCCAGGCCAGCCAGCAAGGCTGCCGCCAGCTGGCCGTTGCCCCCTGCTGCTACAACCGCATCCCTGGCGAGCACTACCAGCCGTTATCCACAGCCGCGCAGCACTCACCGCTGCAACTGACCCTCACCGACCTCGGCCTGCCGCTGAACGAAGCCGTCACCGCAGGTGCCCGCGTGCGCCAGCAGCGCGACTGCTCCATGGCCCGGCGCCTGGGGTTTGACCTGCTGCAGCGCGAGCAGCGCCAGTGTGATGAGTACCTGCCCACCCCGTCACTGCCTGTCGCCTGGCTAAGCAAGCCCTACGAGCAGTATTGCCGCGAGCTGGCCCAACTGCGCCACCTCGAACTGCACGGCAACCCTGATTGGGCCGCACTGGAAGCCGCTGGCTGGCAACGCCTGGCCGAGGTGCGCAACCTCGAACGCCTGGGCAACCTGTTCCGCCGCCCACTGGAACTGTGGCTGGTACTGGACCGCGCGTTGTTCCTGGTGGAACAAGGCTACCAAGTGCGGCTCGGCACGTTCTGCGACTACCCCCTCACCCCACGCAACCTGCTTCTGCTGGCCGAGCGCGACCGTTAGCCACAGCACAACCTGTGGATAAGTCTGTGAACAAGCTTTTGATGACTGGATGGATCCAAGCGCTATTTAAAGCGTTCGGCTTATTCCTGCGTGCCTCTCAAGCCCAATAAAAACAGGCCTTTGCGCAAAGACCGGCGGTACGCCAGAACGGCATGCCTTTCGCGCAAGGGCAAGATGCCTCTTGTGCATAAGCCAAAATTCGATTAGGCAGGGCCTGCGCCATCCGCCCTTGGCCGGGCAGCGGTTCAGCGTGTGGTGCAAGCCATGAAAAAATCAGAAACACAGCAATTTATTATCGAATCACGATAATAATGTTTAATGAGCGCTCACCTCTTGCCTGGACGCTCCCATGACCTACGATCCCCGCCCCTCCAGCCTCCCCCGTCCCTTGATCGTGTTTTGCGCGGTGGCCCTTGCCTGGGTGGCTGCCGCAATCGAACTGGCCTCCCCTGGGCTGCTCTGGGCACTCGAATACGATGCCATGCTCGACGCCATCCTCACCGACAACGCCGTCAACCTGGGTGTACCTGACGCCGCTACATTCACTCCATCGAGCCTGCTCGCCGGCACCCTCATCGCGCTCGATTGCCTGGTCGCCCTGGCCTATGCCGCCCCGCTGTTCTTCTCTGGCCTGTGGTTCAGAAACCTGCACCCGACCAAGGCCTGGACCGATACCAACATCCGCTGGCTGGGCCGCATTGGCCTGCTGTGCCTGTGCATGCCGCTGATCAAGTCACTGGCAGGCATGGTGCAAAGCCTGGCCCTGAGTTCGGAACTTCCGCCCGGCTTGGTCGGGGTCAGCCTGGGCCTGGACTTCTCGTCGGCAGCCTTGTCGCAAATTGCCATGGGGCTGCTGCTGCTGGCCTTCGCAGCCATGATGCGCCATGCCAAATCGCTCCATGATGAGAACAGGTGCTATGTGTAAAGCCCTGTTCCGGCTCAGTGCCCTGACGTGCCTGTCGCTGTTGCTCGCCGGTTGTGGCCCTGGCTACTCCTACCGCTACGTGGCACCGGCGAGCGAAAGCGGGTTGGCCTGCGTGCGCGCCTGCTCCACCGAACTCAACCATTGCCGCCAACTGTCACGGCAACAGGCGCGCAACGACCAGGCCCGGTACGAAGCGGATCAGCGCGCCTTCCAATATTGCCGTGCAGGCAGAAGCAAGGCAGACGCCAACCGTTTCTGCCCGGCTCCGTCGGCCTTTTGGGGCAGCGACGCCTTCATGAGCGAAGGCTCCAGCTGCAAACAGGACTTCAACAGCTGCTACGTGGGTTGCGGCGGCCAGGTAGAGCGCGTGCAAAACGCCTACTGATCCAGGGAGTGCCAACATGAAGAAGCACGAGTTTGCCGGCTGCGCATTTCTGCTGACGCTAAGCGCCTGCTCGACCCTACCGTCCTACCCCACCTGGGAGGAGCCTTCGGTGGAAGTGGTGCGGCAGCAGCCGGCGGTGCATCAAGTTCCCTGCAAACGCAGGGGCTGCGACAACCACCGGCTGATCTTCGACCCCAGCCGCCCCGAGCCCAATGGCCGGGCCATGCACCGTGACTGGTAAGGTGCAAGGCATGACAGCCGACACATCCAAGGCCGGCAGATCGGTGTATCATCCGCATCTACCTACGAAAAATCTGACAACACCCATTCCTGAGTGCCCGTTGCCCATGCCTGCTTGCAGGCTGACGAGCGATGGACGAACCCCGGATGAATCACTGCATATGCCGATAATCATTCGCCTGGATGTGGTCATGGCCAGGAACAAGATGCGTTCCAAAGACCTGGCGGACATCATTGGCATCACCGAGGCGAACCTGTCGCTGCTGAAGAACGGCAAGGTCAAGGGCATCAAGATGGAAACCCTCGACAAACTCTGCCGGGCGCTTGGCTGCCAGCCGGGTGATTTGTTGGAACACAGCGATACCTGACACCGATGATGCAGCCCATGAAACCAAGAACGGACTCCACGAACGTGCCCCAAATTCCAACCTTCGCCCTCCTGGCCTTGACGCTGACGCTTGCCGGTTGCTCGGGCAGCCGCCCACCTGCAGAACACAACGAGCTGGGCTGGAACACGCCTGGCATGCAACTGGGCGGCGACAACGGCCTACCCCTGCGCGTACAAAGCCCCTGCCGCAAGCGTGGCTGCGACAACGACAAGCTGTTTTTCAACCCCGGCAAGACCGAGCCGAGCGCCAATACCCTGCACCGCGGCTGGTAAGAAAATATCCTTTCCGGTCGGTGACTTAGGCTATTTGCATGCTTTCGCAAGGAAGTGGTTTACAGGCGCCAACCGATCGTTATAATGACGCCCCATTGCCGGTATAGCTCAGATGGTAGAGCAACTGACTTGTAATCAGTAGGTCCCGGGTTCGATTCCTGGTGCCGGCACCATACGCAATACTCAAAAGGCTCACCGAAAGGTGGGCCTTTTTTGTTTCCATCCCTCTCAAACCCCACCCCCCTCCTGTAGGAGCGAGCAAAGCTCGCGATGCGGCGCAACGCGGCGCCCCCTTTGCCACTTTTCCCGGCTTCCAAAGCCAAAAAATCGCTTTGCCTCACCCACCACCGCCCGCTAAGCTTTTATATTAAATTTTAGATATCACCACCGAGGCCGGCCAATGGCGCTTCAATTCCACCAAAGCCCCTTCCACGCCACGCACGATGCTGAAACCGCCAGCAAGATGGCCTTGAAAATGGACCTGTCCATCTTCATCACCGACTACCTCAAAAGAATGGGGCTCAAGCAGCATGACGCGGCAGCCCGCTTGAACGTGACCCAATCCCGCATATCCGAACTGGCAAATGGCAAGATCGAGAAATTCACGCTAGACGCCATGATGGACATGCTCGACAAGCTCGGCTTCCACGCCAGCCTGACGCTGCCCTCCAACGAAGCCGGTGCACCTCCCCAGATCGTGATCGCTCAAGCGCCAGCGAGCTAAACGCTGTATCCCATCTTACGAAGCTCGTGCCTGAACTCGTCCATTCGATCCTCAACGACCTGCATCGCGTACCGATCTACCCTGGTGGTGGTTTTCACGAAGGCATGGAGTACAACAACCATGTCCGCGAATTTGGCTACGTACACACATCGGAATGCAGGGCTGCCGTTGATGATGAGTTCGATGGCACCCGCGCCCACCGATTCCGACAACGCCTTGGTCGCCCGCTCGGGGTCCTGACCATGCTGCATGCGTCGCAGGCCTTTGCCGAAGTCGTCCTGAACATCCTGTGGTAAGTCCTTGTATTCACGCTCAGCGGCCGCACTCACAAATGCAAACTTTCTCAATACGCTACTCGCAAGGGAACTAGGTGATTGGGCACGGCAGGAGTGCCGGTGGGTGGGGAATTTAGCGCAGTCGGTAGCTGTTGACGGGGACGGAAATGTTTCGCGATTTATGCCTGGTAACATCCGGTTGCTTTCGCTGATCGAGCGAAGTTGAGCACAAACATTTTTGGGGAAAGCCCATGGTTCGCTCAGCGATCAGGAGCAGATTAAGCTGATCGATCGCGGAGCATTTCGCGCTAAGTGCGGCCCCCAAATGGAAATCGGCGGCCAAGGGATTCGAGCCATTGCGTGCAGCGCGTTGGTTAGGTCCGGGCTGGGATTGAGTGGGCTATTGATCGGCAGATGAGCCACGAGGACGCTACAGCTTGCGGGCCGCCTAAACGAGCTCATCGAAGAGCAGCGGATGATCATGACTTGGTGGAGCGGGTTTCTGGAGGCAAACCACGGGAGGCACGTTACGCCGTATAGGCTCGCCAATCAGGCGGTTGAGAACATAAAGCGCCTGCGCAGTGCCGAGAAGACTGGGTAGCCCCACACCACCTCCCCAAATTGCCTGTAAAGTTACCCACAGCTCCGCATAAATCTCCTCCGCGCGGGTCCATTGAAACGAAGCGGCGAAGCCGCCCTGCTTCAATGGATTAACCCTAGTAAAGGCGACTGACACAGTATTCGTCTGTGGAAAACCACTGATGTCTACCGGAGGATGGTTTTCCACAGGCGCTACTATTTTTATCAAGAAATCAGAGCTTAATTCGATATTCGAAGTTACTGGCAGTCGCTTCACTCTAATGACATACGACCAGAAAATTTATTTGACATAGGGAGTCAACGCGCAAACTGTTCAACGCACTGCCAGTATCATCGCCAACGGCTTAAGGAAACTTGAGGATATGCTATCAGACGCACTGCATGGCATCGAAAAAAATGAATAATTCGAAATTCGCTTATCTCAAGCTTAAAATTATGCGAAGAGTCCAACCGCTTATCGCACCTGCTAAGCCACTGCGATGAAATTCTTGAAAATGCGCAGCATAACAATGAGTCATTAATTTCAAACTTTTTCCTTCAAATGACCTAGACAAGCTCAACGAACAGAAACGTGAGTTCAGCGTCAAACTAAATGGGTTACTCATTGGCATCTAAGGAAAGCTTTTGGCGATACCAGTATCTACTATTTTAGCGAGGACGCAGTTAAAAGACGCAACAGACGAAAGCCATCTCACCATTAACTGCACAGTGATGGTTTCGTCATTATTCTTCCTGACGATAATTTAGTTACTTATCAAAAGTCAGATGATCGCTATTAAAGCGATTAGGCATGAAATATTTCAGAAGGAAAAGCGCTTTCGTCAAGAGTTGCCGAAGCTTTTCGCAGAAGTTTCTACCATTTTCGGAAGTTTGAAAGCCGATTGCGATCTGAACTTAAAAATGGCTTGGTCGCTCACGGTGCTTTCCTTTGTACTGACGGCTATCACAGGCTATGTATTTTTAGTAAAACATCAGAGGTGACGTTTCTGCTGGCCCAGCTCCTCGAATGGGCATTAGACTTGTGGACCAACCTTAAAGCAGAAAGCGACAAACTGCTGAATAGTGTATCCCCGCAGTAGATCGCGGCTGATTTTTACAGCAGATGCCGCCTGCAAGAAGTAACCACTTGGTTGGTCCGTTTCGCAAAACTTCGCTCCCAAGCCTTACTTGGTTAAAATTTCTGGGAATATTTTTTTCTGCGCATCCGAACCAATAGCATGATAAAGAGCTTCCCCAGTTTCAGGATCGAAGTCAACCACAATCTTAACGCCAAGAGAGCTGGCGCCAGCTTTGCTGGGCTCACATATCATTACCCCAATCAAGTCCAAATTAACCTTTGACTTTCCTGGTAAAAAAGCCACGTTAAACTTTTCAGGCGATTGAACTGAGCGATAGCACCATGCATCTTGTTCTGGGTAGTTAAAATATGTATCTGCGATTGCACGGGTTATCGAGTAACGTCCTTCTTCTCCCGAAGCCACTAGCCGCGAAAACTCTTCATCTAAAAATGAATAAAACATTCTAGACCCCTCATCTTTTGACAACGATGATCCCTCGTAGTCGCCTAGCACTGCGACTTTAACCTGCCGGACTGACTTGTACACCATAACCGCAATATATTTGCTATCTCTTGCTCTCGCTTCGTCAATTGCTAATTCAAAGTCATTTGGACAGCAATACAAAGTACTCTGACCAACACCATTGAGTCGCCCTTGCATACGTACAAATCTCGAGGGTGGTTCCCAAGCATCGTCTACTGTCCGAATTGTTCTTAGTGGAAGGACGGTGTCATCTGAAGGAATCGGCCGCACTCGGAAGAAAGTAGTTCCTTGTTCGTATGATCTAGTCTCCACACCAAAGGAAAAAGTGTTTCCAAAAATTGAAGAAATGGCGCTTATGCATTTTTCATCGCTAATGCCAACTTCTGCTTGGGTTCGAAAATCTCGAATTCTTTCCCTTATTTCTCCACCGTCGACATCAGAAGAAAACACAAATACTCCTTATTAAATTTATATTCCAACGCTGGAATTCATTCAACCTAAAAAATACTTTTAACACATGCCGAAAACTTAATGCAAGCGAAATGATATCACCCAACAAGATCCGATGAATGCTTGTTGAAAAAATTGCTTCAACCGCTCGTCACTACCGCTCCGAGTTGTTTGGTGCAGCGGGCATTTTTACTAGGACTAGGTACTTTCATGGCGCCACCCTAAGCCTACCCGACTCGGAATTAAGGTATTTTTTGCACTTTTCATATCCGTAAGTAATTGGCCGACTCACTTAAGGACAGACTTAGAGATAGAGCCACTTTGCGCAGAGAATAATAGTATTAAAACACATATACTTATATTACTTTTCGACTCCTAATGCCTTTAAAAGGCTCACCGAAAAGTGGGCCATTTCTCTTTCCAGCCCCCACCCTCGCTCTGCAAACATCGGAAAATCTGTGTCGCCCTACATCCAAAACTCGCACTACTGCCTCAATCGATTCCATGCATAAAATACTCGACAGGCACCTTAAAAAACTCCGAAAATCCCTTTATCTGTACAACAGTCATCTTCCTTTTTCCATTTAATATCTCAGATATCGCACTCTGCGATGCAATATTGGAAAGATCCCGTTGCTTGACCTCTCGTAACTCCATGAGAAACCTCAATGCCTCCGACTGGCTGGCCATGGGCACAAGCACTGTTTCTCTCTCATACTCATAAACCCGATCCGCCACCATCTCGGCAAATTTCGCAGCCACATGCCCTTCGCTATCAGCATGGGAATACAGCTCGTCGATCAAGGCCATCCGCACCTGCAACTCATCATCATCCTTGATCGGATCGCTACAGGCCGATAGCAGCGAAGTCATCGTGACTACTTGATCACTCAAGCAGTCAAGTAATGGTGAAATATTAGCAATGAATGAATCTAATCCTAATGTTTCGACTTTATCACGTTTCATTTTCTTCACCTCTAAATTCATTTGCATCTTGGCCTCATAAGCTGGCGACTATCTAACATCATTCCTGCACCATCTGTCATATTCCGCATGTGACAAGATTGACTTAATGAAGATCGTGCCGGCCCTGGTATTGATCCAGGTAATAATTCGACATTCAGTCCCTTTGATATCAAACACATAAATATCAAGCGGCCCCTTCTGGCTGGCTGACCTCAGCTTTGACGAGGGTACACGGTCAACGTTCCAACCCGATGCTGTTTCCCAGACCGCCTTTAGCTGCTGGTAGGATTCAAAGCGGAGGCTGGCCCGGTCGAACGTCGCCAGCCAAAGGCTCAGTGCTTCTTTCCACTGTGCGTGGGACGTCATGGCATCTGTGACTGCTCTTTTTGTAATTACCCGCATAAGCACTCTTCCAGCTTTCTACCTCGTGAAATTTATCTCATATCCAGATATCTGTCAAACAGATATCTGGATATGAGATGGCCACCTCCGTCCACCCCCAAGGCCCGCAGTATTCCCACTTTCACAACACGCTACTCGTAAGGAAATTAGGTGCTCGGGCACGTCAGGAGCGCCGGAGGGTGGGGAATTTAGCGCAGTCGGTAGCAGTTGATGGGGGCGGAAATGTTTCTCGATTTATGCCTGGCAACATCCTGTTGCTTTCGCTGACGGCACGAGCTTGAGCACAAAAATTTTTGGGGAAAACCATGCTTCGCTCAGCGATCAGTAGCAGATTGAGCATGACTTGCTGAAGCCGGTTTCTGGAAGCGAACCACGAGAGGCACGTTTCGCGGGAGGCTCGCCAATCTGGTGGGTGGTCACGCGCCTGCGAAGGCTTTCCCTCACGCAGCCCTCTGCCCCAAGCTCTCCCACCCCAAACACGCCAGCGCCAACGTACGCGGAACCACCTCCCGCCCACTGCTATACCGGCTAATGCTACGCGCGCTCACCCCCAATGCATCGGCCGCCTGCTCCAGCGTCATCCGATGCCGCAAGCGCCACTGAATGAATATTCTTGTGTTTTCGTCAGGGGCAGCTTGGGCAAGCGCGTCCAGCAAGAGCGTGTCGGCACCGATCTGGATATCCAGATCCGGCCATTCAACCGACCATCCCCCGTCACCCAAAACAACGCCCTCGAACGCCTTGCGCTTGGCCAGTGGAGCCAAACCCGGATGGTTTTTGAGCGCGTCGCTCATCTCCAGGGTGTAACGCTGACCATTGGTAAAGGTCAGCTCAAGGCTGCTGCCCGAACGAGGCTGAACACCCCGCAGACGAGGACGTTTCATCGATGCCATTTCATCCAATCCTTCAACTGACCGGCCTGATTAGCCGCAATACACACTAGGGCCCAGCACCTCGGCAGATGCTCTCCCTTGTTCTGTAGACATGGACAAGCAATATAGCCAATTTGGCGATACCGTAGTGCTGTCTACGAATTCGCATGTGTCCAAGGTATCAAACGAGTATCAACCCGTATCCCTCCCCGCTTGTCATCCCCACACCCCTCCATATAGCATTGCGAAAAATTCTCATCCGCATCCAACCCCAAGGCCCGCCGTGTTCTCACCAACCGCCCCGCCTTCAGCCCCAGCCGACATCCAAGCCCTCTACACCGAGCACCACGCCTGGCTTGTCGACTGGCTACGCAAACGCCTGCGCCAAGGGGACAATGCCGCGGACCTCGCCCAGGACACCTTCGTCAAAGTCCTCGGCAAACCCGAGCGCCTGAAGGACATCAACCAGCCTCGGGCCTGGCTGAGCACCATCGCCAAGGCATTGGTCATCGACCGCACGCGCCGTGACCGTGTGGAACGGGCTTACCTGGATGCCATCGCCCACCTGCCAGAACCCCTGGTGCCCTCGCCCGAAGCGCAGATGATCCTGCTGGAAACCCTGGCCAAGGTAGACGCCTTGCTCGATGGCTTGCCGCCCAAGGTGCGCAAGGCCTTCCTGCTGTCGCGGCTGGATGGGCTGGGCTACAAGGACATTGCCGAGCAGTTGGGCGTCAGCCTGCGGTCGGTGGAAAGCTACATGGCAAAGGCGATACGCCATTGCTATCTCGCCACCCTATGAGCGCCGCTACCCGCCCCGAATTACCAGACGACGTGCTCGATCAGGCGATCATGTGGCTGGTTCGCCTGCAGTCGGGGTATGCCGACGAGCAGGTTGTCCAGGGCTGCCTGCAATGGCGCCAGCGTCATCCGCTGCACGAAGCGGCCTGGCAAGCATTGCAGGCCAATGAAGCGACGTTCAGCAGCCTGTCGGGCATGCCCGGCGGTGTCGCCCATGCGACCCTGGAGCGTATGCAGCACCACCCGTTGGACCGGCGTCGGCTGCTGCAGTGGCTGGGCACCGGCGTGCTCATTGGCGGTATGGGCTGGCAGAGCCAGGGGCTTGTTCGGCGCTGGGGGGCGGACTACAGCACTGCCGTGGGTGAACGGCGGGCGGTGATGCTCGCTGACGGCTCCCGCCTGCACCTCAATACCGACAGCGCAGTGAACGTGGCCTTCACCCACAGCCAGCGCCTGGTCACGCTTGTGCAAGGCGAGATTTTCATCGAGACAGGGCCTGACAGCGGCTCGCCCACCGGGCGGCGCAGCTTCTGGGTGCACACGGCCCAGGCGCGCCTGGAGGCACTGGGCACTGCTTTCGCTGTGCGCCAAGGCGATAGCCACACCAGGCTTGCGGTCGAGCAAAGCCAGGTAGTCATTCACCAAGGTATACGCCAGCAGTTGGTGAATGCGGGTGAACAGTACGCGATCAGCCTCGACGGCTGCTCCAGGCTGCCCGTGGGCGAGATGGATGCCAGCGCCTGGACCCGGGGCCAATTGGTCGTTCGCAGCATGCCAATGCAGGCGCTGGTTGCCGAGCTGGCCCGCTATCAGCGCGGCTGGATCCTGTGTGCTCCCCAGGTGGCCGAGTTGAAGGTGTCCGGGGTCTTTCAGCTGGAGGACATCGACCATGCATTGGATGCACTGGCAGGCTCGATGCCAGTGAAGATCGAGCGGGCTACCCGGTTCTGGCGCCGGGTCGTTGCGGGTTGAGCAACCTTCGCAAGAAAAAATGAACACCAGGCTGCGGGTTTTTCCGAGCACTTCGGCAAACAGGGAAAAGACCCTGCCAAACGAATGGAGCTCGATTCACATGTCATCCGCGTTCTCACCCCGCCCCGTCCCCATCACCCGCCTGGCCCTGGCACTGCGTGGCGTGCTTCTAGCCAGCGCGGCGAGCGTGGCGCTGCCGGTTTGCACCGTGCAGGCACAGCAGGCGCAAGCACGCCACTACGACCTGCCCGCCGCCACCCTGGAGCAGTCGCTCAATGCCTTTGCCCAGGTTGCCGCCATCAACCTGTCGTTCGACCCGGCATTGGCCCAGGGCAAGCACGCCCTTGCGCTGAAAGGCGACTATACCGTCCAGCAGGGCCTGGGCGTGCTGCTTCAGGGCTCGGGCCTGGGTGCCAGCGAGGCGGCCCATGGCAACTGGGTGCTGGGCCCGGTTGCCACCCAGAGTGGCACGGCGCTGGAGTTGGGCAGCACCTTGGTCAGTGGCCAGGGCATGGGGGAGATGACCGAGAACAGTGGCTCCTATACCACAGGGGCGGTCAGCGTGGGCTCGAAAAGCCCCACTAGCCTGCGCAACACGCCGCAATCGGTATCGGTGTTGTCCAGCCAGCTGATCGAAGACCGCAGTGTTACCAGCCTGCAGGACGCACTGAAAATGGCCCCCGGGGTCACGGTGCAGAAAACCACCAGCGATACCTATGAGTTCTATTCCCGCGGCTTCAACATCGACAGCATCCAGATCGACGGGGCCGCGCCCATGGCGCTGTCGTCGGTGGCCACCAGCTTCTACTCGCGCCGGCTGTACAACCTCGTCGAATTCGACCACGTGGAAGTGCTGCGCGGCTCGGGCGCACTGTTCGGCGGCGTGGGTGACCCCGGTGGGGTGATCAACCTGGTACGCAAACGCCCGCTGTCGGACTTCCAGTTGAAGTTCGAAGCCGCCGCCGGCTCCTGGGACAACTACCGCTCGCAAATCGACGTGACCGGCCCGCTGACCGAGAGCGGCAATGTGCGCGGCCGCCTGGTGACGGCCTATACCGACCGGCAATACTTCACCGACAAACTGGCCACGCAAAAGCCCACCATCTACGGCGTGTTCGAAGTAGACCTCGGCCCACAGACCATCCTCACCCTGGGCGGCATGTACGAAAGCACCCACTCCAATTCTGCACTGGGCCTGCCGCGCTACAGCAATGGCAAGGACATTGGGCTGGCGCGGCACACCAACCTGGGGCAGAACTGGTCGTACATGGACAACATCTCCCAGGAGATTTTCACCAAGCTCGACCACTACTTCGACAACGACTGGAAGCTGAACGTCTCGTACACCAACTCCCGTGATGCGGGCAAGGCGCTGGCAGCGGTATCGGGCAATGCCGTCAACCCGTCGACCTTGGCAGGCCCTGTGTGGCGCGCCAGCTACAACGTCTACTCCACCAGCCAGGACCTGATCGACAGCAACCTGTCGGGCAGCTTCGATGCCTTCGGCCGCGAGCACCAGTTCGTGCTGGGTGCCGACTACCAGCGCGTCACCAGCCGCTGGCAGGGCGCAGGCGTGTTCACCGGCACCGGTGTGCCCATCGACGTCTTCGACCCTGGCTACTGGAAACCCACCACCATTTCGTTGGAAACCCCGCGTGACTACAGCCCCAACACCCAGGAGCAATATGGCCTGTACGGGCGCTTGACGCTGCAGGTCGCCGACCCGCTCAAGGTCATTCTGGGTGGCCGGGCAGCCCGCTACCACTTCCAACAGGTGTATACCAACGCAGGCGTGGTGCAAAGCGACATCGACATGCGCGAACCCACGCGCTTCGTGCCTTACTTCGGCGCCATCTACGACCTCGATGAGCAGTGGTCGCTGTACGGCAGCTACTCGAAGATCTTCAAGCCCCAGCAAAGCTACATGCTCGGGCCGGTGGGCAGTAACGCCGTGCTGGAACCCTTGACGGGCAAAACCTCCGAAGTGGGTATCAAGGGTGAATTGTTCGATGGCCGCCTGAACACCAGCCTCGCGCTGTTCTACACCAAGCGCGAAGACGGCGCCGTGGAAGACACCAACTACCCGAGGACGTCGGTGCTGTATGGCGGCAGTTGCTGCTACCTGAACCAGGGCAAAGTCATCAGCAAGGGGATCGAGCTGGAAGCCTCGGGTGAAATCCGCAAGGACTGGAACCTGATGGCCAGCTATGTCTACAACTACAACAAGAACCAGACCGACAGCACGGCGCTGAGCACCATCACGCCCAAGCATCAGTTCAAGGTATGGACCACCTACCAGCTGCCTGGGGAATTCTCAGACTGGACCGTGGGCGGCGGGGTCGACCTGCAAAGCGCGACGTATGTCAGCGGCACCACAGTGCGGGTGGATGGCAGTGGCAACATCCTCCAGAAGGATATCCCCTTCGACTACAAGCAAAGTGGCTACGCCGTGTGGAACGCGCTGTTGAAATACCGCGTGGATGACCACTGGACCGTATCGCTCAATGCCAACAACCTGTTCGACAAGTCCTATTACCAAACCGTCTCCAGTGCCGCGAACGGCAACTTCTACGGCGACCCGCGCAATTACATGCTGACCTTGAGAGGAACCTTCTGATTCAGGCTTGCGGTGGGTGGCCCGGCAAACCTGCGCCTGCCACCTGTAGCCCGCCCACATCGCACAACTCTTGCAGCACGCGCTCGCGGGCGGCTTCCATCACCTGTTGCGGGCTGACCCCGGCAATCTGCAGCAACGCCCGCAGGCAGGCGGCATAGCGGCTGTCGCGCTCTTCCAGGCGGGCCGCCAGCAGTGCCAGCAGGTGCGCCACATCGGCCAGGCATTCTTGGGCGGTGTGGCCATCGCAGGTGGACAGGTACTCCAGGTACAGCGGGATATAGTCGGGTTGCTCACCGACGGCGATTACCAGGCCGGCTTGCTGGTACCGCGCCTTCAGTTCAGCCATGGCATGCGCGCGGTCGCGTGAGCTGCCCGGCACCTGTTCGAACAACAGCAGCGACAAGCCGCTGCCATCCTTGAACAGGCGGTCATGACGCGCCTGCACGACAGCCGGGCTGTCGTTGCCGGCCAGATCGTCCAGCAGGCCGCGCAGGGCGGCGCGCTGCGCCGGGTTGATCTCAACGGCGCTGTCGATCGCCGTCGAAAGCGCCTGGCAGCCCTCGACCAACGCCTTGTCGGGGTAGTCGAGCAGCAGGGCAATTACCTTGAGAATTCGCATGTTCATTTTCCCCACGGTTGGGCGATGTTGGTCTAGGTCAATGGCAAGCCGGCGGGGTCGAGGCATCCGCAGAGCATGAGCAGGTTGCCCAGGCCGCAGCAGTTCATGGCCCCTGTATCAGCAAGGATCAGGCGGCGGCCATGTTCGACTCCTCTCAGCCTCACCGTGCCAGCAGCAGGCTAGGAGGCTGATGCGCGCGAACGATTGACCTGCATCAAGGTGTGCCACCCCTCGCCTGGCGCACCCAGCAGGCATCTACCCCCAAGGAGGTAGGTCAGGGAGAAACCGGTTTACCCAGGTAAACCAATGAGTTGCATGCGTATCCCATGATCCTTTGACGCTGCATTCGCGGCCGTCGACTTCTTTGTAGGTAGGCGCCCGTGAAACGGGCTGAAAACCATCTTCCCGCCCTGAAACGACAAATAAGTTGTCTGCAAAACCTGATGCAGAGCAGGGAAAATTCCCAACTCTCCAGCCGGCCAGCGACGCACTGCGTGCGCAGCTGAATAATGGCCGACGCCCGTGCGCGAGCAGCATCTCGCCCGGTTTTCAGCGCCACCCTCACGCCTAGGCCTCACCATGACCGCTGCTGCCCCTTACACCCTGTTGCTGGCCGACGACCACCCCATGATGCGCCGCGCCGTGCGTCAGCTGATTGAACTGGAGAGCGACCTGGTGGTGGTCGGCGAAGCCGGCAATGGCCTGGAGGCCTGCGCCATGGCCGAGCAACTGCTGCCGGACTTGTTGGTGCTCGACAACAACATGCCGCAACTCAATGGCGTGGCGGCGCTCAAGCGCCTGCGCGAAAACGGCTATGCCGGGCCTATCCTGCTGTTCACCATGTCCGATGCCCAGCAAGACGTGCGTGACGCCCTGCGCTACGGCGCCAATGGCTACCTGCTCAAGGACATGGAGCCTGCACTGCTGATCGGGCAACTGCGTGAGGTACTGGCGGGAGGGCTGGTCGTCAGCCCGTCGCTTGCCAGCGTGCTGGCCCAGGCGCTGCGCCCGCCGAGCCCGGCCAGTTCACAGGAGCTGACCGAGCGCGAACGGCAGGTGCTGAAGATGATTGCCGCCGGCCTTAGCAACAAGATGATCGGCAACAAGCTGGGGATTACCGAAGGCACGGTGAAGGTGCATGTGAAGCACCTGCTGCACAAGCTGGGGCTGCGCTCGCGGGTAGTCGCAGCCGTCTGGGCCTTGGAAAACCTGCGCTAACCCCAGCCTGCGCCCATCAGGTCAGAACGCCGTGCTGACCGTCAGCGACATGTTGCGTGGGTCCCCGTAGATCGCCCCGGCATAGAACCCGTACTGGGTGTAGTAATGCTTGTCGAACAGGTTATCCACATTGAGGCTCACCGCCGTGTCGTCGGTCACCTGGTACTTGGCCATGGCGTTCCAGATGGCATACCCCGACCAGTTCACGTCCGACGCGCCCGCACTCACACCGTTCACCGGCTGTCCCGCCGGGCTGGAAATCGCGCGGATGTTGCTCTGGGCCTTGACCCCGGCGCCCAAGGTCAGGCGATCGAGCGGGCCCGACAGGCGATAGGTGGTCGAAGCCTTGAACAGGTGCGATGGGTCGCTGCGGCCATCGCTGTCGACACGGCGGAAGTGCAGGTAGGTGTAGCCGGCATATACGTTCCAGTTCGGCGTCAGGGCGCCGGCGATTTCCAGGTCGATACCGTCGGTTTCCTGGCCGGTGCCGGCTTTGTAGGCATCGCCGCCGGTTGGCGTGGTCAGGCCATCGTCGAGCACGGCCTTGTTTTCCTGCTTGGTGCGGAAATAAGCCGCCGAGGCGTTCAGGCGGCCGTCCAGCCAGGCGCCCTTGATGCCGGTTTCGTAGCTTTGCCCACGAATCGGCTCAACCTTGGTACCGCTTTCGGTTTCGGCGGTTTGCGGGTTGAAGATGTCGGTGTAGCTGGCGTACAGCGAATAGGTGTCGTTGAGGTCGTACACCGCGCCCAGGTAAGGCGTGACGATACCGTTGTTCTGCTGGTTGCTGCGCACGCCGGCCACGCTGCGGGTGGTTGCCGAGTAATCGGTGGTGCGCACGCCGACGATCACCGACAGCGGGTCGGTGATGCTCAGGCGGGTAGCGGCGTACATGCCTTGCAGGCGGGTGGTGGTCTTGCTGTGCAGGCCGGTGCGCGAGGCGATCATGTCGTAGTCGCTGTCCACGCCATTGCGCCAGTCGCTGATCGGCAAGCCGTTGTTGGCGCGGAACTGGCAGCCCAGCGACGGTGCGCTGGCCTGGCCGTCACCGACCATGGTGCAGGTGTACTGCGGCGACCAGGCCACGGTGCGGCTGTCGTTGTAACCCACCATGGCCTGGTGAGTACGGCCGAACAACTGGAACGGGCCAGACAGGTCGATCTGGGCCGATTGCTGGGTGGTGTCGCTGGAGCTGTGCAAGCCGTTGAGCACCGCGCCGCCGCCATCCTGGTCCCAGTAGCCGCCATAGCTGCCACGGCCAGCCGAGTTGACCTTGGCCAGGCCCCGGTGGTTGAGCACATCCGACGTGCTCTGGGCCGCTTTCAGGTCCAGGCTCCAGTCATTGTCGAAGCGGTGCTGCAGCGAGCCAAACGCGGTGCGGGTGGTGTACTCGCCAAAGCTCCAGCTCGGCACCACGTTGGTGCTGCGCGGCAGGTCGGTCTTGCTGCCATCGCGGTACCAGATGGGGATGTTGGCGCCCCAGCCACCGCCAACCACCTTGTTGTACTCGTACTGGTAACCCGCACCGAGGGTGGTGGCATCGTCGATGTCGAATTCGAAGTTGGCCAGGGCCGCGCGCGAGCGCTCGGACTGGTTGTCGCGGAACGAGTTGGCGTCGCCCTGGGTCATCACGAAGCGCGAGCGCAGGCGGCCATCTTCGGACAACGGCAGGTTCAGGTCGGCGCCCAGGCGGCGCTTGTCCCAGCTGCCGTAGGTGGCATAGGCGCTGCCGCCAAAGGTTTTAGTGGGCGCCTTGCGAATCAGGTTGACGGTGGCCGACGGGTCGCCGGTGCCGCCGAGCAGGCCGTTGGCGCCACGCACGATGTCGATGCGCTCGTACAGGTCCATGTTCAGGGCATTGCCGCCGCCATTGAAGTCCGAGCCGCCCTGGAATTGCAGGCCATCGACCTTCCAGTTGCTGATCGAATAACCGCGGGCGCGGAAGTCGGTGCGCCCACCCACTTCGGACTTGCTGGAACTCACCCCTGGCGTGGTGTCCAGGGCCTGCTCGATGGAATGCACAGCGCGGTCGTCCATCTGCTGGCGGGTGATGGTGGTCACCGACTGCGGGGTTTGCCGCGGCGTAAGCTTGAGGCCTGTCGAGCTGCGGGTGCTTTCCACCGTATAGCCGAGCTGGCCGGTTTCATCTGCCGATACCAGCGCGCTGTCCTCGATCTGCGTGGCGTCCAGCTCCAGGGGCTTGCTGTCGGCGGCAACCGCCGCGCCACTGACGGCCACGGCAACGCAGAAGGCCAGGGGGTGCAGGCGGCTGCCGCCGCGAGTAGTACCAGAGACGTCGTTGATGATGCGTTTATGATTCATTTGGGAAGGCTTCGTATTCGCAGATGATTTTTTGTTAGGATTCTAGGCATCCGCCCACCAGGCTCCATGGCCGGCATGTACGGGCATGTAATAGAACGTAACCAGCGCCAGCCGCCCTCCCCTACAGGTGTATTCCCGATGAGCACGACCCTGCTTGTCGTCGATGATGACGACGAGATCCGCGAACTTCTCTGCGATTACCTGGCCGATGCGGGCTACACAGTGTTGGCGGCGGCCGATGGCGAGCAGATGCGCGAGCAATTGGCCAACGCCAAGGTCGAGTTGGTGGTGCTCGACCTGATGCTGCCTGGCGAGGATGGCCTGAGCCTGTGCCGGCAACTGCAGGCCACGCCGGGGCTCGCGGTAATCATGCTGTCGGCCAAGGGCAGCACCCTGGACCGCATCATCGGCCTGGAAGTGGGTGCCGACGACTACCTGGCCAAACCCTTCGAGCCGCGTGAACTGATCGCCCGCATCAAGGCCGTGCTGCGCCGCCCGCAGCGCCTGGATAAAGATGCCGAGCCTGCCGCCGAGGCCCGGCACTTCAGCGGTTTCAGCCTGGATGCGGTCAAGCGCCTGCTGATCCGCCCTGACGGCGAAGCCCTGACCCTGCCCCGTTCCGACTACCGGGTTCTGCATGAACTGCTCGAAGCCAAGGGCCGTGTGGTGTCGCGCGACCAGCTCACGCGCAGCGCATTCGGCCGCGAGCACCACCCCGACGACCGTTCGGTGGACATGTGCATCAGCCGCCTGCGCCAGCAACTGCGGCACGCGCCCAACGGTGCGGCGCAGATCCTCACCATCCGCAACGAAGGCTACCTGCTGAGCATCGCCCGCGCCGAGGCGCACGGCTGAAATGCGCTGGCTCCGCCGCCTGTGGCCGCGCACGTTGTTCGGCCAGTTGCTGCTGATCATGGTCAGCGGCACCTTGGTGATCCAGCTGATGTCCAGCAGCATCTGGTTCGACGTGCGCTTCGCCCAGGTGCTGGAGGCGCCCGTGCGGCTGATTGCAGCGCGCAGCGCGCCGCTGATTGCCCAGGCCAACTGCCACGCAGGCCGCGTGAAGGTGCCGGCCCATTACCATCTGCGCTGCGCCGAGCAACTGCCCGCCAGCGAAGACGACCAGCGCCGAGGGCGGCGCCGGGTCGAACTGCTGCTGCACCAGGCGCTGAAGTACGAACTGGGCCACGCCCAGGACGTTCGCCTGTTGAAGGTGCAACTGACCGACGAGTTGGGCCAGCCGATCGTCTGGCGCAGCCTGTTCGGCCTGCGCACCGCCCAGGCCCATATCGAATTCGCCGTGCCCCTGGCCGACGGCCACTGGTTGACCATCGACGGCCAGGAACTGCAAGGCTGGAGCGGTGAGTCGGCCTGGGTCTTGATCAGCGATTACCTGCTACGGGTGTACGCCCTGCGTATTGTCGCCGTGCTGCTGGTCTGCCTGGTTGCCGTGCGCCTGTGCCTGCGCCCGTTGCGGCGCCTGGCCGATGCGGCGCGGGGCCTGGGCAGCAACCTGGAGCAGGCGCCACTGGCCCTCGACGGCCCCGAGGAAGTACGCCAGGCCGCGCAGGCGTTCAATGCCATGCAACAACGCCTGATCGCCATGCTCAACGACAAGGCCTACTTCCTCGCCGCCGTGTCCCACGACCTGCGTACACCGCTGACGCGCATGCGCCTGCGCCTGGAACGCCTGCCCGACGATGAGCAGCGCGAGCGCTTGCGCCAGAACATCACGCAGATGGACGGCATGATCGGCCAGGTGCTCGACTACCTGCGTGCCGGCGAGCAGCAGAACCTGCAGCAGGTTGACCTCGACCGCCTGGTGGCACGCCTGTGCGCCGACCTGGCCACCCCGGCCGAACCGTTGCCGGTACAGGGCAAGGGCGGCACTTTGTGGGTCGATGCCTTGCTGCTGCAGCGCTGCCTGCAAAACCTGCTGACCAATGCCCTGCGTTACGCCAAGGAGGTGTCGGTGACCCTGGAAACCGCGCTGACCGGCGTGTACATCCATATCGACGACCGCGGCCCAGGCATCGCCCCGGCCTTGCTGGCGACCATCACCGACCCGTTCGTGCGCGGCGAAGGCTCACGCAACCAGGCCTCGGGCGGCTATGGCCTGGGCTTGAGCATCGCCCAGCGCATCGCCAGCAGCCACGGCGGTGAACTGATGCTCTGCAACCGTGAAGGGGGTGGGTTGCGCGTGAGTGTACTGATGCCACGAGGGGCCAGCCCCCCTTGATCGGGTAACAGTCTTTTACCAAAACCCCAGGTTTTCCCAACCTGGGGTTTGCCTATCCTAGGCCGGTCATCCTGCCTGCGATGGACCCATGAAACATTCCCTGCCCAGCCGTTACGCCTGCCTGGCCTTGTGCCTGCTGTTCACCCTCATCAGCCTACCCCTGCTCACCCAGCACGGCTGGCTGTGGCCACTGACCCTGGTCACCGCCCTGCTCAGCCTGGTTGGCCTCAACGACCTGCGCCAGAGCCACCATGCGGTGCGCCGTAACTACCCGATTCTGGGCAATATCCGTTACCTGATCGAAACCATCCGCCCGGAAATTCGCCAGTACCTGATCGAAGGCGACGACGACAAGCTGCCGTTCTCCCGCTCGCAGCGCTCGCTGGTGTATGCCCGGGCCAAGAACGAGAGCGCCGAAAAGGCCTTTGGCACGCTCAACGACGCCTACAAGCCGGGCTTCGAGTTCATCAGCCATTCGATGCTGCCGGTAGCCACCCCCGATCCGGCCTCGTTTCGCATCGCCATCGGCGGGCCGCAGTGCCGGCTGCCCTACTCGGCCTCGATCTTCAACATATCGGCCATGAGCTTCGGCGCCCTCAGCGCCAATGCGATTGCCGCGCTCAACCAGGGCGCGCGCCAGGGCCGCTTCGCCCACGACACCGGTGAAGGCAGCATCAGCCCCTACCACCGCGAGCACGGCGGCGACCTGATCTGGGAAATTGGCAGCGGCTACTTCGGTTGCCGCACCGAGGATGGCCGCTTCGACCCGCAGCGCTTTGCCGAACAGGCGCGCAGCCCCCAGGTGAAGATGATCGAACTCAAGCTCAGCCAAGGCGCCAAGCCGGGCCACGGTGGCATTCTGCCGGGGCACAAGGTCAGCGCGGAAATCGCCGCCACCCGTGGCGTCAAGCTGGGCGAGGACTGCATCTCGCCGGCAGCCCACAGTGCCTTCCGCACGCCCGTGGAGTTGCTGCACTTCATTGGCCACCTGCGCGAGCTGTCCGGCGGCAAGCCGGTGGGCTTCAAGTTCTGCCTGGGCCACCCGTGGGAGTTCATGGGCATTGCCAAGGCCATGCTGGTGACCGGCATTACCCCAGACTTCATCTTCGTCGATGGCAAGGAAGGCGGCACCGGTGCTGCGCCGCGCGAATTCAGCGACAACATGGGCGTGCCCATGCGCGAAGGCTTGATGTTCGTGCACAACACCCTGGTGGGGCTGAACTTGCGTTCGAGCATCCGCCTTGGTGCAGCAGGCAAGATCGTCAGCGCCTTCGATATCGCCAGCGCCCTGGCCATCGGCGCCGATTGGGTGAACTCGGCACGCGGCTTCATGTTCGCCATTGGCTGCATCCAGTCGCAGAGCTGCCACACCAACAAGTGCCCGACCGGCGTGGCCACCCAAGACCCGCTGCGCCAGCGTGCGCTGGTGGTGCCGGACAAGGCTGAGCGGGTGGCGAGCTTTCACCGCAACACCTTGCATGCCCTGGCCGAAATGCTTGCGGCCGCGGGCCTGGAGCACCCCTCGGAGCTCAAGCCCAAGCATTTGGCGCGGCGTATCAGCCCCAGCGAGATCGGCCTGTTTTCCGACCTGCACCCGTTCCTCAAGCCTGGCGAATTGCTCAGCGGCTCGATTGGCAGCGAATTCTATGCACGGATGTGGCGAATGGCGCGCAGTGACAGCTTTGCGCCAGAGACGGGGGATGGGCCGGTAGCACCGGCGGCAGCTGGCGTACGCCGCAAAGAAACAGCCCCGGCATAGGCCGGGGCTGCTCGAATCACGCGGTCAGGATCAGAAGATGCTGATCGGGTACTCGACGAATACGCGGACTTCGTTGCCGTCGTCGTTGTAGCCATTTTGCTGAACGGCGTTGTTGGTACGCAGCCAGGAACCACGCAGCTTGACCGACAGGTCCTTGGCCGGGCCGTCCTGAACGACGTAGCGCAGCTGGTTGAAGATTTCGCGCTCTTTACCTTCGCCGAAGCCGTGGGTGTTGATGTTGTCACCCGCCACGTAGGCGATCTTGTAGGTCAGGCCCGGCACGCCGAAGGCGCCGAAGTCCAGGCCGTAGCCGATCTGCCAGGAGCGCTCGTCTTCGGCGTTGAAGTCGGACCAGTAGGAGTTGGCCAGGTAGATGGTCGAACCACCGTCGCCGATACCGCCGTTACGCTGGTAGCCACCGTAGTTGTAACCGGTGTCGCCGGTGCTGCGCTGGTGGGCGATGGTCACCGAGTGCGGGCCGAACGCATAGGTCGCAGCCAGGCTCCAGATGGTGTTGTCGCGGTCGCCTTCCGGCAGGTCCCAGGTACGGATGAACTTGTTGTCCAGCTTCGACTTGTAGCCGTTGAAGTCCAGGGTCAGGGACTGGTCGGCAGCGATCGGGTAGACGTAGTTCAGGCCCAGGTAGTGCTTCTTCATCACGTCTTCGTTGTCGGCGGTGTACAACGAAGCGGTGAAGTTGTCGGTGAACTTGTAGCTACCACCGATCACGTTGATCGCCTTGAGGCGGCCGCTGTCGTGGCCCTCGGCGCTCTTTTGCACTTCACGGGTGAAGCGGCCGGCGTTCAGCTCCAGGCCCTGGATCTCCTTGGAGGTCAACAGGGTACCGGTGAAGCTCTCAGGCAGCAGGCGGGTGTCGTCGTACTGCAGCACTGGCAGGGCCGGCATCTGGTCACCGTACTTGAGCACGGTGTTGGAGACGCGGAACTTCACGGCTGCGCCGCTACGGGCCAGCTGGTCGGCAGCGTCGCTGCGGCCACGGGCGTCGGTGGTGTTCTCACGCTTGAAGAAATCGATACCGCCACCGCCGTTGCGGCCCTTGCCGCCGTCCAGGCGAACAGCGTACAGGCCGAAGGCGTCAACGCCGACACCAACGGTGCCTTGGGTGAAGCCGGAGGAGAAGTTGGCGATGACGCCCTGGCCCCACTGGGACTGGTCGTTGACGCCGTGCTTCTTGTCACGGTTGATGAAAGCGTTGCGCAGCAGGACGTTGGCGTGGCTGTCCTCGATGAAGCCCTTGCTGTCGGCCTGATCGTTGGCCTGGGCCTGGGTCGCGGCGATCATCGCCAGGGCGACCAGGCTGATCCTGGTTTTCAACATGTTGTTTTCCTTATTTCTAAATCAAAAACGCTGTGCACGATTGCGCCAGGAACCAACGCCCCTTCGTAGGTTCGACGCTGTGCGGATCCAAACTGAAAAGCCCGCCGAGGGTGGAGTGACGGGCCTTTTCCGGCAGCATGGCCATGGGTGGCCAGCAAGCGTTGGCCGAATCCTAGCCGTGTGCAATTACAAATGTCAAAAACTCGTGAATTGCAGGTTGATATAACCAAAATCACTGGCAGGACTGGTGCATTTCCATGCCCCTTTGCCATCGGTGGAGGCAAATTCTCTTTTGTAGGAAACGTAGTCTTGACCAGTCAGGCAAATTCCCGACAAACGGAAGAAAAAGTCACTCGTTACATACGGACACAAATGTAAAGACAGGGCTTTACAAATACCCAAGCAACAGCAAATAACAAGCATTACCATTCGCGCCACCTTTTTCACCTGCCCTGGTTCGGATGCCTTCATGCCTGCCCCTTGCCGCCTTTCACCCCTGACACTCGGCCTGTCCCTGCTAATGGGCGCCAGCCTTGCCAGCGCCGCCACCACCACCCTGCCGGAGCTTTCGGTTACCGCTGAACGCGAGGACGACGACCCCCGCGCCAAGGAGGTCAGCACCGCCACGCGCACCGCTACCCCGGTGCGCTACGTACCCCAGGCGATCGACACCGTGAAGACGCGCAACGTGCTCGACTACGGCAACGATTCGCTGGGCAAGGCCCTGGAAGGCATCCCCAACGTCAGCAGCGGCGCCGACACCCGCTTCGACAGCGTGCGTATCCGTGGCTTCGAGGCCAGCAACGACTTCTACCTGGACGGCATTCGCGACGACAGCCAGTACATCCGCGACCTGCACAACATCGAGCGGGTCGAAGTGCTCAAGGGGCCGGCCGCCGTGCTGTACGGGCGCGGCAGCCAGGGCGGCATCATCAACCGGGTCAGCAAGGCGCCAGAGCATGGCCGCCGCTCGACCCTCGAAGCCCAGGGCGGCAGCCAGGACCTGCGCAGCCTGTATGCCGACCTCAGCGCCGACCCCAGCGACACCGTCAGCCTGCGCCTTAACCTGGGCAACCAGGACGCCAACAGTTTCCGCGACGGTGTCGATGGCAGCCGCCAACTGTTCGCGCCGTCGTTGAGCTGGCAGGTGACCCCCGACCTGAACTGGCTGGTGCAGTACGAATACAGCCGCTACAACCGCACGCCCGACCGTGGCATCCCGGGCGTCAACGGCCGGCCGGCGGACGTTGGCCGCAGCACCACCTATGGCGACATCCAGCGCGACTACATCGACGACCGCGCCCAGTCGCTGCGTTCGCGCCTGAACTACCAGGTCAACGACACCTGGCAGGTGCGCCATACCCTGGGCCTGTTCAAGCTCGACAGCGAGTTCGACAACACCTACCTCACCGGCTACAACGCCAGCAACCAGACCGTCACCCGCCAGCGCTGGCAGCAGGACCTGAACACCCGCAACCTGTTCAACACCCTCGAAGCCGAGGGCGATTTCCTCACCCTGGGGCTGGAGCACAAGCTGCTGCTGGGCCTGGAGTTCGGCAACCAGCGCCGCGACCCGACGCTGTACACCGCCGCCGCGGTTTCGGCCGGTGGCCGGCCAGTGCCAAGCCTTGGCCTGTATGACCCCGACCGCAGCCAGCAGCACAATGGCCGCATGGTGGTGTCGAGCAACAACCACACCGTGGTCGACAGCCGTGGCCTGTACCTGCAGGACCAGATTCGCCTGAACGAGCAGTGGCAAATCCTGGCCGGGGTGCGCTTCGACCAGTTCGAGGTGGAAACCACCAACAAGGTGCGCAACCTGTCCGAGAAACAAGACAGCAACACCACCAGCCCGCGTCTGGGCGTGGTCTATACGCCGTGGCGCGACCATTCGTTCTACGCCTCGTGGAGCAAGACCTTCGCCCCGGTTGGCGGTGGCCTGATCGGTATTACCCCCGGTGCACCGGGCAACACCAACGAAACAGGCCCGGAGCTGACCCGGCAGAAGGAAGTCGGGGTGAAAAGCGACTGGTTCGACGAACGCCTGACCACCACCCTGGCGATCTACGAGCTGGAGCTGTACAACCGCCGCACCCGCGACGCGAACAACCCGGAAATTACCTTGCTCAGCGGCCTGCAGCGCTCGCGCGGCATCGAGCTGACCGCCACCGGCAACATCGTTGGCAACTGGTACGTACGCGGCGGCATCGGCTTGCAGGATGCCACGGTGGTCAAGGACAACAACGGCCTGGAAGGCAACCGTATCAACGACGTGGCCAAGCGCAACGGCAGCCTGTTCGTGACCTGGAAGCCGCAGTTGGGCTGGTACGCCGAAACCGGTTTGACGCTGGTGGGCGAGCGTTACGCCGACAACCAGAACACCACGGTGCTGCCGGGCTATGGCCGTTGGGACGCGCTGGCGGGGTTCCGCACCCGCGATTGGGATGTGCGGGCGGCGTTGAGCAACATTGCCGACAAGACCTACTACAGTTCCGCGACCAGTGCGGCGCAGATCCAGGTGGGCGATCCGCGTAGCCTGGTGGTTACCGGGACCTATAGTTTCTGATGGTGGGTGCCTTTGCGGGCCTCATCGCGAGCTGCGCTCGCTCCTACCAAGGGCAATAGCATCCCCTGTAGGAGCGAGCGCAGCTCACGAAGGGCCAGCAAAAGTGCCGTATTTCAGTGCCACACACCCAGCAGTGCTTCCAGCTCCGCATCGCTGATCAGGCCGTGAGGATAACGGCCGTTCAGCAGACGTCGTGGGTCGGTCGTCCTGACCCGTTTGCCTCCATGGTGTTTCAACCACTGCGCTACAACCCTGAGCGATTGGTGATTCACTGCCGATGGGCGCAAAGCCGTCTCACTTGCTGCGTTCATGTCCACGTACTCCCTGGGCCGTGAGCGGCTAATTTACGTCAAGATTGTTACAGAACGGAGAGCCCGACCTGCCCGGGTAACCCCCTGAAAACAATACAAAACCTATGCCATCGTGCTCACTGTAGGAGCGGGCTTGCCCCGCGAAGCAGGCTCCGCGGTGCATGGCACCGGCTTCGCCGGTGTTCGCGGGGCAAGCCCGCTCCTACAAAGGCCCTGTTCCCTGCGCGACAGCGCAGCCCACAGGGCTGGGCGATTTCCTGCAAATCAGCGCTTGGCCGGCGCCGGCTGTTGCTGGGTCAGGCAATGGATGTTGCCCCCGCCAAGCAGCAGTTCACGGCCCGGAATCATCACCACTTCGTGGCCCGGGAACACCTTGGCCAGGATCGCCCTGGCCTGGGCATCTGCCGGGTCGTCGAAGCTCGGCGCGATGATCCCGCCGTTGACGATCAGGAAGTTCACGTAGGAGCCGGCCAGGCGAACCGACGGGTCGCGCTCCTGGCTGCCGACCACGTGGTCGACGCCATCGCATTCTTCCTGGGTGGCGAACAGCGGGCCTGGAATCGGCATCTTGTGCACCACGAACTCGCGGCCCTTGGCGTCGCGGGTGTTTTTCAGCACCTCATACGCGGCGTGGCAACGGGCGTAGTTGGGGTCGTTGGAATCATCGGTCCAGGCCAGTAACACTTCGCCTGGACTTACGTAACAGCAGAAGTTATCCACATGGCCGTCGGTTTCGTCGTTGTACAGGCCATCGGGCAGCCAGACGATGGTTTCCACCGCCAGGTGCTCACGCAGGATTTCCTCGATCTGCTCGCGGTTCAGGTGCGGGTTGCGGTTGCGGTTGAGCAGGCACTCCTCGGTGGTGATCAGGGTGCCTTCACCGTCCACGTGAATCGAGCCACCTTCGAGCACGAAGCCCTCGGTGTGGTAGCGCTGGCAGCGCTCCATCTCCAGCACCTTGGCGGCCAGTTCTTCATCGCGGTTCCACGGCGCGTACAGGCCACCGTCAAAGCCACCCCAGGCATTGAAGCCCCAGTCCACACCGCGCACTTCCCCCTGGCCGTCGATCACGAAGGTTGGGCCGGTGTCGCGCACCCAGGCGTCGTCGTTGCTGATTTCCACCACACGGATGTTCGGCAGGTCGAGTTGACGACGGGCGTTTTCGTACTGGCCAGCCGATACCGCCACGGTCACTGGCTCGAAGCGGGCGATGGCCTTGGCCAGGGTGACATGGACCGCCTGCGCAGGCTTGCCACCCAGGCGCCAGTTGTCCGGGCGCTCCGGCCAGACCATCCAGACCTGGCTCTGCGGGGCCCATTCGGCGGGCATGTGGAAACCGTCGGCGCGGGGGGTGGAGTTGAGGGTTTTCATGGGTAACCTCTGCAAAGGCCCTAGGCCGATGGTCAAATGGGATAGCAAATGGAGGTGACAATTTCGCAGGGCGTTGATTAGCCCTGTTGGCTGGCCATTTTATAACCGATAGATATCGACTTTAGAAGCCTAAACGGTCTATAAAAAATCTATAAACGCATTTTTTACCGATAAAAAACGACAAAAGGCCCAAGCAGTCATACCTGATTACGCCCTTTGAGCTAGTCGCTAAGCGCAGGCTGCATCAGGCTGGCAAAACGTATCAAGATGAAAGCTGTTTCATTTTTCTGCCTGCATCGCCACGCTTTAAGGCCTGGCACACGGGGCGAAGATGAAATCAGCGAGTGGGTAGGTAATGGCCTACAGCCAGCCGATCTAGGCTCTGCTTGCCAGGGCGGCGGATTAGCGTGGACCTCACAAGGTCGGACCCCAACCACACTGACCGAAGAAATCCCATGAACATCATAGCGACCGAAATTCCCGATGTAGTGATCATCGAACCGAAGGTCTTCGGCGACAGCCGCGGCTTTTTCTTCGAAAGCTTCAATGCCCGCGAATTCAAGAAACAGACCGGGTTCGACGGCCATTTCGTTCAGGACAACCACTCCCGTTCCCAACGCGGTGTGCTGCGTGGCCTGCATTACCAGATCGACAACCCCCAGGGGAAACTGGTGCGCGTGGTGCAAGGTGAAGTGCTCGACGTGGCGGTGGACATCCGCCGCAGCTCGCCCACCTTTGGCCGCTGGGTGGCCCGCCGCCTGTCTGCCACAGACCACCTGCAGTTCTGGATTCCACCCGGGTTCGCCCACGGGTTCCTGGTGCTGAGCGAGTCGGCCGACTTCCTCTACAAGACCACCGACTACTACAACCCCGCCGCCGAGCGCTCGATCCGCTGGGACGACCCGCAGCTTGCCATCGACTGGGGCCTGGAAGCACCGCCACAGCTGTCGGCCAAGGACCAGGCCGGGGCATGGCTGGCCGACGCGGACCTGTTCCCATGAGCATCCTCATCTGTGGCCACAATGGCCAGGTCGCCCAGGCGCTCCGGGCACAACTGGCAGGCCTGGGCGAGCTGCATGTCCTGGGCCGCGACCAACTCGACCTGGCGCGCCCCGAAGCGCTGCGCGAACCGCTGCGCCGCCTGGCCCCGCAACTGATCATCAACGCCGCCGCCCACACCGCGGTCGACCAGGCCGAAAGCGAACCCGACCTGGCCTACGCGATCAACGCCGACGCCCCCCGGGTGCTGGCCGAAGAAGCCGTGCGCCTGGGTGCGCCGCTAATTCACTATTCCACCGACTACGTGTTCGACGGTGAAAAGGCCCTGCCCTACACCGAAGCCGACCGGCCCAACCCGCTCGGCGTCTACGGCCGCAGCAAGCTGGCCGGCGAACAGGCCATAGCCGCCGTCGATGGCGAGTACTTGATCCTGCGCACCAGTTGGGTGTACTCGCGGCATGGGCGCAACTTCCTGCTGACCATGCAGCGCCTGTTGCAGGAAAAGCCACAGCTGCGCGTGGTTGACGACCAGGTTGGCGCCCCAACCTGGGCCGGCACCATTGCCGCCAGCACCCGTGCCCTGGTCGAGCGCTGGCAGGCTGGGCAACCCGGCGCCTGGGGCACCTACCACCTCACCGCCCAGGGCCAGACATCCTGGTTCGGCTTCGCCCAGGCCATCGGCGAACACCTCAAGGCCCAAGGCCTGCCTTGCGCAGAACTGCTGCCGATCCCCTCCAGCCAATACCCCACCCCGGCACGCAGGCCACTGAACTCTCGGCTGGACTGCAGCCGCCTGGCCCGCGAATGGGATGTGCACCAGCCGCACTGGCAGCAGGCGCTGATCGACTGCCTCAAGTAGCGCATAATTGCGCCAGACCCTTCTGGCGCATGATGCGATGATTGCAAAACCGACCGCTCCACGGCGCCCACGCTGGCGCAGCCTGGCACTGCTGGCCTTGTGCCTGGCTCCGCTGCTGTGGCCGCTGCATCACCTGGCTGAGCGTTACTACCAGGACGAACTGGCCTCGCAAAACCGCCAGACCCTCGACCTCTACGTGGCCAACCTGCTCGGCACCCTGCACCGCTACGAAACCCTGCCGCAGATTCTTGGCGACCTGCCGGCCCTGCGCGGCGTGCTGGCCGACCCGTTCCGCCTGGAAGCGGTGACCAACGCCAACCGCCTGCTCAAGGACATCGTCCACCAGACCGGCGCCGAAGTGATGTACCTGATGGACGTCAGCGGCAACACCCTCGCCGCCTCCAACTGGGACAAGCAAGACAGCTTCGTTGGCCGCAACTTCTCGTTCCGCCCGTACTTCAATGAAGCCATGGCCGGCCGCCTGGGGCGTTTCTTCGGCCAGGGCACCACCTCGGCCAAGCGCGGCTACTTCTTCGCCGCCGCGGTGCGTGACCGTGAACGCATCGTCGGTGTGCTGGTGGTCAAGGTCGACCTCGACCACACCGAAACCCTCTGGGGCCGCACCCCCGAGCAGTTGCTGCTGACCGACCACAACGGCGTGGTGATCCTTACCTCGCGGCCCGACTGGCGCTTCCGTGCCACCCGCGCCCTGAGCGAAGCGGAACGCCAGGCGATCATCGCCATCCAGCCCTACCCAACCCAGGCGCCGCAACCGCTGGTGCTCAACCAGGACGCCTGGATCACCCAGACCCGCGACATCAAGGAAACCGGCTGGCAAGTCAGCATCCTTGCCCCGCGCATCCTGGTCGACCGCTCAGTGCAGACGGTCATGGCCATCGGCGGCGGCGCACTGCTGGTGACCATGCTGCTGGCAGGCCTGGTGATGCAGCGCCGTCGCCATTACATCGACCGCATCGACTTCGAGGCCCGTGGCCGCCAGCAACTGGAAAAGCGCGTGGTCGAGCGCACCGCGGACCTGGAAGGGCTCAACACGCGCCTGAAAAGCGCCGTGCTCGAACGCGAGAATGCCCAGCAGGAACTGGTTCGCGCCCAGGACGAACTGGTCCAGGCCGGCAAGCTGTCGGTGCTCGGCACCATGTCGGCAAGCATCAGCCATGAACTCAACCAGCCACTGGCGGCGATTCGCAGCTACGCGGAAAACGCCGAGATCCTGCTCGACCACCAGCGCACTGACGATGCCCGTGGCAACCTCAAGCTGATCGCTGAGCTGACCGGGCGCATGGCCTCGATCATCGCCCACTTGCGCGCCTTTGCCCGCCGCGACCGCCATGCCCCGGAAAGCGTGGCCCTGCAGCCGGCGCTGGATGATGCCCTGGCGCTGCTGGCCAAACGCCGCCGGGCCATGGCGGTGGAACTGATCCGCGACCTTCCAGACGCCACCTTGTGGGTGCAGGCCGGTGAAACCCGCCTGCGCCAGGTGCTTGGCAACCTGCTGGCCAATGCCCTCGATGCACTGACCGAGAAAGCCAACCCGCGCCGCCTGTGGCTCAGTGCCGAACGGCGCGATGAATGCGTCTACCTGTACATTCGCGACAACGGCCCAGGCTTCAGCCGCCAGGCCCTGGAGCACGCCAAGGAGCCATTCTTCACCACCAAGACCCGTACCCAAGGGCTGGGCCTGGGCCTGGCCATCTGCGAAAGCCTGATGCGCGCCCTGGGCGGTGAACTGCTGCTGGCCAACCACCCGGAAGGGGGCGCCCTGCTCACCCTGCAACTGCGGGTGGCCGCCCCCGGCGCGACCCTGCCCAATTCGGAGGACCTCTCGGCATGACGACCGAGCCTTACATCGACAGCCAGGCCCAGGTGATTCTGGTCGATGACGACCCGCACCTGCGCCAGGCCCTGAGCCAAACCCTGGACCTTGCCGGGCTCAAGGTCGTGGCCCTGGCCGAGGCCCAGGGCCTGGCCGAGCGCATCGAGCCCGACTGGCCGGGCGTGGTGGTCAGCGATATCCGCATGCCCGGCATCGACGGCCTGCAATTGCTGCAGCAACTGCATGCCCGCGACAACGAGCTGCCGGTGCTGCTGATCACCGGCCACGGCGACGTGCCACTGGCGGTGCAGGCCATGCGCGCCGGGGCCTATGATTTCCTGGAAAAACCCTTCGCAACCGATGCCCTGCTCGACAGCGTGCGCCGCGCCCTGGCCCTGCGCCGCCTGGTGCTGGACAACCGCAGCCTGCGCCTGGCCCTGAGCGACCGCCAGCAGCTGGCCACCCGCCTGGTCGGCCAGTCATCGTCGATGCAGCGCCTGCGCGAGCAGATCGGCGCCCTGGCCGGCACCCGCGCCGACGTGCTGATTCTTGGCGAGACGGGTGCCGGCAAGGAAGTGGTGGCCCGCGCCCTGCACGATCTGTCGAGCCGACGCGACGGCCCGTTCGTGGCGATCAACGCCGGCGCCCTGGCCGAATCGGTGGTCGAGAGCGAGCTGTTCGGCCATGAGCCGGGGGCCTTCACCGGCGCGCAGAAGCGCCGCATCGGCAAGTTCGAATTCGCCAACGGTGGCACGCTGTTCCTTGATGAAATCGAGAGCATGAGCCTGGATGTGCAGGTGAAACTGCTGCGCCTGCTGCAGGAGCGGGTGGTCGAGCGCCTGGGCGGCAACCAGCTGATCCCGCTGGATATCCGCGTGATCGCCGCCACCAAGGAAGACCTGCGCACCTCCGCCGACCAGGGCCGCTTCCGCGCCGACCTTTACTACCGACTGAATGTGGCGCCGCTGCGTATTCCGCCACTGCGCGAGCGCGGCGACGACATTCTGGTGCTGTTCCAGCATTTCGCCGATGCCGCCAGCCAGCGCCACGGCCTGTCGCCACACAGCCTGCAGCCTGCCCAGCGGGCGATGCTGCTGCGCCATGGCTGGCCAGGTAACGTGCGCGAGCTGCAGAACGCTGCCGAACGCTTCGCCCTGGGCCTGGAGCTGGCCCTCGACGGCCAGGCGCCGGCCGCGCCAACGCCTGCGGCCCCCATTCTGCTGGGCAACCTCAGCGAACAAGTGGAGCAGTTCGAGCGCTCACTGATTGCCGCCGAGCTCGCCCAGCCCCACAGCTCCATGCGCAGCCTGGCCGAAGCCCTCGGCATTCCGCGCAAAACCCTGCACGACAAGCTGCGCAAGCACGGCCTGCACTTCGAAGGCGGCAGCAGCGGGCCTGATGACCACGAGGAAAACCGCCCATGAGTTCCGATAGCCAGTACCTGCAGGCCGTGTTGCACGGCGACATCCCGCTGACCCGGGAAATGGGCCTGGAAGTGCTCGACTGGCAGCAGCAGGCCCTGCGCCTGCAACTGCCGCTGGCGGCCAACGTCAACCACAAGAGCACCATGTTCGGCGGCAGCCTGTACTGCGCCGCGGTGCTGGTGGGCTGGGGCTGGTTGCACCTGCGCCTGCGCGAGCTGGGCATCGATGACGGGCATATCGTCATCCAGGAAGGCCAGATCAGTTACCCGTTGCCGGTGACCGGCGCCGCCGTGGCGCGCTGCGCGGCGCCGGATGCCAAGGCCTGGGAGCGGTTCCTGGCGATGTATCAGCGCCGAGGCCGGGCACGGCTGACGCTGGAAACCACGGTTTGCAATGCCGGCAGCGACGCCCCCGCCGTCACCTTCAGCGGGCAGTACGTCCTGCACCGCTAGCAGGCTTCCACCTACCGTTGTAGGAGCGGGCTTGCCCCGCGAAGCAGGCGACGCGGTATGGCACCGGCTTCGCCGGTGTTCGCGGGTCAAGCCCGCTCCTACATTAAATCTGTTCCACAGGAGCGGGCTTGAAGGTTAGACCAAGCTCAGGAACGCCTGGCGCCAAACGGCCTTGGCCGGCAGCGCGAGGAAGAACGGGTTGAGCAGCGACTCACGCGCCGGGTAGCGGAACGGCTGCCCATCCACGCCAATCACCTCACCGCCAGCACCTTCCAGCACCCCCTGCGCCGCTGCCGTGTCCCACTGCGAGGTCGGCGCCAGGCGCGGGTAGCAATCGGCGCTGCCTTCGGCCAGCAGGCAGAACTTCAGCGAACTGCCGATATTGGCCAGCGCCAGCTCGCCCACCGCCGCGCCCAGCCCTGCCAGCAGCGCCTCCTGCTCGGGGCTGGAATGGCGGCGGCTGGCAACCACGGTGAAACGCCCATCGGTAGGCGGCGCAGTGCGCACCTGAACCGCCAAGGCCTCGCCATCAGCCTCGGCACGCCACGCCCCCAGGCCACGGCCACCGAAATAGGCGCGCCCGTTGGTAGGCATCGTCACCACGCCAAACACCACCTCACCGTGCTCGATGAGGGCAATGTTGACGGTGAACTCCTCGCTGCCAGCGATGAATTCCTTGGTGCCATCCAGCGGGTCGACCAGCCACCAGCGGCTCCAGCCCTGGCGCTCGCTCAGGGGGATGTTGCAGTCCTCTTCGGACAGCACTGGAATCTGCGGCGCCAGGGCCAACAGGCCATCGGCGATCACCCGGTGCGCGGCCAGGTCGGCGGCGGTCACCGGTGAATCGTCGGCCTTGTTGCTCACCGCCACATCGGCGCGCCAGAACGGCAGGATCGCCTCGCCCGCCAAGCGGGCGAGCTTGACCACTTCATGCATCAATTGCAGGTCGTTCATGCGTCGAGCAGCCCCCGCTGGATCAACAGGTCACGGGCCAGGTACAACGCCGCCAGCGCCCGCCCTTCGGTAAATTGCGGGTGCATGGCCAAGGCCGAGAGCTCGCGCAGGTTGACCTTGTCGACCCGCATCGGCTCCGGCTCGTCGCCCTCAAGGCGCTCCTCGTAGAGGTCACTGGCCAGCACCACCTGGATTTTCTGGCTCATGTAGCCCGGCGACAGTGAAAGCTCGGTCAGGTGTTCCAGCTGGCGCGCACCGAAGCCGGCCTCTTCCTTGAGCTCGCGGTCCGCCGCCGCCAGCACGTCTTCGCCCGGCTCGATCAGGCCCTTGGGCAGCGACAGCTCATACTCGTCGGTACCGCCGCAGTATTCCTCCACCAGCACCGCATGCTCGGCGTCGAGCATGGCCACGATCATCACCGCGCCATAGCCGTTGCCGCGCCCGACCAGGCGCTCGTAGGTACGCTCGGTGCCGTTGCTGAAGCGCAATTGCACGGCCTCGACGCGGAACAGGCGGCTGCTGGCGACAATTTCGCGGCTGAGGACGGTGGGTTTCTGGCGCATGGGGCGGCTCCTTGGCGTGAACGGGTTACTATACCGTGGCTTGCCGACTGAACGAGAGTTTCCCATGCCTGTTCTTCCCTGGTCCGCCATCGACACCGTCCTGCTGGACATGGACGGCACCTTGCTCGACCTGCACTACGACAACCGCTTCTGGCTCGACCACCTGCCCCAGCGCTATGCCGAGCTGCACGGGGTCAGCCGGGCCATGGCGGAAATGGAGCTGCAGCCGCTGTTCGAGCGCAACGCCGGCACGCTCAACTGGTACTGCCTGGACTTCTGGAGCCGCGAGCTGAAACTGCCTATCCGCGAGCTCAAACGCGAGATCGCCGACCTGATCGCCCTGCGACCGGACGCCGACACTTTCCTTGCGGCCATCCGCAAGGCCGGCAAGCGGGTGGTGATGATCACCAACGCCCACCGCGATTCGTTGTCGCTGAAACTGGAGCGGGTGGAACTGGCGCCGTATTTCGAGCGCTTGATCAGCTCGCACGATTACGGCTACCCGAAGGAAAACCCGCAGTTCTGGGATGCCTTGCAGGCGGATATCGGCTTCGACCCGCAGCGCAGCCTGTTCATCGATGACACCTTGGCCATCCTGCGCAGTGCGCGGCGCTTTGGTGTGGGGCATCTACTGGCGGTGCGCCAGCCCGATAGCCGGGCGCAGCCACGCGATACCGAGGAGTTCGCGGCGGTCGAGGATTACCGGGAATTATTGGTTGGCCTTTGACGGCCCTTTCGCGGGGCAAGCCCGCTCCTACACATCGCCTGTAGGAGCGGGCTTGCCCCGCGAAGAGGCCAAACCAGGCACTAAAGATCAATCAGGAATCCGCAACACCTGCCCCGGATAAATCTTGTCGGGGTGCTTGAGCATCGGCTTGTTGGCCTCGAAAATCTTATTGTACTGCCCGGCATTGCCATACACCACCACAGCGATCGCCGACAACGTGTCGCCCTTTTTCACGGTGACGAACCTTGCCGCTGCCACTACCGGCCCGGTCACGGTGATCTGGTCCTCGACACTGGCCACCCCGGCAATATTGCCGGCGGCGAGGATGATTTTCTCTTTTTCCTCCTGGCTGGCCACCTCGCCCTTGAGAACGACCTTGTCACCCTCTACAGTGGCGCTGATGTTCGGGTTGCCCAGGCCGACACTCTCCACGTGCTGCTTGAGCTGTTCCTCGGCGTTGGCATTGCCGGGAGTCAGCAGGTCGACCAGCTTCTCGCCGGCCTCCTTCACGAAACTGAACAGGCTCATGACGTGCTCCTTGTTAAGGTAAACCTCGGAGCCAGCAGTCTAGGCCACGATCCCTCCCCGCGCCCCACTGCGACCAATCGACGCGGTCTATCAAGGCATAGAGCCTAGCGATTAGACGCGCGCGACCCGGCGGCCTAGGCTGGTGCTATCAAATAGCAGCCGGTGCTCAGCCCAGATGCAAAGCAAACCTCCGGTCTGCGCGGCCTCCACACCCTTGGCCCTGCCTGCCGCCAGCCATACCTACGACTACGCCCAGCTCAGCGACGGCGAACGCGCCTGCACGCCGCTGGCCGAAGAAGTGGCCCTGGCCATCGTCTACAACGGCCTGAACCAGGCCGTGATGCTGGTCAGCCCCACCGACCTTGAAGACTTCGCGGTCGGTTTCAGCGTGGGCAGCGGCATCGTCGAAGGCACCGCGGAAATCTATGACCTCAAGCTTTCCGGCAGTGGCTCGGCGTTGTACGCCGACCTGGAGATTTCCAGCCGCGCGTTCTGGAACCTGAAAAACCAGCGCCGCCAGCTGGCGGGCACCAGCGGCTGCGGCCTGTGCGGCGTCGAGGCCCTGGAACAGGCCCTGCCCGAACTCAACGTGCTACCGGGCGCGCCGTTGCCCCCGGCCCAGTGGCTGGCCGGCCTGCGTGAGCGGATCGATGCCTTCACCCCGCTGGGCCAACACTGCGGCGCCGTGCATGCGGCACTGTTCATGAACGCCCACGGCGAGCTGCTGATGGGCCGTGAGGACATTGGCCGGCACAACGCCCTGGACAAGCTGATCGGCGCCCTGCTGCGCCAGGGCATCGCCACCGACGGCGGCCTGGCCATCGTCACCAGCCGCTGCAGCCTGGAACTGATCCAGAAGGTGCTGCGCGCCGGCATCCAGACCCTGGTCAGCCTGTCGGCGCCCACCGGCCTTGCCCTGCAGTGGGCACGCAAGCACAACCTCAACCTCATTCACCTGCCCAAACACAGTGCACCGCGGGTCTACAGCCCTGCGGCGGAGTCGTAACAGCCGTGACCTCCTACCAGCAACTTCCAGACAACGCCCCCGCTTCCACCCCACGCTACCAGCCCTACCACGGCCCCGCCGGCGGTTGGGGTGCGCTGCGCAGCGTGGCCAAGGCCTGGGTTGGCAGCGACAACGCGCTGAAGAATATCCGCGCCCTGCTCAAGACCAACCAGAACGGCGGCTTCGACTGCCCCGGCTGCGCCTGGGGCGATTCGCCCGAAAGCGGCATGGTCAAGTTCTGCGAGAACGGCGCCAAGGCCGTCAACTGGGAAGCCACCAAGCGCCGCGTCGATGCGGCTTTCTTCGCCCGCTACAGCGTCACGGCGCTGCTGCAGCAAAGCGACTACTGGCTGGAGTACCAAGGCCGCCTCACCGAGCCGATGGTCTACGACCCGCAAACCGACCGCTACCAGCCAATTGCCTGGGACGCCGCCTACGCCCTGATCGCCCGCGAGCTGAACAAGCTGACCACGCCCGACCAGGCCGAGTTCTACACCTCGGGCCGGGCCAGCAACGAGGCGGCTTACCTCTACCAGCTGTTCGTGCGCGCCTACGGCACCAACAACTTCCCCGACTGCTCGAACATGTGCCACGAAGCCAGCGGCGTGGCCTTGGGCCAGAGCGTCGGGGTCGGCAAGGGCACCGTCACCTATGACGACTTCGAGCATGCCGATGCGATTTTCGTCTGGGGCCAGAACCCTGGCACCAACCACCCACGCATGCTCGACCCGCTGCGCGACGCGGTGAAACGCGGGGCTCAGGTGGTGTGCGTCAACCCACTCAAGGAACGTGGGCTGGAACGTTTCCAGCACCCGCAAAACCCGTTGGAGATGCTGACCAACAGCGACCGCCCGACCAATACCGCGTTCTTCCGCCCGGCCCTGGGCGGCGACATGGCGCTGTTGCGCGGCATGGCCAAGTTCGTGCTGCAGTGGGAACGCGAGGCCCAGGCCAACGGCGAGCCAGCGGTATTCGACCATGTGTTCATCGCCGAGCACGGCCATGGCGTGGACGAATACCTGGCCGCCGTGGACGCCACCTCCTGGGCACACATCGAGGCGCAGTCGGGCCTCACCCTGGCCGATATCGAACTGGCCGCACGCATGTACTGCCGTGGCAAGCGAGTCATCATGTGCTGGGCCATGGGCATCACCCAGCACCGCCATTCGGTGCCGACCATCCAGGAAATCGTCAACCTGCAGATGCTGCGCGGCAACATCGGCGTGCCCGGCGCCGGCCTGTGCCCCGTGCGCGGCCACAGCAACGTGCAGGGTGACCGCACCATGGGCATCAACGAGCGCCCACCCGTGGCCCTGCTCGATGCCATCGAGAAGCGCTTCAAATTCCCGGTGCCGCGGCACAACGGCCACAACACCGTCGAGGCGATCCACGCCATGCTCGATGGCCGTTCGAAAGTGTTCATCGGCCTGGGTGGCAACTTCGCCCAGGCGACCCCAGACACCGAGCGCACCGCCCAGGCCCTGCGCAACTGCGAGCTGACCGTGCACATCAGCACCAAGCTCAACCGCAGCCACCTGATACACGGCAAGCAGGCGTTGATTTTGCCGTGCCTGGGCCGCACCGATATCGACCTGCAGGCCGACGGCCCCCAGGCGGTGACCGTGGAAGACTCGTTCAGCATGGTCCACGCCTCCAATGGCCAGCTCAAGCCACTGTCCAAGCAGATGCGCTCGGAACCGGCGGTGGTTGCCGGGATTGCCGCCGCCACCCTGGGCAAGCACCCGGTGGACTGGCACTGGTTGGTGGCCGACTATGCGCGCATCCGCGACCTGATTGGCGACACCATCGCGGGCTTTGCTGGCTTCAACCAACGCCTGGAGCACCCGGGGGGCTTCTACCTGGGCAACAGTGCCGGCAGCCGCCAGTGGAAAACCGCCACCGGGCGTGCCAACTTCAAGGCCAACCTGCTGCCCGACACCCTGCTCGACGAGCGCGTGCGCGCCAGCGGCCAGTTGCCGGACCTGATCATGCAGTCGATGCGCTCGCACGATCAGTACAACACCACCATCTACGGCCTGGACGACCGCTACCGCGGCGTGCGCGGCCAGCGCGAGGTGCTGTTCGCCAACGAAGCCGACATCATCCGCCTGGGCTTCCAGCCGGGGCAGAAGGTCGACATCGTCTCGCTATGGGGGGATGCGCATGTGCGCCGTGTGCACGGCTTCACATTGCTGGCCTTCGATATCCCGGCGGGCCAGGCGGCGGCGTACTATCCGGAAGTGAACCCGTTGATCCCGCTGGAAAGCGTCGGTGACGGCAGCCATACACCGACGTCCAAGTTCGTCGCCATCAAGCTCGAACGCGCGCGGGACGATGGCAGGATTCTCTGACGGTTAACCGCATCGCGAGCTCTGCTCGCTCCTACCAGACCTACGTAGATTTCGTAGGAGCGAGCGCAGCTCGCGATAGGCGCAAAAACCAAAAAAGCCCTGAACCGCAAGGTCCAGGGCTTTTGCCATAAAGACCTCAGACCCACGAAAATCGATTAAGTTTCACTGCAAATACAGTAACTTATGGAATTGTGTACAACTCGTGTTACTCGTCGGATTTTCGTTGCCAGCCACCCGCCTTAGCCTCAAATTCGCCCTCGTCATCCCTATGAGGCTCTCTTGATGAAGAAGTACTCCTCGATTCTGTTGTTGTCTTTCAGCTTGCTCAGCGGCGTTGCCATGGCAGGCGGCACCACCGAGGCCGGCATTGGCGGCGCATTGGGTGGGGTACTGGGCTCGGTCGTCGGCCAGTCCATCGGCGGTAGCACCGGCAGCGCCATCGGCGCCGGCCTGGGCGGCGCCGCCGGCAGTGCGGTGGGTGCCAACAAGCACCAGCGCGGCGAAGCCGCCATCGGTGGCGCACTGGGCGCTGCAGGCGGCAACGTGGTTGGCCGCTCGATGGGCGGCACCACCGGCAGCCTGATTGGCGCAGCCGCAGGCGGCGGTGCTGGCGGCGCGTTGGGTAACTACATGGGCAACAAGGCCGACGAAGACGAACGCCATGACGATCGCCGCTACCGTCGCGGCTATGACGACCGTCGTCATTACGACCGTGGCCGCCACTACGGCCACCGTAATCACCGCCACTGGCGTGACTGATACTTGAATTTGGGGCTGCTTTGCAGCCCATCGCAGGCAAGCCAGCTCCTACATGTACAGCGCAGATTTCAAGATTTGCGCTGTCCTGTAGGAGCTGGCTTGCCTGCGATGGGCCGCAGAGCGGCCCCAATTACTGCACAAGCTGCAGGCCCGCCAGGATCACCTGCAGGGTTTCAGGCAACGGCACCGGCCGCCCTTCTGCGCGCTCGATGAACACCTGCACCACCGTCCCCGCCGCACAGGCATCGGTTTCCCCCGGGCGGAACAGCGCCAGCCGGTACTCCACGGTACTGCCCGCCAGGCGCGTCACCCCCAGCCCCACCTCCAGCACATCCGGAAAGCCCGGCAAGGCAAAGAAGTCTGCCGACGAACTCACCACGAACGCAGCCAACTGGCCATCACGCAGGTCGAGGTCAGCCTGCTCCACGAGAAACGCCTGGATCGCAGCCTCGAAAAAGCCGTGCACGGTGGCACCGGCAATGTGGCCATTGACGTCGTTGTCCTGGGGGCGGGTGAGGATGGGGTGGAAGTGGGAGAAGGCCGTGCGGTTTGGGGATTCGGTCATGAGTTATCCACAGTTGGTTACATCAAAGGGAAGCTTCCCACAGCAAGTAAGTCTAGCAGCTGCCTATGAAAGCTGGCTTAACGAACAGGCCGAAGCAAGCCTCAACGATGAATACCCCTCGAGCCACTGAGCCTCAGGGAACGAGTCGGACGTACAAGAAGATTTCCATGGGTTCTACCTCTTGTTAGTGGACAACACCGAGAATTCTGACTTCTGAAACCACGAGGCCCGCCCCTTCAATGAAGGCGCGGGCCTCGGAGCAAACCCCAACGTATCAGGCGAACATCTGTCTGACGTTGTTCATCGCACCGTCGGCAAAGCCCTGCAGGAATGACTGGAATGCAGGCAGGTCTTGCGGGCTTCCCGTGTAGGGCTCACCGATGATGGTCCAGGTCGCCACCGATTTGCCCGGTGCGTGCTCCTGCACTTCCATGCGCGCCCAGAGGTTGCCGATGTTCAACGACGTGTAGATCAGCGACCAGGTCATGACCATGCGTTGGTCGTCGTGGGTGTTGAGTTGCTCGATCACCACGTTGCCGTCCTTGAACAGCTTCTTGCGTACCGAACGCACGCCGGTACCGGTCATTTCGATATGCGACAGTGCTGGAATGAACACAGGGAAACCTGCGAAGTTGCCGACGATGTTCCACACGCTTCGGGCATCGGCATTCACGGTAACAGAGGCCACTACAGGCTCACCGGCAGGGTTCTTGATCAGGGTATCGGGTTCGCAATGTTGCATGTTCAGCTCCTTTGATTTGTCAGATGAAGTCGATTTCTTTCAAGAACTCACAGCCCAGGCGCAATAGCGTGGGGCTCTTGGCGGGGTACTCCTCGCCCATGATGTCGATGCCGTGGCGTGCGTTGCCGTGCTCGATCATCGAAATGTCGCCGATGTCTTCTTCGAAGCCATTGAGGTAGAAACCGACCACGCCAAAAAGCGCGTTGTCGCTTTCGATGGTCGATAGCCGCCGCTGCCAGTGGCTGATCGGTACCCACTTGAAGTCGTGCCCCATGGGGCGAAACGCCTCCACGTAGCTGTCCCAACTCAACGGTTGCGGGTTGTGCAGGTTGAACACGGCCCGGGTACTGATGTGACGGCTGGCATGGAAGCCAATGAACCGCGCCAGGAAGTCCACCGGCATCAGGTCGAAGTTCAACGACAGCTGCGGCACTTCCTTGAGTTGCAGCGAGCCTTTGAGCATCAGCATCAATCGGTTCTGATGTGGCTGGCAAACCCCGGTACGGGTGTTGAAGGCAATGTTGCCTGGGCGGTAAAGATTCACTTTCACACCGCGTTCACTGGCATTCCAGAGAATGCGCTCGCCTACCCATTTGGAAAGGTTGTAGCCATTTCGGATATAGATTGGCGGCGTCGCTGCGGGGGGGGCCTCCAGCACTCGGCCTTCGGTATCGACGCTGCTGGACGCCGACAGTGTCGAAATGAAGTTGAAGATCTTCTTGCTGCGCCCTTCGCACAATTTCAGGCACTCGATCACGGGCGCGACGTTGTCCTTGACCAGTGATTCATAGTCGAGCACATGGTTGACATTGGCAGCGTTGTAGATCAGCACGCCGTAATCCTGATCGAGCCTTTCGTACTCTTCGGCACTGAGCCCCAGCATCGGCTGGCTGATGTCAGCCGCCAACACGCGTACGCGGCTCATGTCCAGGTGCTGCAGGCGGTTGTCGACCAGCGCCTGAGCGAAACGCTGCTGCGCCGATTGCCCAGCACCGGCACGCACCAGGCAGGCTACTTCAGTGGACCCCAACTCCAACAAGGCTTCGACGATGTGCACACCCAGGAAGCCATTGGCGCCGGTGACGATGACCTTGTGCACGTCGCCCATCTGGCTCAGCGGCAAGATATCGAGCTCGACACTGAGGTTGGCATCGGCCAGCGCCCTGGGGCTGACAATGGCATCGGCCGACTCATCCTGGGAGAGCAGACGGTCGAGGTTGGCAAGGGTGGGAAGTTCGATGAAACGGTTGATCGATACCCCTTTGCCGAACGACTCGCGTATGTCCATGAGCATGCGCGACAGCAGGATCGAGTGCCCACCGAGGTTGAAGAAGCTGTCGTCCAGGCCGATCTCGTCCGCGTCGATTTCCAGCAAGTTGGCCCAGATGGGCAGCAACTGCTGCAAACCGCCGCTCAGGGGCTGTTCACGAACCTGCCGGGGCCGGTTGTCGTCAGGCATCTGCCGCAGCGCCTTGCGGTCGACCTTGCCGTTTGCCGTTGCCGGAAAGGCGTCCAGCAGGCGCCACCGTGACGGGCGCATGTAGTCGGGCAGATGTTTCTCGGCATGGGCCTGCAATGCCTGCGTGGCGCTCTGTGCATCCATCGATCGAGGCTCGGCGAAGAACGCCACGATACGCCGCTGCTCGTCGATGACCACGGCCAACTGGGCGAACAAGTTGCTGCCGCGCAGAATGTGCTCGACCTCTTCAGGCTCGACGCGAAAGCCGCGGATCTTCACCTGGTTATCCAGACGCCCGATGATTTCCACACCTTCGCTGCCCCAACGCGCCAGATCGCCGGTGCGATACCAGCGCTCAGCTTGCAAGCCGCCTGCGCCGGGAACATAGCGTTGCTGGGTCGCTTCGGTGTTGTTCAGGTAGCCCAACCCCACGCCTGGCCCGGCAATGTAGACCTCGCCACTTTCGCCCTGGGCCACTGGCATGCCCTGCTCGTCCAGCAGGTAAAGCCGGGTATTGGCAATCGGCAGGCCCAGCAGGCGATTGGAGTCGCCCGGGCGCATAACCCGGCTGGTGGCCAGCACCGTCGTTTCGGTAGGCCCGTAGATATTGTGCAAGTTACAGTGCGCACCCAGGCCATCGATGACATGCGGTTCGCACACATCACCGCCGGTAACCAGGTGGCGTATGCCATGCAAGCTTTGCAGCGGCATGATGCTGAGCAAGGCAGGAGGGAGGAAGGCATGGCTGACTTCGGCCTGCCCGATCAGCTGCGCCAGCGCAGCAGGGTCACGGCGCTGATCCTCGCTCGGCACGACCAGACAGCCCCCTGCAATCAGGGTCGGGAAGATGTCCAGCATGGAGGCATCGAAGTTGATCGTCGAAAACTGCAAGGCCCGGGTCTGCGGGCCGACCTGGACATGTTCGCCATACCAGGCACAGAAATGGCTGAGGTTGGCTATCGAAAGCAGCACGCCTTTGGGCGTTCCGGTGGTGCCTGAGGTATAGATGGCCACGCAGGCTCGCTGGGCTTCCCATGTGCCTCGCAGCAGCGACTGATGCTCCGCCAGGGCAACGGCGGCGTGGCCATCGACACCTCGGTGCATAGCGCTCAGTTGGCTTACGTCCAGCGCCTGGCAGGCATCGGGCGTTGCCACTTTGCCGTCATGGATGATGACCTTCGCCCGAGCGTGCTCGACGATCATTGAACGGCGTTCGGCAGGATGCTGCGGGTCAAGCGGAAGATAGACAGCACCGCAGCCAAGCACAGCCAGAATCGAAGCGTACAGTGCCAGGCCCTTGCCAAGCGCGACGGCAACCACCGCCTGCCCGTCGTGCGCTTGCAGCAGCGGCAGCAAGCGTTCCTGGATCGCCACACTCATGGCATGCAGTTCGCGGTAACTGATGTAACGCCCCTCGACCAGAAGGGCCGGGGCGCCTTGGTGTGCAAGCATGCTGCCAGCCAGGCGCTCGATGAACGAGGTGGCGGCCGCCTCACTGATGGCCGTGGCCGCCGTCATGTTGCAGCGATGAGCGAAGGCCAGCGCATCCAGGGTATCGAGGCCCGCCAACGCTACCGTTGGCTGTGGCTGCAGACGGGGCTGGCGGAAATGGTCTTCGTTGCGCGAGTAGCCGCTCACATGGGCCGCCGTGGCCTCAACCAGCTCCCGCCAGGCGACGGCTACCAGGTTAGCGCCGTTTCCCGACACCTCTGCGGGCACGTCCAGCAGCTCCAGGCACTGCCAGGGCTGGTCGCCTTCCCGGGTCATCAATTGCAGCTGCAGGCCAGCCATGGGATTGCCAAGGCCATCGCCGGCCACCCGCAGGGAGATCTGTCGGGTGCTGCCCAGCGCTGGCCATGGAGCCAGGCTGGCGTCATCGATGACCAGGTCCAAAGCGTGCAATTGCCAATGGTCGAAGCTGGCACGCGTTTCCAGCAGATGGGCCTGATGGCCCATCTGGCGCAGCTCGCCAGCCAAGCGGGCAAGCCCACGGCTGCTCCCGCACAGCAAAATGTCTAAACGTCTCATCGGAGTTCCTTCCGTTGAAGTCAGAGCCGATACGCGGCCAGGGAGGCCTGCACGGCTGGATCTTCGAGCATCGTGCTCGTCTGGAAAAACCGCATGATGTTGCCCACCAGGGGATGCCCGGCAGTGATGGGGAAAGCCATTGCCTCGACCTCTTCGCGCAGCGCCACTTTGACCTGCTCGGGCGTGTCCAGGCTGTCGACCAGCAGCAGGTCGAAGTGCTTCTGGATGTCGTTGGTCAGGTACTGTTCCAGGAACACCGGCAAGATCGCGGCAAGGGTGGCGCGGTCCTCTGCTGGCGCGGCATTCCAGTAGATGCGGGTCAGCCGCGCCCAGAAGCTGGAATGACGCCCCTCGTCGGCCAAGTGATCGGCCATCAATCCCTTGACCGACTCCTTCACGGTGTCGTCGCGAGCGAATGCAGCCACGTCATTGGTCAGCGTATTTTCAGCAACGGCGACGCAGATGAGCTCGACCGCAGCTTTCAGGTGGTCTGGTGCCATTTCCATCGCTTTCGGAATCGAGCGGCTCAGCTCGATTTCCTGCGGCAGGGCAATCGGCTCGATCCCGGTCAGCTCAATGGTCTGCTGCAGGTAGTCCATGGCGACCAGCGCGTGGTAGTCCTCGTCGACGACTACCGTCATGGCGTCGTAGCGGCAGGCAAACGGAAAGCGGATCGGGAAATTGTCCTTGGCGATACTACGCGCCGTCTTGTCGACAATTTCTGTTTCGAATATCACGACGTCGTTAATGAACTTGTACAGGCTCTGCACCAGCGCAAAGTCCCTGAGATGAGGGCACTTTTGCAAAAACACGTCGCTGGTCACCAGCGGCTGACGACTTGTCGGATAAATCAACTTCCCGTCATCTTCCACTGTTCGCCTTGGGCGTGTGCGTATCGTCGCACGGCGCTCCCATACCTCGGCGAACGATTGGTAATCTTGTGCATTCATCAGGTTGCGCCCCGTCACTCAGTAATAATGAACCTCAAACAACAGGCAGCCTGTTTCGGAATGAAAAGGTCCATGTTCGGTGTGCGCTTTACGGTAAAAATAACTTCCCTCACCGTACGCCTTGAGTGGACGACCGGGCGCCGCATGTTCAACTTGGTCGCCTTCGATCAGATAGACTTCTTCGTGGTAATCGTGGGTGTATATTTCCCGCGTGCCGCCGCCTGGCGCGAAGCGCACCAGGCGCGTGCGAACTCCCGTTCGCGTTGCCGCATCCAGTGTGTCCCTGAACACCGTCAGGGTGATGCCGCGCTCGCTGGGCACCTCTTGCCAAACGGCTTGGTCCTGCTCGATCACCGAGAACTTCATGCCACACACCCGACAACGTGTTCAGCCATTTCCGCACGCAGTTCGTCCCACAGCACACGACGGCTGTCCACGGCCGCAATCGCTGCCGCAAACACTTCCTGCTGTCGCTGCGCATCGCCCTTGACCAGGCGTTCGAGCAGCTTCTCAGCTGCCGGCCCATGATCGTCGGAGTCCACGTCGATATGCCGTTGCAGGTAGTAGCGGAATGTCGGCGCCTGGTCGATACCGATGTCCCAATCATCGAGAATGGTCTGGAACATGCGCGGGATCACGCTTTCACGCCCGTGCAGGAAGGCTGCGGCTACCTCGTGCGCTTCGGCATTGACGGCCGTCTCGATGGTGTTGGTGACAAAGCGCACTGCCGCTGCGGGCGCCTGGCAACGCTGAAGGGCTTGTTCAAGGCCCACCCCATCGCGCATCAGTTCGACGAAGCGCTCGATGCACTCGGTACTTGCACCGATCTCCTGCATGGCATGCAGGTACAGTTCAAAGTGACTGTAGTGTCCCCCATTGAGGTTCTGGTCCGACTCCTCGCCCAGGACGATTTCATTGATCAGATGGGCGGCGGCCGGGTCCACTGGCGGCAACCAGGGCAGCGCCGTGCACGTCAGGTCCTGCTGCAGGCGCTTGGTCAGCGACATGAAATCCCAGACAGCGAAAACATGTGTTTCCATGAACGTCCGCAAGACAGGCAGCGAACCAATTTCAGCAAAAATGGGGTGCTTCCCCAGTTCGGATTTTTTGCTTTCTAGAACGAATTTCTGGTCGTGCATGATTACCTCACTCATCAGGGTTTTCGTGACTGAAATTGTTTTTAATATCGCTGCGCTTGTGCAGCCCAAGAAAAACTATGACATCAATCGTTACAAATCAACCACTGAAACTTATTAATTTTCGAACTTTCTTATTATTAAAGGCACGCCAAAAAGGCAACTTAACTAAAAGTTGCCCGCGTCACATACTGTCGCCAAACGCAAAGTCGCTATTCAGTCATCCATGGGCAATCCATTGCGACCAACTCCTTATTCCTATCTATTTCGCCGTCAATTAAGATTAACCAGCGCGTTGTTTTCTCAATATCAGGGCCGCCACCGCACACCCCGTCAGCGCCAGACAAGAAACATAAAAAGCATCGCTGTAAGCCATCAAATAGGCTTCGCGGCGGACCGTGTTCACCAGCCCTTCGAGTATTTGTTGCTGCGCCGGCAGCCACGTCTGCACGGTCTGTCCGAGCCGCTCCTGCAACCCAGGTGAAAACACCGATACATGCTCATGTATGCGTTCGCTGTGAAAACGTTCACGCATGGCCACCACCTGCGTGAGCGCCGCAGTGCCGATAGCGCCGCCCAGGTTGCGCAACATGGAGAAGACCGCAGAAGCCGAACCCGCCTCGCGCTTGTCCAAACCGGCCACTGCCAGCACCGAAAGCGCCACCATGATGAAGGGCTGGCCAATACCACGCACCACCGTCGATGGAATAATGACGTTGTCCGCGCTGTCCGCGGTCAGGCCCGCGCCCAGCCAGCAGCCCAGTGCCATGATCAGAAAACCGCTGGCCACCATGAACTTGGCACTGGTCCAAGCCATCAGGCGTGGCATCAGCGGTGCCAATACCAGTTGCACCACACCGTAGGCAATCAGCGCCACACCGACATCGCTCGCGCTGAAACCCTGCAACTGGGACAAGTAGTTGGGAACCAGGAACACCAGGCCGAAGGTCGCTGCCCCGAAGATGAACATGGCAACGCTGGCAACGCCGAAATTGTAATGCCCGAGCAGCCGCAGGTTGATGAATGCGCGCTTGCCATAGAGCTGCGTGCCCGCGAACACCACCAGGGCGATGGCCGCCACGATTGCCATCGCCAGAATGAAGCGCGAACCGAACCAGTCCAGACGCCCCCCCTCCTCCAAGACAATCTGCAGCCCTCCCAGCCCCACTACCATGGCCGCAATACCCACCCAGTCACCATGCCGCAAGAGTTCGAGCTTCATGGGCCTGGCTTCGATCGACCAGGCAATGGCGGCCAACAGGGCGATACCGGGTGCCAGTTGCAGGTAGAAGATCCAGCGCCAGGAATAGGCGTCCGTAAGCCAGCCACCGATCGATGGCCCTGCCGCCTGTGCCACACTGTTCGCCAGGCTGAACAGCGCCATCCCCATGGCCATCTTGCTGGCCGGTAATTCAGTGATGATCAACTGGAATGACAAGGGGATAAGTACGGCGCCAGCTGCCCCCTGGATGACTCGGATGATGATCATCGCCTCAAGGTTGGGCGCCCAGGAGCAAGCGATCGAGGCCAGCAGGAATATGAACGAGCCCGTCCACATGACCCGCCGCATGGAAAAGACTTCGACCAGCCAGGCCGTCAATGGAATCATGACGATCTCGGCGACCAGGTAAGCGGTGGATATCCAAGAGCCTTCCTCAAAGCTCGCACCGAGGGAGCCGCGGATTTCCGGGAGCGCCGCACTGGTCACGTGCACATTCATGCCGGCCATGAAGCAGCCGAACAACCCGCCCAGCACAGCTACCCAGGCACGCAGCGTGACAGGTTGCTCGCTATTCATCCGCTGACTCCGTCGGCCGCGTGTCAACAGTGGTTACCACCGACATGCCCGGTAGAATCGGCTGCCCGCTCATCGGCTGCTCCAGCAGGATCCGTACGGGAAAGCGTTGGACGATCTTGGTGAAGTTGCCGGTCGCATTGTCCGAAGGCAGCAGTGCGAATACATTGCCCGAAGCGGGTGAGACGCTGGCCACCCGCCCCAGCAACTGCCGGTCCGAATAACTGTCGACGTTGATCCGCACTGGCTGGCCGGGGTGCATGTGGGTCAACTGGGTTTCCTTGTAGTTGGCCACGATATAGGTCTGCTGCAACGGCACTACAGCCAGCAGCGGCTGCCCGGCCACCACATGCTGGCCAGCACGTACCCGACGCTGGCCGACGACGCCGTCGATCGGGGCTCGAATCAGCGTGTCCTGTACATCCTGTTCAGCCAGCACCAGCCGGGCTTGGGCACTGGCCTGGCCGGCCTGGCGCTGTTCGACTTGAGCATCGGCATAGGCTGCCTGGGCCTTGGCCATCGCCAACTGGGAACGGCGCTCGCGCAGTTGTGCCTGGGCGCCCTGCCAGGCTGCCCCAGCCTGCACCGCGCTGGCGTTGGCTTGCTCCAGGCGTTGCAGGGTGGCCGCACTGTCACGCACCAGGCCTTTGTAACGCTTGACGTCCAGCGTGGTGCGGCGGCGTTCGGCATCGGTGCTTTGCAACATCGACTCTGCCTGCACGATCGCCTGTTGCTGTTGCGCGATACGCTCCCCTGCCACCTGGGCAAGTGCCTGGGCAGCGGTGAAGGCGGCATGAGCTTCAGCGACATCGGCCTTGGCCTGTTCGTACCGCGCGCGGTAGTCACGATCCTGCAGGCGCACCAGCACATCGCCTGCCTTGACGGGTTGATCATCATCCACCTCGACCTTGGCGACGAAACCTGCCACACGTGAACTCGAAGTCACCCAGTCAGCGCGCACATAGGCGTCATCGGTGCTTTGCAGATAGCGCCCGACGCTGTACCAGTAACCGCCAAATACCAGCACCCCGACCAGCACCACACCAGCCCCGCCGTACAACGCCAGCCTGCGCCTGGCCTGTTTGCGAGAAACAGCATCATCCTGGCGCCCGTCGTTGGCGAGAACCGGTTCATCAACGGCAACATTCATGGTTGTTTTCCAGTATCGGCAGCTAACCCTTGGGCCGTGGTGGGGGGTGCGGTCTCTTGCCAGCCTCCACCCAAGGCCCGGAACAAATCGATTTGTGCGCCAGCAAGCCCACCCAAGGCCTGAACATGGCGGTCGCGAACGCTGATCAGGTCGCGTTCTGCGTCGAGCAACTGCAAGGCATCGAGGGTACCGGCCCGGTAATTCACCGAAGCCAGGTCAAAGCCGCGCTGGCTGTGCGCCAGAGCCCCCTGCAGAGCAAGAAGCCGTTGACGTTCACCGTCATAGCGGGCCAAGGCCTTGCGAACATCCTTCAGCGCCGCCAGCGCCGTACCTCGGTAGCGGGCGACGGCACCCTCATGCAAGGCTTGCGCCTTGCTCACCCTCGCCTGGTTGGCCTTGAGGTTGGGAAACTCCCATTGGATCAGGGGCCCGATGGCGAACATCACCGCGCGGCTGCCACCCAGGTTCGACAGGTGATGGTCGGAGGACGTCAGCGAGGCACCGAAGCTCACCTTCGGATACAGATCGGCCTTCACGATGGCCACCTCCAGCGCCGCAGCCTGAAGCTCGCGCTCCGCTTTGCGCACGTCCGGGCGACGTTCGAGCAAGTGCCAGCCATCGCCGCCGGGCAGCGGCGCATCAAGCGAGGGGATCGTCCGGCAAGCGGCGGTATCAACAGCAACGCGTGCGGGGTTCTGGCCACTGAGCATGGCCAGTTCGTACAACGCCATGCGCCGGCGCGCTTCGAGCATCGGCAAACCGGCCTTGACCTGCTCGCGCAGGCTCAGCAGGCGCTCGCTATCGAGCTCAGTGGCAATACCGCCCTGGCGCTGCCTTTCGCTGAGCTGCAGGCTTCTGTCCAGCGTCAGCAAGGAGCGCTCGGCTTCCTGCAAACGGGCACCATAGACACACTGGTCGATATAGGCGCGGCTGGTCTGCGCCACAATCTCCAGGCGCACCTGCCCCAAGGCATCACGTGACGCGTCAGCCTGTGCCTTGGCGCGCTCGATCGTGTTGCGTACCTGCCCCCACACATCCACCTGGTAGGCCAGTTCAATGCCTGGATTGAATGTCCACTGGGACGGCGCATGGCTGTCGGTTGCTTGCGCCAACGTCTGGTCGTCGGCGCTCTTGCCGTAGGTCGCGGCGAAACGGGTGGAGGTGGAAGGCCAGCGCTGTGCATCGAACTCATCGATACCGGCCAACATTGCTCTTACGTTGGCTTGCGCTTGGGCCAGGTCCTGGTTGTGCGCCAGCGCCCGCTGCACCCACTCGTTGAGCTGGGGGTCGTGGTAAAGCATCCACCAGCCTTCGGGCAAGGCTTGCCTGCTCACCCCAGAGGAGCGGCCAGCCAGTGCATCGGCCTGCAACGACGCCTCGGCCGGGGTGCGCGAGTCATGCGCAGTACAGGCCGACAGGAGGGCAAACATGCACACGCAAAGGGGAAACGGGAATGAACGCGATACTGGCATCACATGGCGTCACGATTGGGAGAGTGTTGCCAGATTAGCGAGGGAGGGGGTGGCGCTTCTGCCTTGAGCAGGACAACCGTACGCGCAAACGAGACAATCTTGCCAGGCAGCGAACCGGACGTTGCATCCGGTTCGCCTGGCACCCGCCGTCAATGCGCACGTGGCGCGGCAGCCTCCTGGATACTGACCTGCCAGTCACTGGGCGTGTAGCCCAGGATGCGCTTGAACACGGCGGCAAACGCACTGGCACTCTGGTAGCCATGCTCCAGCGCGACGTTGATGATCGGCATGCCATCAGCCAGGCAACGCTGGCTAAGCATCATCCGCGTACGCGCACGCCACTCGCCATACGACATACCCACCTCTCGCTGAAACAGCCTGGCCACGCTACGGGAGCTCATGTTCAGTTGCTCGCCACACTGTTCCAGCGTCAAGTCCTGGGCGGGGTCGTCGAAGAAGCGTTCGCACCAGGCACGCAGCCTCGCATGCCGAGGTACCGGTACATAAGCATTGATCCGCTCTGCTGCTTCCAGTTCGCGCTGGATCAGCGCACGCACATGCTCACCCAACGACTCATCGCGCTGCCCGAGCATGCGCGAGGCTGCCAGAATCAGCTCGCGCAACAACCCGGGAACCACGATTACCTGGCAGTGATCCACCCGTGAGCTGAGCAGCAAGGTCCGCATGGATACATCACCCTCCATGCGAATCTCATGGCTGACCCCTGCGGGCACCCATAGCGCGTGCCCGCAGGGAATCACCCAGCTGCCATCATCGCTGCAAACACGCATCACACCCCTGGAGGCGTAGATCAGCTGATCATCGCTGTGGCAGTGGCTGGCCACCACCTCACCGTGCCCGTAGTCCATTCCTAAGGCTTCCATGCCGATATCGCCTCAGGCCGTGACGACAGCATTGCCCAATGGCTTGAGCAGGCCCTGGCGAGTAGCCCTGCACACGGCGCTGACCAATGCCTGCAGCGAAGCCTGGAGAATGCTGCTGTCCCTGCCAACACCGAAAAGCAGCTGGCCGTTGACGCGGATTTCCACGTACGCAATCGCTTCTGCCTGGGCGCCATCGCGCACCGCATGCTCATGGTAGTCTGCGATGTCGAAATTCAGGCCAAGCGCGCAGAAGGCGTTGACCAATGCAGCCAGCGGCCCGTTACCTTCACCGCTCAAGGGCAGGCGGCCACCGTCGAAGACCAGCTGCGCATTCACGTAGGAGCTGGCGTCATCACTGGTGAGCATGGGCTGGGTCAATGTGTAGGGCCTGCCCTGCAACAGGTAGTTCTCGGTGAAGCAGGACAGAATCATGTCGCTGGTCACTTCCTGGCCAGCAGTATCTGCTACACGCTGTACCAGGCCGCTGAACTCCATCTGCAGGCGACGCGGCAGCACGATGCCCTGCTGCTCCAGCAGATAGGCGACTCCGCCCTTGCCGGACTGGCTGTTGACCCGGATCACAGCCTCGTAACTGCGCCCCATATCGGCTGGGTCGATCGGCAGATAGGGGATTTCCCAGTATCCCTCAGGGTTGTCGCGGCGGCGCGCGAAGCCCTTCTTGATGGCGTCCTGATGGGAACCGGAGAAGGCGGTGAACACCAACTCACCGGCATACGGATGGCGGGGATGAGTGGGCAACTGGTTGCAATATTCAACCTCACGCTGAACGTGGATGATGTCAGAGAAGTCCAGTTCAGGGCTGATACCGCTGGTATACAGGTTCATCGCCAAGGTCAGGATGTCGACGTTGCCAGTACGCTCGCCATTGCCGAACAAGGTCCCTTCGACCCGTTCGGCACCTGCCAGGCAAGCCTGCTCTGCAGTGGATACGCCAGTGCCGCGGTCATTATGTGGGTGCACGCTGATGACCACGCTGTCGCGCTGGCTCACATGCCTGCAAAACCATTCGATCTGGTCGGCGAACACATTGGCGGTGGATACCTCCACGGTCGTGGGCAAGTTGAGGATCATCTTGTTGGACGGTGTTGGCTGAAACTCGGCGATCACCGCATCGCAGATTTCCAGGCCGAAATCCAGCTCGGTAAAACAGAACGTTTCCGGCGAATACTGGTAGGTCCACTGGGTTTGCGGGTTGGCCTGCATCAGCGCCTTGATCTCGCGGGTGGCCTGGGTGGCAATGTCGATACAGCCAGCGCGGTCGACACCGAATACGACCTCGCGGAAAACGGGCGCGGTGGCGTTGTAGACGTGCACGATCGCCCGCGGCGCGCCCTTGAGGGCTTCGAAGGTGCGCTCGATCAGGTGAGTACGCGCCTGGGTCATTACCTGAATGGTCACATCGTCGGGAATCGCACCGCTTTCAATCAACTCGCGCACGTAGTCGAAATCAGTCTGCGATGCTGCCGGGAAGCCTACCTCGATCTCCTTGAAGCCTACCTTGACCAAAAGGTCGAAGAAGCGACGCTTGCGCTCGGCGTTCATGGGTTCTATCAGCGCCTGGTTACCGTCACGCATATCAACGCTGCACCAGGTCGGTGCTGCTTTTTGCACGTTGCCAGGCCAGGTGCGGTCCGGCAGATCCACCACATTGAAATGGCGATATTTGGTAGAGGGATCCTTCAGCATCATGGCGGCGTTCTCCTTTGCCTGTCACTGGTCGTACTGGCCGCCCATCGAGACGACCTCTAAATCACGAATTGGATCCAATTTAAGACGGAAGGGGTTGGGTTGTATTGCGTTTTTTTCGCAACGACGGCGAAGAGATTTTTTAGAATTGCGCGTTTTTGTAATTTATTGGCTATTAATTGCTCAACAGCCGAAAAATATTCACGAGCTATCTGCATAGCAACGAAAGGCGATGTTCATGAAGCGTTGATGGCAAATCACTGGATGGCCACCCGCGACGCAAAAAAATACCCCTCGGAGAGGGGTACTTGGGCCAGTGCTGGCAGCGCTGCCTAGCGGTATGGCGAGGCAGCTTAGGGTTGCGGCTGAGTCAGCTTACAGCTGCGGGCCGGCGGCCTTGATGGCGTCGGAAACTTCGAACTTCTTGAAGTTTTCGATGAACAGCTTGGCCAGGCCTTGGGCTGCAGCATCGTAGGCAGCTTTGTCAGCCCAGGTAGCGCGTGGGTTGAGCAGTTCGGTCTCAACGCCTGGAACGACCTTCGGCACGTCCAGGTTGATGATGTCCAGGTGCTCGGTTTCGGCGCCGACCAGAGCACCGCTCTGGATGGCGGCGATCACGCCACGGGTGGTCGGGATGCTGAAGCGCTTGCCAACGCCGTAGCCACCACCGGTCCAGCCGGTGTTGACCAGGTAGACTTTCGAGCCGAAGGCATTGATGCGCTTGATCAGCAGCTCGGCGTACTCGCCAGCTGGGCGCGGGAAGAACGGCGCGCCGAAGCAGGTGGAGAAGGTCGACTTGATGCCGCCACCCGAACCCATTTCGGTGGAACCGACCAGCGCGGTGTAGCCGGACAGGAAGTGGTAGGCCGCCTGCTCGTTGTTCAGGATCGAAACCGGAGGCAGAACACCGGTCAGGTCGCAGGTCAGGAAGATGACTGCGTTCGGCTCGCCACCCAGGTTGGCTTCGGCGCGCTTGGCAACGTGCTCCAGCGGGTAGGCGGCGCGGCTGTTCTGGGTCAGGCTGACATCGGCGTAGTCGGCGTGCTTGTTGGCGTCGAGCACGACGTTCTCCAGCACGGCGCCATGCTTGATGGCCTTCCAGATGACCGGCTCGTTCTTCTCCGACAGGTCGATGCACTTGGCGTAGCAGCCGCCTTCCATGTTGAAGACAACGCCTTCGCCCCAGCCGTGCTCGTCGTCACCGATCAGGTAACGGCTTTCGTCGGCCGACAGGGTGGTCTTGCCAGTGCCGGACAGGCCGAAGAACAGGGTCACATCGCCCTCTTCGCCGATGTTGGCAGCGCAGTGCATTGGCAGCACGTCGGCAGCCGGCAGCAGGAAGTTCTGCACCGAGAACATGGCTTTCTTCATTTCGCCGGCGTAGCGCATACCAGCGATCAGCACTTTCTTCTGGGCGAAGTTGATGATGACGCAGCCATCGGAGTTGGTGCCGTCACGCTCAGGCTCGCAAACGAAGTTGGCGACGTTGAGGATCTGCCACTGGTCGCGACCGGCCGGGTTGAACTGGCCTTGCTCCGGGTTGATGAACAGGCAACGGCCGAACAGGTTCTGCCAGGCGGTCTGGGTGGTCATCTTCACCGGCAGGTAGTGCTCGGCTGCAGCCCCTACGTGAACGTAGGAAACGAAGTGATCCTGGGCGTTGTTGAACGCCTCGACGCGCGCCCACAGGGCATCGAACTTGTCAGCCGGGAACTTGCGGTTGATCGGGCCCCAGGCAATGGCAGCCTGGGTGGAAGGTTCTTCGACGATGAAACGGTCAGCCGGCGAGCGGCCAGTACGGTGGCCAGTTTCGACTACCAGTGCGCCAGTATCGGCCAGCACGCCTTCACCGCGTTGCAGCGCTTCTTCAACCAGCTTATCGACGCTCAGGTCGGTGTACACGGTGTTGTTGGCTTGCGTCATGAGATACCCCATCCGGCCCGAGGCCGAGTGCTCCAAACGTTTTGTAGTTGTCTCGAAAAAACTACTACAGCGAAAAAAGTGGCCGGATTATGCCAGAAACGCCCAAAAAAAGTAGGCCCCTCCTGTCAGAACTGCGCTTTTGCGCAATTCGACAGGAGATTCACCTGAACTTAAACGTTTCAGTGGCGAGTTTCTGACGCCGCTTCCGTGCCACCACCGGCAAACAGTTGCGCCACATCGCTGGCATCGAAGAAATAGCGCTCGTTGCAGAACTGGCAATCGATCTCTACCTTGCCACCGCATTCTTCCACCAGCGCCTTGGCGTCGTGCTCGCCCAGGCTGACCAGCGCATTGCCGGAACGCTCCCGCGAGCAGCTGCAGTTGAAGCGCAGCGGCTGGATGTCGAACAGGCGCACGGCATCCTCATGGTACAGGCGGTGCAGCAGGGTTTCGTTGCCTTCGGCCCACTCCTCGGGCTTGAGGGTCTTGGCCAGGGCGATCACGTGCTGCCAGCTGTCTTCGCGTTCTTCATCGTCAGGCTGGCGATCGCGTGGCAACTGCTGCAGCAGCAGGCCACGGGCCTTGCCCTCGGCGGCGTTGAGCCAGAAACGGGTGTTCAGCTGCTGCGACTGGACGAAGTAGTTGGTGAAGCATTCCGACAGGTTGGCACCATCCAGGTCGACGGTGCCCTGGTAGCGCTGACCCTTGACCGGGTCGATGGTCAGGGTCAGGTGGCCGTCGGGCATCAGTTGCCCCAGGGTGGCATCGGCCTGGATCTGGTCGGCTTCGTAGCGGGCCATGCCGCGGATATCGCGCTCGCCCGAGCATTCGACCATCAGCAGTGGAATCGGCCCTGCCGAGCGCGCCTGCAGAATCAGCAGGCCGTCGAACTTCAGCGCGCCCACCAGCAAGGCCGTGGCGGCCATCAGCTCGCCGAGCAAGGTCTGCACCGGCTGCGGGTAAGGGTGACGCGCCAGCACCGCGGCGTAGCTGTCATCGAGCGACACCCACTCGCCGCGCACATCGCGCTCGTCGAAGATGAAACGTTGGGTGAAATCGGTATCAGGCAAATCGCTCATAGGTTTTGGCTATCTGAAAATGATGACAAAATGGTTACAAGGGATATCCAGAACGGCGAAATCCCCTGGTAGAGCACCCACAAGGTGCTCCGATATCTGTTTGCAATAGAGGTATTTTATGGACAATCGACCACTGTTCCAAGCAAGGTGGTCTTGGGGGCCACTGGCAGCCTGTACGCTGCTACCCATCGCTCTACTGTGTTTCTGGTTATGGCCTATTGGCCAGATCCTGTGCCTGACTTTCGACGAATGGCTGTTCCACAGCCTCAATGCGCCCCTGGCTGACAACACCGCCTGGCGCTACATCTGGACCGTTGGCAGCCTGCGCCCCTTCGATATCGTCGTCGGCCTGATCCTGCTGACCGTGCTGATCCGCGGCAACTGGGTGTTCAAGGCCAACCAGGTTCGCGAGGCCTTCTTCGGCTTTCTCGTCACGCTGATTCTATTAGTGGTGATTCGCGCACTGTTTTCCAAGTGGGTGGATGCAATGGGTTGGCAACATGACAGCCCATCGATGGTGTTCGACAACGTGGTGCACCTGAGCAGCTACTACCCGAACCTGGAAAAAGCCTGGGAACTCAAGGACCGCTCCAGCAACAGTTTCCCGGGCGACCACGCCTCGGTGCTGCTGATCTGGGCGCTGTTCATGAGCCTGTTCAGGCGCCGCCTGGTGCAGCACCTGGTGACCTGGGCACTGGCCTTCCTGTTCATGATGCCGCGCCTGGTGGCCGGTGCGCACTGGGGGCAGGATGACTATATCGGTGGCTTGCTGATGGCGGTGCTGGCACTGGGCTGGAGCTGCCATACGCCGCTTGCGGCCAAGGGCAGTGCCCTGCTGCTGCGCTGGACGGCGCCGTTGTTTGCGATTGCCCGCAAGGTGCCGGTGGTTCGGCGGTTGGCCGTCATTCGGTGAACTTGGGGCCGCTTTGCGGCCCATCGCGACCTTTGGTCGCTCCTACCAACACGATTCCCTGTAGGAGCGACCGGAGGTCGCGATGGGCCGCAAAGCGGCCCTCATCACTCAAAACTCCCATGCAGCAGGTGAATCTGCCGCCGCTGTTTCTTGGTCGGCCGACCATCGGTCGTTACCCCCATCGCCCCCGCCTTGCGCAACTCGGCCGCCTGTTCGCGGCGGCGCACGCTGTCCTCGGTTTCCTCATACAACGTCTGCGCCTCTGGCGCCCCACGCCGCACCACCGATAATGCCCTGACCACCACGGTGCGCTCGTCGAACCCGGTGCGCAGCACGAATTCATCGCCCACCCGCGGCTCCTTGCCCGGCTTGCAGCGCTCCCCCCTGCAATGCACCTTGCCACTCTCGATGGCGGCCTTGGCCAATGCGCGGGTCTTGTAGAAGCGCGCCGCCCACAGCCACTTGTCCAGGCGTACCTTGTCGTCGTCCTCGGCTTTTTGTGCCATGGCGTTTCCTCGAATTCTGTCTTTCATCGAACTGTACTACCTTCACTAACGGATGCAAAAAGTCCCCGTCGTGCTTACAGTTCACCACCTTATCCGCAGGGTGTGCTTCGTGAAGAAATTTGACCATCTGACAGTGATTGGCCTGCGTGAGTGGGTAGCCCTGCCCGACCTCGGCGTGGCGGGCCTGCGCGCCAAGATCGACACCGGCGCCAGCACCTCCAGCCTGCATGCCACCGAGGTGGAACCGTTCGAGCGCGACGGCCAGCCCTGGGTGCGGTTCACCGCGCACCTGGGGTCAGTGGTGCAGTTGCGCCACCGCCGCTGCGAAGCGCCGCTGGTCACCATGAAAACCATCAAAAGCTCCAATGGCCACGCGCAGACCCGCTACGTGATCCGCACGTCGCTGGCCCTGGGCGATGCCGTGTGGGAGGTCGAGTTCACCCTCGCCTGCCGCAAGAACATGCGCTACCGCCTGCTGCTGGGCTCCAAGGCGCTTATCCAGGGCCAGCTGGTGGTGAACCCTGGCGTGAAGTACGTACAAGACAAACCGGCCTATCCGGCCACCCTATCTCCTGTCACAGGTGCTGCATGAAGATCGCTGTGCTGTCGCGTAATCCGCGTCTGTATTCCACCCGCCGCCTGGTCGAAGCCGGCACCCAGCGGGGCCACGAAATGGTGGTGATCGACACCTTGCGTGCCTACATGAACATTGCCAGCCACAAGCCGCAGATCCACTACCGCGGCAAACCGCTGGAAGGCTTCGATGCGGTGATCCCGCGCATCGGCGCCTCGGTCACCTTCTATGGCTGCGCGGTGCTGCGCCAGTTCGAGATGATGGGCGTGTACCCGCTCAACGAGTCGGTGGCCATCGCCCGCTCGCGCGACAAGCTGCGCTCGCTGCAATTGCTGTCGCGGCGCGGCATCGGCCTGCCGATCACCGGCTTTGCCCACTCACCGGACGACATCCCCGACCTGATCCAGATGGTCAATGGCGCCCCACTGGTGATCAAGGTGCTCGAAGGCACCCAGGGCATCGGTGTGGTGCTGTGCGAAACCACCAAGGCCGCCGAGTCGGTGATCGAGGCGTTCATGGGGTTGAAGCAGAACATCATGGTGCAGGAGTACATCAAGGAAGCCGGCGGCGCGGACATTCGCTGCTTCGTCGTCGGCGACAAGGTGATTGCCTCGATGAAACGCCAGGCCAAGCCTGGGGAGTTTCGCTCCAACCTGCACCGAGGCGGCGTGGCCAGCCTGATCAAGATCACCCCCGAGGAGCGCATGACAGCCATTCGTGCGGCCAAGGTGATGGGCTTGAGCGTGGCGGGTGTGGATATCCTGCGCTCCAACCATGGGCCCTTGGTGATGGAGGTGAACTCCTCGCCTGGGCTGGAGGGCATCGAGGTGACCACCGGCAAGAACGTGGCCGGCATGATTATCGAGCACCTGGAGAAAAATGGCGGGCCGAATCAGACCCGGACCAAGGGCAAGGGCTGAAATGCATCGCGAGCTGCACTCGCTCCTACCAAGCCTTCACGGCCCTGTAGGAGCGAGCGCAGCTCGCGATAAGGCTCAAAACCTCACACCGCATTACGCGGCAACAACAACCCCAACGGCAACTTGACCCGCGCCTCGATCCCGCCACCGGAACGGTTGCGCAATTCCACGATGCCGCCATGCTGCGCAGCAATGCGCTTGACGATCGCCAACCCAAGCCCAGTCCCCTTGCCGCCGCGGGCACGGTCACCACGGATGAACGGGTTGAAGATGGTTTCCAGCTCCGACTCGTCGATACCGGTGCCACGGTCGAGCACGCTGAGCACCACGTAGGGCGCGCTCTCGTCGCCAGACACATAGGCCGCAACCTCCACGCCCTTGCCCGCATGGTGCAGGGCATTGCCAATCAGGTTGCCCAGCATGCGCTTGAGCGACACCCGGCGCAGCGGGAACGGCGGAATCGGCTCCAGGCACAAGCGCACCCGTTCTTCCGGCTGGTTGTACGGCGCCACCACTTCGCGCACCAGTTCGGCGAAATCGATCTCCTCCACCGGCTCGTCCCGGCCATCGCGAATGAACGCCAGGAACTGGTCGAGAATCGCGTCCATGTCCTCGATGTCGCGCACCATGTCGTCGCTCAGCTCACTGTCGCTGTCGAGCAACGACAACGACAGCCGCAGCCGGGTAAGCGGCGTGCGCAGGTCATGGGAAACCCCCGCCAGCATCAGCTCGCGCTCGCGCCCAGCCTGCTCGACGTCCTCGGCCATCTGGTTGAACGAGCGGTACACCTCGGCCATCTCGCTGGGCGTATCGCTGATCGGCAGGCGCACGCTGCGCCCCTGGCCCACTTGCCGGGCGGCGAACACCAGGCGTTTGAGCGGTTGGTTCAGCTGGCGCACGAAAATCCACGCCGACGCCGTGGACAACAGGCCGATGGCCAGGAACCAGCCCAGCACGTTCCAGATTTTCTGCCCACGCAGCGGGTGCGGGTACAGCGGCACCTTCAACCAGCCAGGGCCAAGGCTCGGGGCATTGACCCACAGCGCCGGTGGCGCATGGATGCGCAGGCGCACCTCGGTGTTCTCACCCAGCTCGGCCTGCATCTGGCGCTGGTAGATTTCGCTGTACGGCCAGTGCTGCTCCCCCTCCGGCACGCCGGAACCGGTGACGCGGATCAGCCCGGCCGCCTCGGCGATCTTGTCACGGTTTTCTTCATCCGCCGCCCAATAGGCGCGCAGGGTCAGTGCCACGCCGTGGCTGTACTGCCGATCGACCAGCACGTCCTCGTTCATCAGCAGGTAGACCAAGGTCAGTGCCTTGGAGAACAGGACAACGATCAGCACCAGCCACAGGGTGCGGGCAAAGAAACTTTGCGGGAACCACAGCGGTGTTTTCATCGACGGCGAAGCATCATTTGCCGGCGTTTCCGTCTGGCACGAACACGTAGCCCACGCCCCATACCGTCTGGATGTAGCGCGGCTTGGACGGGTCCGGTTCGATCATGCGGCGCAGGCGCGACACCTGCACGTCGATGGAGCGCTCCAGTGCATCCCACTCGCGGCCACGGGCCAGGTTCATCAGCTTGTCGCGGGTCAGCGGCTCGCGGGCGTGCATCACCAGCGCCTTGAGCACGGCGAACTCGCCGGTGGTCAGCATGTGCACTTCATTGCCACGCTTGAGTTCGCGGGTGGCCAGCGACAGCTCGTAATCACCGAAGGTGACCGTTTCGTCCTCGCTGCCCGGCGCGCCCGGCACGCTCGGCGCCTGGCGGCGCAGCACGGCCTTGACCCGCGCCATCAGCTCGTCGGGGTTGAACGGCTTGCCCAGGTAATCGTCGGCGCCCAGCTCCAGGCCCTTGATACGGCTCAGCTCGTCGCCCTTGGCGGTCAGCATGATGATCGGGATCTGGTTGTTCGACTGGCGCAGGCGGCGGCAGGCGGACAGGCCGTCTTCGCCGGGCAGCATCAGGTCGAGCACCACCAGGTTGAACACTTCGCGCTGCAGCAGGCGGTCCATCTGTTCGGTGTTGGGCACCGCGCGGGCGCGGTAGCCCTTGCTGGCGAAGAAACGCTCCAGCAGGCTGCTGAGCCCCGGATCGTCGTCGACGATGAGAATCTTGTCACCTTCTGCGGTGTTTGCGGTGCCGGTCATGAATAACTCCTCTGATATCGCCGCGCATTATGGCGTAGCCAATGCCGCGCGTGCCGTGAGCATTGTTAGCAGATTTTTCCCCGGGCGCCACTTCCGGCTGGCCGGGCGCCATCACCGCAAGCGGTTCACGATGGGTATAATGCGCCGCTTTCATCCAGCGCCAGCAGGCGAACGGCCGGCCGGCGACCCCCGTATTCAGACATGTCAGGTGGTACTCATGGACAGCATCAACAGCCGAATCGCCGAGGAACTGGGCGTACGCCCCCAGCAGGTCGAGGCGGCCGTAGGCCTGTTGGACGAAGGCTCGACCGTGCCCTTCATCGCCCGTTACCGCAAGGAAGTCACCGGTAGCCTCGACGACACCCAGCTGCGCCACCTGGAAGAGCGCCTGCGTTACCTGCGCGAACTCGACGAACGCCGCGCCAGCATCCTTTCCAGCATCGAGGAACAAGGCAAGCTGACCCCGGAGCTGGCCCGCGAGATCAAGCTGGCCGACACCAAGACCCGCCTCGAAGACCTTTACCTGCCGTACAAGCAAAAGCGCCGCACCAAGGGCCAGATCGCCCTGGAAGCCGGCCTTGGCGCACTGGCCGACGGCCTGTTCAACGACCCGAACCTGGCCCCGGAAAGCGAAGCGGCGCGCTTCGTCGACGCCGAAAGAGGCGTGGCCGACGTCAAGGCCGCCCTGGAAGGCGCCAAGTACATCCTCATGGAGCGCTTCGCCGAAGACGCCGCCCTGCTCGACAAGCTGCGCGGCTTCCTCAAGCAGGAAGCGGTGCTCAGCGCCCGCGTGGTGGCCGGCAAGGAAGAGGAAGGCGCCAAGTTCCGCGACTACTTCGCCCATGACGAACTGCTGCGCAGCGCCCCGTCGCACCGCGCCCTGGCCATTTTCCGCGGGCGCAACGAAGGCGTGCTGAGCGCATCGCTGAAGGTGGGTGAAGAACTGCCAGGCACCCTGCACCCCTGCGAGCTGATGATCGGCACCCATGTCGGCATCGAAAACCGCAGCCGCCCGGCCGACAAATGGCTGGGCGAGGTGGTGCGCTGGACCTGGAAGGTCAAGCTCTACACCCACCTGGAAACAGACCTGTTCGGCGAGCTGCGCGACAACGCCGAAGGCGAGGCGATCAACGTCTTCGCCCACAACCTGCACGACCTGCTGCTGGCCGCCCCGGCAGGCCCGCGCGCGACCCTGGGCTTCGACCCAGGCCTGCGCACCGGCTGCAAGATCGCCGTGGTCGATGCCACCGGCAAGCTGCTGGACTACACCACGGTCTACCCGCACGCACCGAAAAACGACTGGGACCGCACGATTTCCATCATGGCCGCGCTGTGCGCCAAGCACTCGGTGGAGCTGATCGCCATCGGCAACGGCACCGCCAGCCGTGAAAGCGACAAGCTGGTGGCCGAGCTGGTGAAAAAGTACCCTGCCCTGAAAATCACCAAGATCATGGTGTCCGAGGCCGGCGCCTCGGTGTACTCCGCCTCCGAGCTGGCGGCCCGGGAATTCCCCGACCTCGACGTGTCGATCCGTGGCGCCGTGTCCATCGCCCGCCGCCTGCAGGACCCGCTGGCGGAACTGGTGAAGATCGACCCGAAATCCATCGGTGTCGGCCAGTACCAGCATGACGTGTCGCAGATCAAGCTGGCCCGTGGCCTGGACGCCGTGGTCGAGGACTGCGTGAACGCCGTGGGCGTCGACGTCAACACCGCGTCCGTGGCACTGCTGACGCGCATCTCCGGCCTCAACGCCACCCTGGCGCAGAACATCGTTGCCCACCGTGACGCCAATGGCCCGTTCGCCACCCGTGCGGCGCTGAAAAAGGTCAGCCGCCTGGGCGAGAAAACCTTCGAGCAGGCCGCCGGCTTCCTGCGCGTGATGAATGGCGACAACCCGCTCGATGCCTCCGCCGTGCACCCTGAGGCCTACCCGCTGGTGCAGCGCATTGCCGCTGGCACCGAGCGTGACATCCGCTCGCTGATCGGCGACAGCGGCTTCCTCAAGCGCCTGGACCCGAAGAAGTTCACCGACGAAACCTTCGGCCTGCCAACCGTCACCGACATTCTCCAGGAACTGGACAAGCCCGGCCGCGACCCGCGCCCGGAGTTCAAGACCGCCACCTTCCAGGAGGGCGTCGAAGACCTCAAGGACCTGGAGCCCGGCATGATCCTCGAAGGCGTGGTCACCAACGTGACCAACTTCGGCGCCTTCGTCGACATCGGCGTGCATCAGGACGGCCTGGTGCACATCTCCGCGCTGTCGGAGAAGTTCGTCAAGGACCCACGCGAAGCGGTGAAGGCCGGTGACGTGGTGAAAGTGAAGGTCATGGAAGTGGACATCCCGCGCAAGCGTGTCGGCCTGTCCATGCGCATGAGCGACACCCCGGGCGAGAAAGTCGAAGGCAACCGCGGCGGCAACCGTGGCAACGGCGGCAACCGCCAGCAGCAGGCGCCGCGCCCGCGTGAAACCGCCACCGCAGCCCCGGCCAACAACGCCATGGCCGCCCTGTTCGCCAACGCCAAGCAGCTGAAGAAGAAGTGATGGAGATCCCCAAGGACTTGGTCCAGAGCGCCTACAGCCAGTTGCTGGGCTGCCGCGTGCAACGCCTGGATACCGGCGTTGCCGAGGTGGCCCTGGCGCTTGAGCCGCAGCTGCGCAACCGTGGCCAGAAGCTGCACGGCGGGGCGATCTTCAGCCTGGTGGACATTGCCATGGGCCTGGCCTGCTCGGCCAGCCATGGCTTCGACCAGCAGAGCGTGACCATCGAATGCAAGATCAACTACCTGCGCGCCGTCAGTGACGGCGAGGTGCTGTGCACGGCGCGTGTGCTGCACGCCGGGCGCCGCACCCTGGTGGTCGACGCCGACGTAGTCCAAGGCGACAAACTGGTGGCCAAAGCGCAAGGAACCTTCGCGGTTCTCTAGCTCACCAAGGGGTATCTGCGGTATTTTTCGGCAGTGCGCTGGCACTGCCGGAACCGCGTAAACCAGGCGACAACGCCAGTTCCTTTCTTCCTACCCTTGTAGACCGTCATCTCTACCCCCATATTGGGGCGACTGACGCGTGAAGGAATACATCTTGAGCGACCTCCTCAACCGCCGCCTGAGCCTGCTCGGCGCCAATCTTCCCCTGCTCAAGCAGTGCCTGCACGGTATTGAGCGCGAATGCCTGCGCGTAACCGATGAAGGTCGCCTGGCGCAGACGCCACACCCCGAGGCCTTGGGGTCGGCGCTGACCAACGAGCAAATCACCACCGATTATTCCGAGTCGCTGCTGGAGTTCATCACTCCAGCCCTGGCAGACCCGGCCAAGGTGCTCGAAAGCCTCGAACAGACCCACCGCTTCGTCTACGGCAAGCTCGCTGGCGAATACCTGTGGAGCCCGTCGATGCCTTGTGCGCTGCCGGCCGAGGAAGACATCCCGATCGCCGAGTACGGCAGCTCGAACATCGGCAAGCTCAAGCATGTGTACCGCAAGGGCCTGGCCCTGCGTTACGGCCGCACCATGCAGTGCATTGCCGGCATCCATTACAACTTCTCGCTGCCCGAAGCGCTGTGGCCCCTGCTGCGCGAAGCCGAAGGCAGCCAGGAAAGCGACCGCGACTACCAGTCGTCGGCGTACATTGCGCTGATTCGCAACTTCCGCCGCTACAGCTGGCTGCTGATGTACCTGTTCGGTGCCTCGCCGGCCCTGGACAAAGGCTTTTTGCGAGGCCGCCCGCACCAGCTCGAAGAGCTCGACGGCGAAACCCTCTACCTGCCCTACGCCACCAGCCTGCGCATGAGCGACCTGGGCTACCAGAGCAATGCCCAGGCCGGCCTGACGCCGTGCTACAACAACCTCGCCAGCTACACCGACAGCCTGCGCAAGGCGGTGGGCACGCCCTACCCGCCCTATGTCGAGGTGGGTACGCACGTGGACGGCGAGTGGGTGCAGCTGAACACCAACATCCTGCAGATCGAGAACGAGTACTACTCGAATATCCGCCCCAAGCGCGTCACCTACACCGGCGAGCGGCCAATCCAGGCCCTGACGTCGCGCGGCGTGCAGTACGTGGAAGTGCGCTGCCTGGACATCAACCCGTTCCTGCCGGTGGGCATCGACCTGACCGAGGCGCGCTTCCTCGACGCCTTCCTGCTGTTCTGCGCCCTGGAAGACAGCCCGCAGCTGGACAACGGCGAATGCGGCCAGTGCACCAGCAACTTCCTCACCGTGGTCAAGGAAGGCCGCCGTCCGGGCCTGCAACTGCACCGCGACGGCCAGCCAGTGGGCCTGGGCGAATGGGCCAGCGAACTGATCGGCCGCATTGGCCAGTTGGCTGAACTGCTCGACCGCGCCCAGGGCGGCGAAGAGCACGCCAAGGCCCTGGCGACCCAGCAGGCCAAGGTCGATGACCCGTCGCTGACCCCGTCGGCCCAGGTGCTGGCACGCATGACCGAGCACGACGAGAGCTTTATCCAGTTCTCCCTGCGCCAGAGCCGCCTGCACGCCGAAACGTTCCGCGAACAGCCGTTGTCCGCCGAGCAGCAACAGCATTTCGAAACCCTCGCCCGCGAGTCGCTGGCCAAGCAGTCGCAGCTTGAGCAGGAAGAAGTCGGCGACTTCGACCTGTTCGTCGGTGCCTACCAGGCCAGTATCCTGGCGATCAGCAACTGATGAACCGCAGCCCCTCCCCGCGCCGGCCACGGGCCAGCAGCCAGGCCAGGATCGACGCGATCCTGGCCGCGGCCCGCGAGCTGTTGGCGGGCCAGGGGGTGGCGGCGCTGTCGATCTACAGCGTGGCCGAGCGGGCGCAGATCCCGCCATCGTCGGTGTATCACTTCTTCGCCAGCGTGCCGGCCTTGCTGGAGGCGTTGACCGCGGATGTGCATCGGGCGTTTCGCGAAGCCTTGGGCGCGCCGATCGACAGCAGTGGGTTTGCCAGCTGGCACGCGCTGTCGCGCGTGATCGAGCAACGCATGCTGGACATCTACAATGAAGACGCTGCCGCACGGCAGCTGATTCTGGCCCAGCACGGGCTGAGCGAAGTGGTGCAAGCCGACCGCCAGCACGACATGGAGCTGGGCGTGCTGATGCACCAGCTGTTCGACCAGCACTTCCACCTGCCGGTGATGCCGGCCGACGTGGACGTGTTCGCCCTGGCGATGGAATTGAGCGACCGGGTGTATGCGCGCTCGGTGCAGTTGCACGAGGCGATCACACCGCGCATGGCCGAGGAAGGCAAGCGGGTGTTCGAGGCGTATCTGGGGCTTTATTTGCCGCCGTTTCTGGCCAAGCGCTGAGCGGCCCTTCACTGTAGGAGCGAGCGCAGCTCGCGAATGGGCTGCAAAGCAGCCCCGGCGTGATCAGCCGCGAAGCTGAAACCCTGGGGCCGCTGCGCGCCCCATCGCGAGCTATGCTCGCTCCTACACCCGAAGGGCCGCGCAGCGGTGCCAATCACAGCTTGGCAATAGACACTTCAGTCGATTTCACAAAGGCAATCACCTCGCTGCCCACCTGCAGCTCCAGCTCGCGTACCGAGCGGGTGGTAATCACCGAGGTGACGATGCCGGAGGCCGTCTGCACGTCGATTTCCGACAGCACTGGCCCTTCGAGGATTTCCTTCACGGTGCCTTTGAACTGGTTGCGCACGTTGATCGCTTTGATGGTCATGGCTTGTTTCCTTTTCTATGGCTTCAGTCGGGTAAGTGAGTGATTCAGTGCGCCCAACGCAGCTGCGTGGGCAAAGGGGCTACAGGGTCCGGTTCGGGCGCGATGCCCGGTACCGACAGCACACGGTTGAGCACTTCGCTTTCCAGCGCGGCCAGGCGGTGCGAACCACGCGCCCTGGGCCGGGCCAGGTCGACGTTGAGGTCCAGGCCAACTTCGCCGTCCTCGATCAGGATCACCCGGTCAGCGACGGCTACCGCCTCGTTGACGTCGTGGGTCACCAGCAGCACGGTGAAGCCATGCTGACGCCACAGGCGTTCGATCAGTTGCTGCATCTCGATGCGGGTCAGCGCATCCAGCGCGCCCAGCGGTTCGTCCAGCAGCAACAAGCGCGGCTGGTGGATCAGTGCACGGGCCAGGGCCACACGCTGCTTCTGGCCACCGGACAAGGCCGCCGGCCATTCGTTGGCGCGGTCGGCCAGGCCTACCGCCTCCAGGGCATCCAGCGCCCGTTGCTGCCAGTCACCACGCAGGCCCAGGCCGACGTTGTCGATGACCTTCTTCCAGGGCAGCAGGCGCGCGTCCTGGAACATCAACCGGGTTTCCTCGCGGGCATCGGCCAGCGGTGCGGCGCCGGCCAGCAATTCACCGGCGGTAGGCTGGTCGAGCCCGGCCAGCAGGCGCAGCAAGGTGCTCTTGCCACAGCCGCTGCGGCCAACGATGGCGACGAACTGGCCAGCCGGAATGTGCAGGTCGATGCCCTTGAGCACTTCGCGCTGGCCAAAAGCCTTGCGCAGGCCGTTGCTGGCCAGTGGAATGCCACGCAACAGGCGCGGGGGTTGTTCCTTGAGCACGGTCATCATGCGCCCTCCTTCTTGGCAACCTGGTAAGCCGGGTGCCAGCGCAGCCACACCCGTTCCAGGCCGCGGGCTGCCAGGTCGGCAAGCTTGCCGAGCACGGCGTACAGGACGATGGCCAACACCACCACGTCGGTTTGCAGGAACTCACGGGCGTTCATTGCCAGGTAACCGATGCCGGCATTGGCCGAGATGGTTTCAGCGACGATCAGGGTCAGCCACATGAAGCCCAGGGCAAAGCGCACGCCCACCAGAATCGACGGCAGTGCCCCAGGCAGGATCACCTGGCGGAACAGGCCGAAGCCGGACAGGCCATAGCTGCGGGCCATTTCCACCAGCGCCGGGTCGACGTTGCGGATGCCGTGGTAGGTGTTCAGGTAGATCGGGAACAACGTGCCAAGGGCGACCAGGAAAATCTTCGCCGACTCGTCGATACCGAACCACAGGATCACCAGCGGAATCAGCGCCAGATGCGGCACGTTGCGAATCATCTGCACCGAGCTGTCGAGCAGGCGTTCGCCCCAGTTCGACAGGCCGGTGATAAAGCCCAGTACCAGGCCAATGCTGCCGCCAATGACGAAGCCCAGCCCGGCGCGCCAGCCACTGATGGCCAGGTGGGTCCAGATCTCGCCGCTGCGCACCAGCTCGACACCGGCGCTGACCACCGCGCTGGGTGCCGGCAGGATGCGCGTCGACAGCCAGCCGGCGCTGACCGCCAGTTGCCAGGCGGCCAGCAGCAGGACCGGCAGCGCCCAGGGCGCCAGGCGCTGGCTCAGGGTTGTGGAAGTTGCACGACTCATGGTCCGGCCCTCAGCTCTGTGCGACGGACTTGGGCAGGATGTCGTTAGCGACCATTTCACCGAACGGGCTTACATAGCCCCCGGCCTTGGGCTGCTCCGGGCGCTGCACGTCCAGGTGCGGGAACAGCAGCTCGGCCACGCGGTACGACTCTTCCAGGTGCGGGTAGCCGGAGAAGATGAAGGTGTCGATGCCAAGCGCCGCGTATTCCTTGACCCGGGCCGCCACGGTGGGGCCGTCGCCAACAAGCGCGGTACCGGCGCCGCCACGTACCAGGCCAACCCCGGCCCACAGGTTGGGGCTGACTTCCAGCTTGTCGCGGTTACCGTTGTGCAGGGCCGCCATGCGCTGCTGGCCCACCGAGTCGAAGCGCGCCAGCGAGGCCTGGGCACGGGCGATGGTGTCGTCGTCCAGGTGCGAGATCAGCTTGTCGGCAGCCGCCCAGGCTTCGTCGTTGGTTTCCCGCACGATCACGTGCAGGCGGATGCCAAAGCGCACTTCGCGGCCTTGTGCGGCGGCTTTCTCGCGCACCTGGGCGATTTTCTCGGCAACCGCGCTTGGCGGCTCGCCCCAGGTCAGGTAAAGCTCCACCTGCTCGGCGGCCAGGTCCTGGGCGGCCTCGGACGAGCCACCGAAGTACAGCGGCGGGCGTGGTTGCTGGATCGGTGGGTAGAGCAGCTTGGCGCCTTTCACCTGAAGGTGCTTGCCGTCGTAGTCGACCGTTTCGCCTTCAAGCACCTTGCGCCAGATGCGGGTGAACTCCACCGAGGCTTCGTAACGCTCCTGGTGGTTCAGGTGCAGGCCATCACCGGCCAGTTCGTCCGGGTCGCCACCGGTCACCAGGTTGAACAGCGCACGGCCGTTGGACAGGCGGTCGAGGGTTGCGGCCTGGCGTGCGGCCACGGTTGGCGAAATGATGCCAGGGCGCAGGGCAACCAGGAATTTCAGGCGTTGGGTAACCGGAATCAGCGAGGCCGCCACCAGCCAGGAGTCCTCGCAGGAGCGCCCGGTGGGGATCAGCACGCCGCCAAAGCCAAGGCGGTCGGCGGCCTGGGCGATTTGCTGCAGGTAGCCGTGGTCGACTGCACGGGCGCCGTCGGAAGTGCCCAGGTACTTGCCGTCACCGTGGGTGGGGAGGAACCAGAAAATGTTAAGGCTCATTGGAGTTGTCTCCTCAAGGGTGGCTCAGCCGGGGCGGTGCCCCGGCGCAGGCGAATCAGTCAAGGCGCGCTGGCGACCTTGGCAGGGGGTGTCCAGATCACGTCCTTGATGCTCAGCGGCTTGGGAATCAGCTTGAGCGCCTGGAAGGTGTCGGCAATCTTCTGTTGCGCGGCGATCACCTGCGGGGTCAGCGGCGCAGCGCCGTAGCCCTGGCGTTTCACCGAGGTCAGGGTGATGTCGGCGGGCAGGCCGAGCAGCGGCGCTACCTGCTGGGTAACTTCCTGCGGGTTGGCCTGGGACCACTCGCCAACAGCGCGCACTTCGTCGATCAGGGTGCTGATCACCGCCGGGTGCTGGGTGGCGTAGTTGCGGGTGGCGAGGTAGAACTGGTGGTTGTCGACCAGGCCCTTGCCGTCACGCAGGGTGCGGACCTGCAGTTGCTGTTCGGCAGCCGCCTGGTACGGGTCCCAGATCACCCAGGCGTCGACGCTGCCACGCTCGAAGGCGGCGCGGGCATCGGCAGGTGGCAGGTACACAGGCTGGATGTCGCTGTACTTGAGGCCTGCGTCTTCCAGGGCGCGAACCAGCAGGTAATGGACGTTGGAGCCTTTGTTGAGGGCGACTTTCTTGCCTTTGAGCTCCTTCACCGACTGAATCGGCGAGCCCTTGGGCACGAGGATGGCTTCGCTGTGCGGGGCGGGCGGCTCGTAGGCCACGTAGAGCAGGTCGGCACCGGCTGCCTGGGCAAACACAGGCGGGGTTTCGCCGGTGACGCCAAAGTCGATGGAGCCAACGTTCAGGCCTTCGAGCAGTTGCGGGCCACCGGGGAACTCGGTCCACTGCACCTGCACGCCCTGCTCGGCCAGGCGCTTCTCCAGCGTGCCCTTGGCCTTGAGCAGCACCAGGGTGCCGTATTTCTGGTAACCGATGCGCAGGCTTTCTGCCTGGGCTTGGGTGATGGCGCCGAAGGAGACAGCCGCCGCAAACAGGGCGACCAGACCTCGACGCAAGAAGACTGTGCGCATGGCGCTCTCCTGATGCGATGGGGTTCGGGTTGCACCTGCTTGCCTCGTTGACGGGCGAGTAAGGTGGTGGAGCGAAGGCAGTGCCGGTTAGTGGTATCGGCGCTGCTGGGTGTTCGGTTGAAGAACATTACCAGCCTGTTTATATATCTAGAAATCATATTTTTTCATTTGTTTATTCCATTAAAGCCTATTTAATTCGCCAGGCGCCGCGCGCGCGCATCGCGAGCTGCGCTCGCTCCTACCAGGCATGACAAAACCCACAGGCATAAAAAAGGGCCGTCGAAACGGCCCGAATATCCCTGCTATGGCTAAGAGCAATGCAACGAGGAATTCATCAACGGTTAGGTTGCGGGGTCAGCCGCAGGTAAGGTTTCACCGCCCGGTAACCTTTCGGGAAGCGCTGCTTGATCTCCTCTTCGTCCTTGAGCGAAGGCACGATCACCACCTCGTCGCCGTCCTGCCAGTTACCTGGCGTGGCCACCTTGTGGTTGTCGGTGAGTTGCAGCGAGTCGATCACCCGCAGGATTTCGTTGAAGTTGCGCCCGGTACTGGCCGGATAGGTAATGGTCAGGCGCACCTTCTTGTTCGGGTCGATGACGAACAGCGAGCGCACCGTCAGGGTGTCGCTGGCGTTGGGGTGAATCAGGTCGTACAGGTCGGACACCTTGCGGTCGGCGTCGGCGATGATCGGGAAGTTGACCACGGTGTTCTGGGTTTCGTTGATGTCCTCGATCCACTTGTGGTGCGAGTCGACCGGGTCAACCGACAGGGCGATGGCCTTGACCCCGCGCTTGGCGAAATCGTCCTTGAGCTTGGCGGTCAGGCCCAGCTCGGTGGTGCACACCGGGGTAAAGTCGGCCGGGTGGGAGAACAGCACGCCCCAACTGTTACCCAGCCACTCGTGAAAGCGGATTTTGCCTTCGCTGGAATCCTGTTCGAAATCGGGGGCGATGTCGCCGAGTTTGAGGCTCATGGGTGCGGCTCCTGTGCTGTGTGCTGACCGTATGGGTTCAATGTGCCTGCATCCGATTAAAAACAAAAAGAATAAATAATGATTTATTTATAACCATTGCGCATACCAAATCGCAGGCACAAAAAAGCCTCGCACTAGGCGAGGCTTTCTGTGTGGCTACGGCTTACAGGAAGCTGTAAGTGTAGTTCACGATGAAGCGAGTCTGGTCCTGGTCGGCGCTAGCTTCGCCAGTACCACGGAACACGCCCTGGCGCAGGCTGAAGCCCAGGCCTTTGAGGGTGCCTTCCTGGATGGTGTAGTCGACGCGGGCGTCACGTTCCCACTCGTTGTAGGTGCCGTGGCCGCTCTTGTAACGAATGTCGTCACCGCGCAGGTAGGCAACCGAGGCCTTCAGGCCTGGAACACCCAGCGAGGCGAAGTCATACGAGTACTGGCCGAAGTTGGTGTTCTCGCCAGCACGGGCGAACTGGTTGATCATGCTGTCGGTGAACAGGTAGAAGCTGGAACCGCCAGCGCCTTCGTTGCGACCGTTGCCGTCAACCACGTTGCCTTGGTTCAGCCAGACGAAAGCACCGTCGTCGCTGACTTGCTGGCGACCCAGCATCAGCGCATGGCCACCCAGGGTGTAGGTGAACATGGCAGACCAGGTCTTGTTGTCGACCTTGCCGGTGTTCTTGGCGTAGCCACCGTTGTTGCTGAAGTTGAAGCCGCCGCCGTGGCCGTTGTTGCCATCGCTGCTGCTGTCGAAGTAGCGCAGGTCGGTCTTGAACGACTGGTTGTCAGCAATCTTGAAGACGTGGGTGGCGCCCAGGAAGTGCTGCTTGTAGAAGTCTTCCAGGTTCGAGTAGTAGTACTGCAGGGTCAGGTCTGGAGTGAGCTTGTAGTCCAGGCCGCCGTAGCGGAACTTGTTGCTGTCTGCAGTCGCGCCAGCGACCGACAGGCCAGTACGGTTGCTCGACGCACGGCCCATGGCGTGGGTCAGCTGACCGGCGTTGATGGTCAGGTTGTCGATTTCCTTCGACTGGATGGTGCCACCCTCGAAGGTTTGCGGCAGCAGACGACCGTCGTTGGAAACCAGGATCGGCAGGTTCGGCGCCAGGGCGCTACCGAAGTGAACTTCGGTCTTGGAGAAGCGAGCCTTGGCGTTGGCGCCTACGCGCGCCCACTGGCCGACAGCCGAGCCGTCGGAATCGCTTGGGAAGAAGCTGCTGTTGTCTGGGTGCTTGCCGCGGCCGCCATCCAGGTGAATACCCCACAGGGCCTGGGCGTCGACGCCGAAGCCTACGGTGCCTTCAGTGAAACCGGAGATGTAGTCGAGCTTGAAGCCCTGACCCGATTCACGGTTGTCGGCGCCGCCTTCACGGTTGTCGTTGTTGAAATACATGGTGCGCGAGCTGAGCGACAGTTTGCTGTCTTCAACGAAACCGGCAGCGCCTGCAGATTGGGCGATAACCCCCAGTGCCACGGCCAGAGCCAGGCTGGACTTGTACATGTTTTGCTCCTCTACGTTCTAATTCTTGTGTATCTCTGGCGGCGGGATCTTTTGCCCCGCTCACCGTGGATGGGCGATTTAGCCCAAAACCGTGACCGTTTAGTCAATCATTTCCAAACGTTTCTCGACTTTGGTCTAAGACACTCCTGCGCTACAGGATAATGACAATCCTATAAATCCAAAATGACCGTTTTGTGAAATCCTAAGATTTTTACGGAATATCATCTGAACCTTTACTGCAAAACGTTGTATCGGCAGTTCGCAATCATACCTTTAGGTTATTTGCAAACGTTTGCCGACCAACTACCCCATTGCGCCCCTTTGGGAGGGAAAAGAGACTAGCAGCCCTTCCAGCTTCCGCCATCAGGCATTCCCTGATCCTGACCTGCGCTAACAGCTTTGCATCCTAAGCTAATGCAAAAAAGTTATTTATTTTAGAATTCTTAGATCATTTAGTCTCTCTTCATCCAATCCCCACATTGCCTGACGAGAGGTTCAACCATGATCCCGCATGCTCCGCTGCGCCTGTTCGCCGCCCTGACCCTCGCCAGCACCAGCTGGCTGGCCCAGGCCGCCGACCTGACGGTGGCCTACCAGACCACCGTCGACCCGGCCAAGGTCGCCCAAGTAGATGGCGACTATGAAAAAGCCAGCAAGGCCAGCATCGACTGGCGCAAATTCGACAATGGCGCCGATGTGATCACCGCCGTGGCCAGTGGCGACGTGCAGATCGGCTACCTGGGCTCCAGCCCGCTGGCCGCCGCCGCTACCCGCAAGCTGCCGGTCGAAACCTTCCTGATCGCCACCCAGATCGGCGCCGGCGAAGCGCTGGTGGCCCGCGACAGCATCAAAACCCCACAGGACCTGGTCGGCAAGAAAGTCGCCGTGCCGTTCGTATCCACCGGCCACTACAGCCTGCTGGCCGCGCTGAAACAGTGGAACATCGACCCGGCCAAGGTGCAGATCCTCAACCTCGCGCCACCGGCGATCATCGCCGCCTGGAAGCGCGGCGACATCGACGCCACCTATGTGTGGGACCCAGCCCTGGGCGTGGCCAAGGAAAACGGCAAGGTGCTGATTACCTCCGGCGACCTGGCCAAGCAAGGCGCGCCCACCTTCGACGCCTGGATCGTGCGCAAGGACTTCGCCAGCAAGCACCCCGAGGTGGTCAAGGCCTTCGCCAAAGTCACCCTCGACGCCTACGCCGACTACCGCAAAGACCCGCAAGCCTGGCTGGCCAACCCAGACAACGTGGCCAAGCTGGCCAAGCTTTCCGGTGCCAAGCCAACCGACATTCCGGTGCTGCTGCAGGGCAACGTCTACCCACTGGCCGCCGACCAGGCCAAGGCACTGGGCGCACCCACCACCCAGGCGCTGACCGACACGGCCACCTTCCTCAAGCAACAGGGCAAGGTCGACGCGGTGCTGCCGGACTACGCGCCCTACGTCAGCGCCCAGTACATCCCCAACTAACGCTTATCACCCAGGGAGCCTGTCATGGCCTTGCTTGAGCTGGAGCGCATCAGCGCACAGTACCCCGGCGCCGCCACCCCGGTGCTGGCCGACATCAACCTGAGCCTGGGCCCACGCCAGTTGCTGGTGGCCCTCGGGCCATCGGGCAGCGGCAAGACCTCGCTGCTGAACCTGATCGCCGGGTTCGTCGCCCCCAGCGCCGGACGTATCAGCCTCGACGGCAACCCGGTGCACGGCCCCGGCGCCGAGCGGGGCGTGGTGTTCCAGGACGATGCCCTGCTGCCCTGGCAGAACGTGCTGGGCAACGTCGCCTTCGGCCTGGAGCTGGCCGGCGTGCCACGCGCCCAACGTGAGGCCAAGGCCCGCGAGATGTTGGCCCTGGTAGACCTCGAAGGCTTTGCCGAGCGGCGTATCTGGCAACTCTCCGGCGGCCAGAAACAGCGAGTGGGCCTGGCCCGGGCGCTGGCGGCCGACCCACGGGTGCTGCTGATGGACGAACCCTTCGGCGCCCTGGATGCCTTCACCCGCGAACAGATGCAGGAGCTGCTGCTGCAGGTGTGGCAACGCACCGCCAAGCCGGTGTTCCTGATTACCCACGACATCGAGGAAGCGGTGTTCCTGGCCAGCGAGCTGGTGCTGCTGGCACCCAACCCCGGTCGCGTGGTCGAGCGCCTGCAACTGGACTTCGGCCAGCGCTATGCCGCCGGCGAACCCGCCCGGGCAATCAAGTCCGACCCCCGCTTCATCGAAACCCGCGAGCACGTACTGGCCCGCGTATTCGCCCAACGCCAAAGCCTGCAGGAGCAAGCATGAACAGCCTGAACCTGCCGGTTGCCGGCAAGCAAGCCACCTCTCACCGGCCCGCCGCCAAGGTGCGCCGTTCCTTGCCCACCCGCTGGATCAGCACCCTGACCCTGGCCAGCCTGCTGCTGGCCTGGTGGCTGGTGACGGCCGCCGGCTGGGTCGAACCGCTATTTCTGCCTTCACCCGGCGACATCCTGGCCAAGGGCTGGACCCTGCTCACCCAGGGCTACATGGACGCAAGCCTGTGGCAGCACCTGGGCGCCAGCCTTGGGCGTATCGGCCTGGCCCTGGCCGCCGCCACCCTGACCGCCATCCCGGTCGGCATCGCCATTGGCTACAACCGCGTGGCCCGCGGCATCCTCGACCCGCTGATCGAGTTCTACCGGCCAATTCCGCCGCTGGCCTACCTGCCGCTGATCGTCATCTGGTGCGGCATTGGCGAGCTGTCCAAGGTGCTGCTGATCTACCTGGCGATCTTCGCCCCCATCGCCATTGCCACCGCCACCGGCGTGCGCACCGTCGACCCGGCCAAGCTGCGCGCCGCGCAATCGCTGGGGGCGAGCAAGGCACAGCTGATTCGCCACGTGATCCTGCCCAGCGCCCTGCCCGACATCCTCACCGGCATCCGCATTGGCCTGGGCGTCGGCTGGTCGACCCTGGTTGCCGCCGAGCTGATCGCCGCCACCAGCGGCCTGGGCTTCATGGTGCAGTCGGCGGCGCAGTTCCTGGTTACCGATGTGGTGGTGCTGGGCATCCTGCTGATCGCCCTGATCGCCTTTGCCCTGGAGATGGGCCTGCGTGCCCTGCAACGCAAGCTGGTGCCCTGGCATGGCCAGAGCCACTGAACACGACTGACCACGCCAGCACACTGGCGCCTGATGAAGAGAACGACATGAGCCTGACCATCACCCCCCTCAGCCCGGCGCTCGGCGCGCAGATCAGTGGCGTGGACATCAGCGGCGAAATCACCACCGCCGAGCGTGACGCTATCGAGCAGGCGCTGTTGCAGCACCAGGTGCTGTTCTTCCGTGACCAGCCCATCGAGCCCGAGCAGCAGGCACGCTTTGCCGCGCGCTTTGGCGACCTGCACATCCACCCGATCTACCCCAACGTGCCAGAAACGCCCCAGGTGCTGATCCTCGACACGGCGGTGACCGACGTGCGCGACAATGCCGTCTGGCACACCGACGTGACCTTCCTGCCCACCCCCGCGCTAGGCGCGGTGCTCAGCGCCAAGCAACTGCCAGCCTTTGGCGGCGACACCCTGTGGGCCAGCGGCATCGCTGCCTTCGAGGCCTTGTCGGCGCCTTTGCGGGGCCTGCTCGACGGGCTCACCGCCACCCACGACTTCACCAAGTCGTTCCCGCTGGAGCGCTTCGGCACCACGCCCGAAGACCTGGCACGCTGGGAAGCAACCCGGCGCAACAACCCGCCGCTGTCGCACCCGGTGGTACGCACGCACCCGGTGAGCGGGCGCAAGGCGTTGTTCGTCAATGAGGGGTTCACCACGCGCATCAATGAACTGAGCGAGCTGGAAAGCGAGGCGCTGCTCAAGTTGCTGTTCGCCCACGCGACGCGGCCGGAGTTCAGCATTCGCTGGCGTTGGCAGGAAAATGACGTGGCGTTCTGGGACAACCGCGTGACCCAGCATTTTGCGGTGGATGACTACCGGCCCAATCGGCGGGTCATGCACCGGGCGACCATCCTTGGGGATGCACCCTTCTGAAAGGCCCCTCTCGCGACCTGCGGTCGCTCCTACACACCGGGTAGGAGCGACCGCAGGTCGCGAGAGGGCCAGCACAGGCGACTACCTGACCAGATGCAAGAACTGCATGTGCCGCTCGTACTGGTCGAGGATGTCGTTGATGATCTGCTCCTTGCTGTAGCCCACCAGGTCATAGTTCTGGCTGCCTTCGCTCAAATGCACCTCCGCCCGGTAGTAGCGGCGGTTCTTCAACTCCTGCGTACCCAACCCACCCAAGGCGAACGACGGGGTGAAATACCCACGCATCTGCACCTGGTAGATGAACGGCTGCTCCTCGCCATGGCCAACCTTGAGGCTGACGTTGTCATGGCTCGGGTCGTCCTGGGTCACCAGCACCAACCCCTTCTGCTCGAACACCTCGCGCACATCGGCAATCGCCGGGCGCACCACGTCGTCCATGAAGCGGTACACCTCATCACGTGACGGGAAGTGCACCGCCTGGCTCAGGCGCTGGCGCCAGCCGCCGCGGCCACGCCGGGTCTGGGCGAACGGTGCCAACGAGTGCATCTGCGCGATCTGCCGCTGGCTCTCCAGGTAGAAGGCCTTGTGCAGCCCCCACATCATGCACAGCAAGATCAGCGAGAACGGCAGCGAGGTGAGCACCACCGCCGACTTCAGCGAATCGATGCTGCCGGCGAACAGCAGGCCGCTGGTAATCAGCGCGGTCATCACGCCCCAGAAGATACGCAGCCAGTTCGGTCCGTCCTCGTCGGCGCCGCCGCCCTTGGCCGACAGCGTCGACAGCACCACGGTGCCGGAGTCGGCCGAGGTGACGAAGAACACGAAGCTGATGAACACCGTCACGGCGATCACCGTCTTGCTCCACGGGTAGGTTTCCAGCAGCAGGTACAGGCTCATCGACGGGTTGTCCAACGCCGACTGGCCAAGCGCGGTCATGCCGTGGTTGATCACCTGGTCCAGTGCGCTGTTGCCGAAAATCGACATCCACGCCAGGGTGAAGCCCAGCGGAATCAGCAGCACGCCGAACACGAACTCGCGGATCGTGCGCCCGCGGGAAATCCGCGCAATGAACAGCCCCACGAAGGGCGCCCAGGCAATCCACCAGGCCCAGTAGAACACCGTCCAGCCACCCAGCCAGTCGCGCTGCTCGCCGTAGGCGTACACGTCGAAGCTTTTGCGCGGCAGGGCGCCCAAATAGTCGCCAAGGTTCTGGATCAGGGTGTTGAACAGGTGCTGGGTGGGCCCGGCGAACAGCACGAACAACAGCAGCGCGCAGGCCAGGAACAGGTTGATGTCGCTCATCACCCGCACGCCCTTCTCCACCCCGGCGACCGCCACGGCCACGGCCGCGCCCATCATCAGGGCAATCAGGATCACCTGCACCCACTGGCTGTGGCTGATGCCGAACAGGTAGTCGAGGCCAGCGTTCAGGTGCAGCACGCCAAAGCCCATGTCGGCGCCCAGGCCGAACACCGTGGCAATGATGCCGAAGCCGTCCACCGCGTAGCCGATTGGCCCGTTGATGCGCTTGCCAATCAGCGGGTACAGCGCCGAGCGCAGGGCCAGCGGCAGGTTGTGGCGGTAGGCGAAGTAGGCCAGCGCCATGCCGACGAAGGCGAACACGCCCCAGCCGTGCAGGCCCCAGTGCAGGAACAGAATCTGCATCGCCTGGCGCCCGGCTTCGGCCGTGCCGCCCTCGCCCTGGGGCGGGGTGAGCATGTGGGTGAGTGGTTCGGACACGCAAAAGAAGAACAGCGTGATGCTGATGCCAGCAGCGAACAGCATGCCGGCCCATGACAGGTAGCTGAATTCGGGCTCGTCATGGTCGGCGCCCAGCTTGATCTTGCCGTAGCCGGACAACGCGGTAACCACCACGAACACCAGGTACAGGGTCATGGCCAGCATGTAGTACCAGCCGACCGTGTTGGCCGCCCAGTTCTGCGCTGCCAGCAGCCATTCACCGGCAGCTTGCGGGAAGGCGATCACCACCAGGCCGAACAGCAGGATGAAACTGGCGGCGAAGTAGAACACCGGGGGGTTCATGCGGATCTTGCCAGTGGCAAGGGTGGGGGACGATGCACTCATGAAACGGGCACCTCGCCAATCGAGGTGAGGCTCGGAATGAACGGGTTCAGCAAAGGAATCCTCCTGTTGAACACCGGCAGCGGACCAGCGTTTTTCATTGAACAAGCGTTCAAGTTAAACATGGATCGCATTTCAATGCGAACCGGGGCGCTGATCGGCGCCCCGGCCCTTTCGCGGGGCACCCTTGTAGGAGCGGGCTTGCCCCGCGAAAAGGCCGGCACACTCCATACAAATCCCGGCTCAGTTCCTGTCCTGACAATCCAACTGCAGATTCGCCTGGGTAATGTTGCTCGCTGCCGGCACGCTGCGGGTGAGCCACACATTGCCACCGATGGTCGAACCTTGTCCGATGGTAATCCTGCCCAGGATGGTCGCCCCGGCGTAGATCACCACGTCATCCTCGACGATGGGGTGGCGTGCCAGGCCTTTGTGCAGCGTGCCCGACTCATCGCTGGGGAAGCGCTTGGCGCCCAGCGTCACCGCCTGGTAGATCCGCACCCGCTCGCCGATGATCGCCGTTTCGCCAATCACCACGCCGGTGCCATGGTCGATGAAGAAACTCGGGCCGATTTGCGCGCCGGGGTGGATGTCGATGCCGGTGGCCGAGTGCGCAAGCTCCGAGCTGATCCGCGCCAACAGTGGCAACCCTGCCTGGTACAGGTGGTGGGCCAGGCGGTGGTGGATGATTGCCAGAATGCCTGGGTAGCACAGCAGCACCTCGTCGACGCTGCGCGCTGCCGGGTCGCCGTGGTAGGCGGCCAGCACGTCGGTGTCGAGCAGCACCCGCAATTGCGGCAAGGCCGCGGCAAAATCCTGGATCAGGCGCAGGGCCTGGCCATCGACCGCTGCCAGGTCGCCTTGGTTCTGCCGTGCGGCGTAGCGCAGTTCAAGCCGGGCCTGGGCCAGCAGCGCGGTAAGCGCAGCGTCGAGGGTGTGGCCGACGTAGAAGTCTTCGCTTTCTTCACGCAGGTCAACCGGCCCCAGGCGCATCGGGAACAGTGCGCCGCACAGCTGCTCGAGGATCTGCCGCATGGCCTCGCGCGACGGCAGTTCGCGTCCGCCCTGTTCGCCACTGCTGCGGCCATTGCGGCTGCGCCACTGCTCACGGGCGCCGCGCAGGCCGCTGACGATGGTGTGCAACTGCCAATGCCCGGATGAGGGTTGTTCGCTCACGGTGTTCTCCTGCCGAAGGGGACATAGTTGTATTGGCAGGTCCGGCCCTTTCGCGGGGCAAGCCCGCTCCTACAGGTGTTCCACATGCCTCAAGGTCTGTGGATTCCCTGTGGGAGCGGGCTTGCCCGCGAAAGGGCCGGACCTGCCATCTGCAATCCACTCTACGGCAAATCCGCCCCTTGGAAAAAACAACGCTTTATTCCACGCTGCACCAAGCCGGGCATAAGCCGCGATGACGCCGGAAGCATCCTGGCCTACCCTCAAAGCAGCCATCGACTGACAAATGCATTAAAAAGCATAACAAAATAAGTTTTTATTATTTCCTGGCCTATCAGCCGGATTCTATAGTCGCCACCCACTACTTCCACAACAAGCGCGGGGCCTGACATGTCGAAATTCGCCAAACCGCTACTCAACGCCAGCCTGGCCATCCTGCTGGGCGCCGGCCTGCTCGGCCAAGCCTTCGCCGGCGAGCAATTGAAGGCCATCCAGGAAAAAGGCGTGATCAACGTCGGCCTCGAAGGCACCTACCCGCCCTTCAGCTTCCAGGATGAGAACGGCAAGCTCACCGGCTTCGAAGTGGAGCTGTCCGAGCTGCTGGCCAAGGAGCTGGGGGTCAAGGCCAAGATTCAGCCCACCAAGTGGGACGGCATTCTTGCCGCCCTGGAGTCCAAGCGCCTGGACGTGGTGGTGAACCAGGTGACCATCTCCGATGAGCGCAAGAAGAAGTACGACTTCTCCGAGCCCTACACCATCTCCGGCATCCAGGCGCTAATCCTGAAGAAAAAGGCCGAGCAGCTGAACATCAAGACCGCCCAGGACCTGGCCGGCAAGAAAGTTGGCGTGGGCCTGGGCACCAACTACGAGCAATGGGTGAAGCAGGACGTGCCCAAAGCCGATGTGCGCACTTATGAAGACGACCCAAGCAAGTTCGCCGACCTTCGCAACGGCCGCATCGACGCCATTCTGATCGACCGCCTGGCAGCCCTGGAATACGCGCAAAAAGCCAAGGACACCGAACTGGCCGGCGCCGCCTTCTCGCGCCTGGAAAGCGGCGTGGCCCTGCGCAAGGGTGAGCCTGAGTTGCTGGCCGCCATCAACAAGGCCATCGACAAGCTCAAGGCCGACGGCACGCTGGCCAAGCTGTCGCAGAAATACTTCGGTGCTGACGTCACCCAATGATCGCTGAAAGCCTGCAACTCGTTACCGACTCCGCGCCCTTTCTGTTGAAGGGCGCGGGCTACACCGTGCTGCTGAGTGTCGGCGGCATGTTCTTCGGCCTGGTGCTGGGCTTTGCCCTGGCGCTGATGCGGCTGTCGAAGATCCTGCCGCTGGACTGGCTGGCGCGCATCTACGTGTCGTTCTTTCGCGGCACGCCGCTGCTGGTGCAGCTGTTCGTGATCTACTTCGGCATGCCACAGATCGGCATAGAACTGGACCCGATTCCAGCCTCGCTGATCGGCCTGTCGCTGAACATGGCCGCGTACATCTGCGAAATCCTCCGCGCGGCCATTTCTTCCATCGACCGCGGCCAGTGGGAAGCCGCCGCCAGCATCGGCATGACCCGCATCCAGGCCATGCGCCGGGCGATCCTGCCGCAGGCGCTGCGCACTGCGCTGCCGCCGCTGGGCAACAGCTTCATCTCGCTGGTCAAGGACACCGCCCTGGCGGCGACCATCCAGGTGCCTGAACTGTTCCGCCAGGCGCAGCTGATTACCGCACGCACCTTCGAAGTGTTCACCATGTACCTGGCAGTGGCGGTGATCTACTGGGTGCTGTGCAGCATCCTCGCGCACTTCCAGAACCGCATGGAAGCGCGGGTCAACCAGCACGACCAGGAGCACTGACGATGATCGTAGTAGAAGGCCTGACCAAGCGGTTCAAGGGCCAGACCGTGCTCAACGGCATCGACCTGACCGTGCAGCCGGGCGAAGTGGTGGCGATCATCGGCCCCAGCGGCTCGGGCAAAACCACCTTCCTGCGCTGCCTCAACCTGCTGGAAACCCCGGATGCCGGGCGCATCCGCATCGGCAGCATCAGCATCGACGCCAACCACCCGCTGGGTGGCCAGCAGGGCGCGATCCGCCGTTTGCGCCAGCAAGCCGGGTTCGTGTTCCAGAACTTCAACCTGTTCCCCCACCGCACCGCCCTGGACAACGTCATCGAAGGGCCGGTGATCGTCAAGAAAACCCCGCGCGAGCAGGCCATCGCGCTGGGCCGGCGCCTGTTGGCCAAGGTTGGCCTGGCGGGCAAGGAAGACGCCTACCCACGGCGCCTGTCCGGTGGCCAGCAGCAACGGGTGGCGATTGCCCGGGCCCTGGCCATGGAACCTGAGGTGATCCTGTTCGACGAGCCCACCTCGGCGCTCGACCCGGAGCTGGTGGGCGAAGTGCTGGAAACCATCCGCGGCCTGGCCGAGGAAAAGCGCACCATGATCATCGTCACCCACGAAATGAGCTTTGCCCGGGACGTGGCGAACCGGGTGATCTTCTTCGACAAAGGCGTGATCGTGGAACAGGGCGAGGCCAAGGCGCTGTTCGCCAACCCCCGTGAGGAACGTACCCGGCAGTTTTTGCGCAAGTTCCTCGGGACCGCCGCTTCGGAGTAAGGCTTGCCGGCCTCTTCGCGGGGCAAGCCCGCGCCTACAAGGGCATCGCGTTCGCTTGTAGGAGCGGGCTCGCCCCGCGAAGAGGCCATCACGCCCTACACAACTCCCCTCTTCTATCTATATTCCAAAGCGTTAGTTCATAAACCTTTAATAAGCCATTAGGGTATATGGACCGGACCACCGGACCAGCACAAGCCTGTCGCCATCAGCTGAAGCGACGCATCCACTTTGTGAGGTTCGGTTCTGATGACCATCCAGCCAAATACCCCCTTCCACAGCGACCTCGACAGCTCGCCCCTGCTGCTGCCGGCCAAGGTGTTGCGCAACGACGCCGAAGCCCTGCAAGCCGCCCGCGAACTGGCCGATGCCGCCCGCGAGCAGGCCGCCCGCCGCGACCGCCAGCGCAAGTTGCCCTGGGCCGAGATCGAACAGTTCACCCGCAGCGGCCTGGGCAGCATCAGCGTGCCCAAGGCCCACGGCGGCCCCGACGTATCCTTCGCCACCCTTGCCGAAGTGTTTCGCATCATCAGCGCCGCCGACCCGGCCCTGGGGCAAATCCCGCAAAACCAGTTCGGCCTGCTGCAACTGCTGCGCCTGACCGCCACCGAGGCCCAGCAGGCGCTGATTTTTCGCAGCGTGCTGGACGGCTGGCGCATCGGCAACGCCGGCCCCGAGCGCGGCACCAAGGACACCCTGACACTCAAGGCCCGCATCACCCGCAGCGCCGATGGCTATCGCGTCAGCGGCGAGAAGTTCTACTCCACCGGCGCCCTGTTCGCCCACTGGGTAGCGGTCAAGGCCCTGGACGACGAAGGCCGCCAGCGCCTAGCCTTCATCCGCCGCGCAAGCCCTGGGCTGCGCATCGTCGATGACTGGTCTGGCTTCGGCCAGCGCACCACCGCCAGCGGCACTGTGCTGCTCGACCAGGTGCCGGTGGACGCGGAGCTGGTGATCGACAACTGGCGCCAGCACGACCTGCCCAACATCCAGGGTGCGGTTTCGCAGTTGATCCAGGCTGCCATCGACGCCGGCATTGCCGAGGCCGCCATCGACGATGCCATCGCCTTCGTCCGCGAGAAGGCCCGGCCGTGGGTCGAGGCCAAGGTCGAGCGCGCCAGCGATGACCTGTACGTGATTGCCGATATTGGCCGCCTGAAGCTTGAACTGCATGCCGCCCAAGCGCTGCTGCACAGGGCGGCGCGGGTACTCGACGAGGTCAATGCAGGGCCGGTCGATGCCGCTGCCGCGGCGCGGGCCTCGATCGCCGTGGCCGAGGCCAAGGTGCTCACCACCGAGATCGCCCTGCAGGCCAGCGAGAAGCTGTTCGAACTGGCTGGCAGCCGCGCGACCCTGGCCGAGTTCAACCTCGACCGGCACTGGCGCAATGCCCGCGTGCATACCCTGCACGACCCGGTGCGCTGGAAGTACCACGCGGTTGGGGCCTACCACCTGAATGGGACCTTGCCTGCGCGGCATTCCTGGATCTGATTTGAGGGCGTAGGGGGCTGCGTTGCAGCCCAATCGCGACCTGCGGTCGCTCCTACCGTAGGAGCGACCAAAGGTCGCGAATGGGCCGCAAAACGACCCCACGGCCCTGGAGACCACCATGACAACATCGCTCATCACCACCGACACCCAGGCCCTCGAAGCCGCCGAGCACCTTGCCCAGCAGCTGCACCGCGACAGCGCCCTGCGCGACCGCGAACGCCGCCTGCCCCACCCTGAGCTGGAGCTGTTCACCCGCTCCGGCCTGTGGGCCATCAGCGTACCCAAGGCCTTCGGCGGCGCAGGTGTGTCCAACGTCACCCTGGCCAAGGTGATCGCCCGCATCGCCCAGGCCGACGCCTCCCTTGGGCAAATCCCGCAAAACCACTTCTACGCCCTTGAAGTGCTGCGCGTGAACGGCAGCCCCGAACAGCAACGCCGCCTCTACGCCGAAGTGCTGGCCGGCCGCCGCTTCGGCAATGCCCTGGCCGAACTGGGCACGAAAACCGCCAACGACCGTACCACCCGCCTGACCCGCGACGGCGCCGGCTACCGCATCAACGGCCGCAAGTTCTACGCCACCGGCGCCCTCTACGCCCAGCGTATCCCCACCTCGGTGATCGACGAGCAAGGCCGCCAGCAACTGGCCTTCGTGCCCGCCGCCAGCCAGGGCCTGCAGGTGATCGACGACTGGAGCGGCTTCGGCCAGCGCACCACCGGCAGCGGCTCGGTACAGTTCGACAACGTATACGTCGACGAAGCCGACGTGGTGCCGTTCCAGAGCGCCTTCGAGCGCCCGACCCCGGTCGGCCCGCTGGCGCAGATCCTTCACGCCGCCATCGACACCGGCATCGCCCGCGCCGCCTTCGAAGACGCCCTGCACTTCGTGCGCACCCGCAGCCGGCCCTGGGTCGACTCGGGCCTGGACAAGGCCAGCGACGACCCACTGACCCTGAAAAGCTTCGGCCACCTGGCCATCCGCCTGCACGCCGCCGAAGCCCTGCTGGAACGGGCTGGCGAATACCTCGACCAGGCCCAGCTGGACAGCACCGCCGACAAGGTCGCCGCCGCGTCCATTGCCGTGGCCGAAGCCCGCGCCATCAGCACCGACATCTCGCTTGCCGCCGGCACCACGCTGTTCGAGCTGGCCGGCAGCCAGGCCACCCTGGCCGAACACAACCTCGACCGCCACTGGCGCAACGCCCGCGTGCACACCCTGCACGACCCGGTGCGCTGGAAGTACCACGCCATCGGCAACTACTACCTCAACGACGAGCACCCACCACGCCGGGGGACCATCTGATGGCCAAGCAGATCCTGCTCAATGCCTTCAACATGAACTGCATCGGGCACATCAACCACGGCCTGTGGACCCACCCACGGGACACCTCCACCCAGTACAAGACCCTCGCCTACTGGACCGACCTGGCGCGCCTGCTCGAACGCGGCCTGTTCGACGGCCTGTTCATCGCCGACATCGTCGGCACCTACGATGTCTATGGCCAATCGGTGGACGTTCCCCTCAAGGAGTCGATCCAGCTGCCGGTCAACGACCCGCTGCTGCTGGTGTCGGCCATGGCCGCGGTCACCCGCCACCTGGGCTTCGGCCTGACCGCCAACCTCACCTACGAGGCGCCGTACCTGTTCGCCCGGCGCCTGTCGACCCTGGACCACCTGAGCAACGGCCGGGTGGGCTGGAACATCGTCACCGGCTACCTCGACAGCGCCGCCCGGGCCATGGGCCTGGCCCAACAGCCCGAGCACGACCGCCGCTACGACCAGGCCGACGAGTACCTGCAGGTGCTGTACAAGCTGCTCGAAGGCAGCTGGGCCGACGACGCCGTGGTCAACGACCGCGCACGGCGGGTGTACGCAGAGCCGGCCAAGGTACGCAAGGTGCGCCACCAGGGCGAGTTCTACCAGGTCGAGGGCTACCACCTGTGCGAACCCTCGCCGCAGCGCACCCCGGTGCTGTTCCAGGCCGGCAGCTCGCCACGTGGCCTGGCCTTTGCCGGCAACCATGCCGAATGCGTGTTCATCAGCGGCCAGGACAAGGCCGCCACCCGCGCCCAGGTCGACAAGGTGCGCGCCGCGGCCCAGGCCGCTGGCCGTGACCCGCAGGCGGTGAAGGTGTTCATGGGCATCACCGTGATCGTTGCGCCCACCGAGCAGCAGGCGCAGGCCAAGCATGCCGAATACCTGCAGCATGCCAGCGCAGAAGCCGGCGTGGCGCACTTCGCCGCCTCCACCGGTATCGACTTCGCCGCCTACGGCCTGGACGAGCCGATTGGTGCCAGCAAGGGCAACGCCATCCAGTCGGCGACCCGCCAGCTTCAGGACAACGCCTGGACCCGCCGCCGCCTGCTGCAGCAGCACGCCCTCGGCGGGCGCTACGTGACCCTGGTCGGCGCGCCCGAGCAGGTGGCCGAACAGCTGATCGCCTGGATCGACGACACCGGCCTGGACGGTTTCAACCTGACCCGCACCGTCACCCCGGAAAGCTACGAGGACTTCATCGACCTGGTGGTGCCGCAACTGCAACAGCGCGGCCGCTACAAAACCGCCTACGCCGACGGCACCCTGCGCGAAAAGCTGTTCCAGGGTGACCACCCACACTTGCCCGCCGACCACCCAGGTTCGGCCTACCGCCACACCCCTGCCCCGACTGGAGCCCTGCACCATGCTTGAGAAACTGTTTCGGCCCGTCGCGGCCATCGCCCTGGGCCTGAGCCTGTCCGCCAGCGTGCTGGCCGCCGAGCCGTTGAAAATCGGTACCACCTCGGCCTTCGCCATCCCACTGGAAGCGGCGGTGGAAGAAGCGCACAAGCAAGGCCTGGACGTGAAGCTGATCGAATTCAGCGACTGGATCGCCCCCAATGTCAGCCTCAACAGCGGCGACATCGACGTGAACTACTTCCAGCACATCCCGTTCCTGGAAAATGCCAAGGCCGCCGCTGGCTTCAACCTGGTGCCCTACGCCCCGGGCATCATCAACAACGTCGGCCTGTACTCGAAAAAGTACAAGTCCTTCGCCGAGCTGCCAGAAGGCGCCAGCGTGGCCATCGCCAACGACCCAATCAACAGTGGCCGGGGCCTGCAGCTGCTGGCCAAGGCTGGCCTGATTACCCTCAAGCCCGGGGTGGGCTACAAGGCCACCGAGGACGACATCACCGCCAACCCGAAAAAGCTGAAAATCCTTCAGGTCGAGGCCGTGCAACTGGTGCGTGCCTATGACGATGCCGACCTGGTTCAGGGCTACCCGGCCTACATCCGCCTGGCCAACAGCTTCGATGCCACCTCGGCGCTGCTGTTCGACGGCCTGGAAAACAAGGAGTACGTGATCCAGTTCGTGATTCGCCCGCAAAGCAAGGACGACCCCCGCCTGGCCAAGTTCGTCGATATCTACCAGCACTCGCCGGCCGTGCGTGCCGCGCTGAACAAAGCCCACGGCAGCCTGTACCAGGCCGGTTGGGAAGGCTGACATGAGCCAGGCCAACGCGCTCCGGGCGCCCACCGCACAACCATCGCCGCCAACGGCCAGGGAGCAGGCCCTGCGCCCGGAGGTCAACCAGGCCCACATCCGCTTCATCGGCCTGGGCAAAACCTACCCAGGCCAAGCGCAACCTGCCTTGCAAGGCATCGACCTGAACATCCAGCGTGGCGAGATTTTCGGCATCATCGGCCGCAGCGGTGCCGGCAAGTCGTCGCTGCTGCGCACCATCAACCGCCTGGAGCAACCCAGCCAGGGCCGGGTGCTGATCGACCAGGTAGACATCGCGCCGTTCGACGAGGACCACCTGGTGGCGCTGCGCCGGCGCATCGGCATGATCTTCCAGCATTTCAACCTGATGTCGGCCAAAACCGTGTGGCAGAACGTGGAACTGCCGCTGACGGTGGCCGGTGTGGCCAAGGCCGAGCGCCAGCGCAAAGTGCGCGCGTTGCTGGAGCTGGTTGGCCTGCAGGAAAAACACCACGTCTACCCGGCGCAGCTGTCCGGCGGCCAGAAGCAGCGTGTAGGCATTGCCCGGGCACTGGTACACGACCCGGAGATTCTGCTGTGCGACGAGGCCACCTCGGCGCTGGACCCGGAAACCACCGCGTCGATCCTTGAACTGCTGCGCGACATCAACCGGCGCCTGGGCCTGACCGTGGTGCTGATTACCCATGAAATGGCAGTGATCCGCGACATCTGCCACCGCGTGGTGGTGCTGGAGCGCGGCGAAGTGGTGGAGCAAGGTGAGGTCTGGCGGGTGTTCGGCAGCCCGCGCCACGAGGTCACCCGTACCCTGCTGGCGCCCTTGCAGACCAAGCTGCCCGAAACCCTACAGGCCAGGCTGCGCGCCAGCCCCGTTGGCTACGACAGTGCCGTGGTACTCAAGCTCAGCGTGCTCGGCGAGCCGGCGCTGTCTGACCTGTTCGCAGACCTTGGCGGGCATGTGCGCCTGCTCCAGGGCGGCGTGGAAACCGTGGGCGGGCATGCCCTGGGGCTGCTGATACTGGCGGTGCAAGGCGCACCGCACGACACCCATCAACTGCTGGAGCGTGCCCGCCGCTGGGCCGAGGACGTGGAGGTACTGGGCCATGTGGTTTGACCGCCTGCTCGAAGGCTTGCTCGACACCCTGCTGATGGTGGGCGTGTCGTCGTTGATCGCGCTGCTGCTGGGGGTGCCGATGGCGGTGCTGTTGGTCACCAGCGACAAGGGCGGGATTTTCCAGGCGCCGCTGCTGAACCGGGTGCTGGGCGCGTTCGTCAACCTGTTCCGCTCGGTGCCGTTCCTGATCCTGATGGTCGCGCTGATCCCCTTCACCCGCCTGCTGGTGGGCACCACCTATGGTGTGTGGGCCGCCGTGGTGCCGCTGACCATTGCCGCCACGCCGTTCTTTGCGCGCATTGCCGAAGTGAGCCTGCGCGAAGTCGACCATGGTTTGGTGGAGGCGGCCCAGGCCATGGGCTGCCGGCGCTGGCACATTGTTTGGCACGTGCTGCTGCCTGAGGCGCTACCGGGAATCGTCGGTGGCTTCACCATCACCCTGGTGACGCTGATCAACTCATCAGCCATGGCCGGGGCCATTGGCGCCGGGGGGCTTGGCGACATTGCCTACCGGTACGGCTACCAGCGTTTCGACAGCCAGATCATGTTGACCGTGATTGCCATGCTGGTGGCGTTGGTAGCGGTGATTCAGCTCGGTGGCGACCGGCTGGCGAAGGGCTTGAACAAGCGTTGAGGCGGATCGCGAGCTGCGCTCGCTCCTACGGGGGTGGTAGGAGCGAGCGCAGCTCGCGATGCGCCGCCACGGCGGCGCGCTTGCTCACCCCCAATTCAACGCCCCCGCCGGCACTGGCCGCCCGAACCAATACCCTTGCCCTAACTGGCACTGCTGCTCCAACAGAAACCGTGCCTGTTCAGCCTGCTCGATTCCTTCGGCATGCACCTGCATGCCCATGCTCCGCGCCAGGGCGATGATCACCCGCACAATCGCGATATCATCGTCGTCTTGCGGCAAACCAGCCACAAAGCCCTGGTCGATCTTCAACTTCTGCACCGGCATGCGCTTGAGCCGCAGCAACGACGAATACCCCGTGCCGAAATCATCGATGGCCAGGTTCAAGCCCAGCTCGCGCAGGCGATGCAGCTGCTCCAGCGCCACCTCCGGGTCTTCCATCACCGCACTCTCGGTCACCTCCAGCTCCAGCAGCGCTGGGTCCAGGCCGGTTTCGTGCAGCACCTCGGCCACCTGCCGGTACAACTCGTGCTGGCCAAACAGGCGGCTGGAGATATTGACCGCCACGAATGCCAACCCGCGGCCGTCGGCCTGCCAGTGCACCATCTGCCGGCATGCCTGGCGCAGCACCCAGGCATCGATCTCGGCAATCAGCCCGGTGCGCTCGGCAATTGGAATGAACTCACCCGGCGGCACCAGCCCGCGCTGGGGGTGCTGCCAGCGCACCAGCGCCTCGACGCCGACCATTTTCCCGGTGAACAGGTCGTGTACCGGCTGGTAGAACACCCGCAACTCGTCCTGGGCCAGCGCCTGGCGCAGCTCGCCGGCCGTTTCCACCCGGTGCTGGGCGTGGGCGGTCAGCTCCTCGGTGTACAGCGCGTAGCAGGCGCGGCCATTGCCCTTGGCCTTGAACAACGCCGAGTCGGCATTGCGCAGCAACTGCTCGGCGCTCAGGGCATCGCTGGGGAACAGGCTGATGCCCACGCTGGCGCTGATGAACAGCCGATGCCCGTCGAAGTCGAACGGCTCGCGCATGCGCTCGATAATCAGCTGCGCCAGCTTGCCGGCCTGGCCCACCTGCTGGCAGTTTTCAGCCAGCACGCCAAATTCGTCGCCGCCCAGGCGTGCCAGGGTCACGCCATTGCCCAGCACTTCACGCAGGCGTTCACCCACCAGCTTGAGCAACTGGTCGCCAATGGTATGGCCCAGGCCATCGTTGATGCTCTGGAAATGGTCGAGGTCCAGCAGCAGCAAGGCGCAGCCGCGCTTGTTGGCCTGCGCCGCAGCCAGTGCCTGCTCGGCACGGTCGTTGAACAACAGGCGGTTGGGCAGCCCGGTGAGCGGGTCGTGGTGGGCCAGGTAGGCCAGTTCCTGCTCCGAATGCTTGATCGCACTGATGTCGCTGAACACTGCCACGTAATGGCTCAATTGACCGTTATCATCGCTAATGGCACAGATCGTCTGCCATTGTGGGTAAATTTCACCGCTTTTGCGGCGGTTCCAGATTTCCCCGCTCCATTCACCCTTCTCGGCCAGGGTGGCGTAGATCTGCTGGTAGAACGGCACCCCGTGGCGGCCCGACTTGAACTTGCTCGGGCGCTGGCCCAGCACTTCTTCCTGTTGGTAACCGGTGATGCGCATGAACGCGCGGTTAACGTGCACGATCAGGCCGCGGCGGTCGGTCACCAGTACCCCTTCCAGGGTGCTGTCGAACACCGCCGCGGCCATGCGCAGGCGCTCACGGTCGTCGCGGCGCAGCCGGGCGCCGATGCCGATGAAGTTGAGCAGCCGCGCCCGGGTCACGAAAATCAGCAAGGCGCTGACCAGTACCCAGATCACCACATTGATCTGCCGCCCCACGGTCAGTGCCAGCGGGTCGTCGGACATCGTGCGCAGCACCCCCTCCGACAGCACCAGCCAGAGGATCGAAAACACCACATAGAGCGCAGCCATGCGCAATGCGTCGCGGACGGAGACAGACATGTCGGAGCGAATAATCCATTGAAAAGGAAGGGCGATTATAAAGGCATGAAACATGCCGTGACTTCCTATCTGAAAGGGTGACTGGTTTTATTTCCCCACCAAGGGATAATCAGCCCCTCTTCCCTGCAATCCCGAGGGTTTTCCTGCCTATGTGGTACAACGGCCTGCTCGACTTGTCGGCCTGGCAACTGGTCGCCGTCACCCTGCTGATGACCCATGTGACCATCGTCAGCGTCACGGTGTACCTGCACCGCTACTCCGCCCACCGCGCCCTGGAGCTCAACGGCGCGCTCAAGCACTTCTTCCGCTTCTGGCTGTGGCTGACCACGGCGCAGAACACCCGCGAGTGGACCGCCGTCCACCGCAAGCACCACGCCAAGTGCGAAACCCCCGACGACCCGCACAGCCCGGTGTACAAAGGCCTGGGTACGGTGTTGCGCAAGGGTGCCGAGTTGTACCGGGAAGAGGCGCGTAACCCCGAAACCCTGCGTATCTACGGCAAGAACTGCCCCGATGACTGGGTCGAGCGCAACCTCTACTCGCGTTACAAGCTCGGCGGCATCGCCCTGATGGCGGTGCTCGACCTGCTGCTGTTCGGCACCATCGGCATCACCATCTGGGCGGTGCAGATGATGTGGATTCCGTTCTGGGCGGCTGGCGTGGTCAATGGCCTGGGCCATGCGGTGGGTTATCGCAACTTCGAATGCCGCGACGCGGCCACCAACCTGGTGCCGTGGGGTATCGTCATCGGCGGTGAAGAGTTGCACAACAACCACCACACCTACCCCAACTCGGCGAAGCTTTCGGTGAAACGCTGGGAGTTCGACATGGGCTGGGCGTGGATCCGCCTGTTCAGCCTGCTGCGCCTGGCCAAGGTGCAGCGCGTGGCGCCCATCGCCCACCGGGTGGAGGGCAAGGCCAGCCTGGACATGGACACCGCCATGGCCATCTTGAACAACCGGTTCCAGATCATGGCCCAGTACCGCAAGCTGGTGATCGGCCCGTTGGTCAAGCAGGAGCTGGCCAAGGTCGACGCCTCGGTGCGCCACCGCTTCCGCCGCGCCAAGCGCCTGCTGTCGCGGGAAACCAGCCTGCTCGAAGACCGCCACCATGTGCGCATCGAGTCGCTGCTCGCCCACAGCCAGGCGCTGAAAACCATCTATGAGAAGCGCCTGGCCCTGCAGCAGATCTGGGCGCGCACCAGCGCCAATGGCCACGACATGCTGGCGGCCATGAAGGATTGGGTGCACGAAGCCGAAGCCAGCGGCATTCACGCCCTGCACGAGTTCGCCGCGCAGCTTAAAACCTACTCCCTGCGCCCCACCGGGGCCTGACCGCCGTTGATCGGCATGCCCCGCAATGGGGCATGCCAGGCTGGAACTTAACCCCTGAAAATCCACTCAAAATCTGCACATCGCCCGCGGGCGGGCTGGTTGCTGGCCGCGCGCTTCCCTGTCGAGAAACCGCTCCGTGCCCATGGCCAAGACTATCGATTCCACCCTGCCCGGCAATGCCCCTCCCGCCGCCGCCCAAACCTTGCTGGCCCTGCTTCACGCACAGGGCGAGGTTGCCCGCCTGAGCGAGCGCGAGCAGCTTTACAGCTCGCTGCTCGACAGCGTCAATGCCGTGCTGTGGGCCTTTGACTGGGAAACCCGCCAGGTGTTGTATGTAAGCCCGGCCTATGAACGCATCTTCGGCCGCCCGGTCAGCCAGGTGCTGGCCGACTACAACGAATGGCGCGACAGTATCTACCCCGACGACCTGGAATACGCTGAACGCAGCCTGGCCCAGGTGCTGCTCAAGGGTGCAGTGGAAGACCGCGAGTACCGCATTCTAAATGCCAGCGGCGAGGTGCGCTGGTTGAGCGACAAGTGCTACATCAACCAGCAGCTTGAGGGCGACCGGGTAATCATCGTTGGCATTGCCGAGGACATCACCGAGAAGAAACAGCTCGAAGGCGAACTGCACCGCCTGGCGACGACCGATGTGCTGACCCAGAGCAGCAACCGCCGGCATTTTTTCGACTGCGCCCAGCAGGCCTTCGACGACGCCCGCGAAGCGGGTACGCCGCTGGCGTTCCTGTTGCTGGATATCGATGACTTCAAGCGCATCAATGACAGTTACGGGCACCAGGAGGGCGACCAGGTGCTGCAGCGCATTGCCGACACGGGCAAGGCGGTGCTGCGCCGGGGTGATTTGTTCGGGCGCATTGGTGGCGAGGAGTTCGCGGCGGTGTTTCCTGGCTGCACGGCACAGGTGGCCGAGCAGATTGCCGAGCGGTTGCAGCGCGAGATTCAGCGGTTGGGGTTCAGCCATGGGGATGAGGTGTACAACGTGACGGTGAGCCAGGGGCTGACCGGGTTGACGGATGAGGACGAGGTGCTGGATAGCTTGTTTGCCCGGGCGGATGCGGCGATGTATCAGGCCAAGCGGCAGGGGAAGAACCAGATTGTGCGGGGGTGAGGGACCGGTTTGAGGTTGCGCCTGTGAGATCGAGCGCCGCCCGCGCGGCGCATCGCGAGCTGCGCTCGCTCCTACCAGGCCAAGCCTGCGCAAATCCGGTAGGAGCGAGCAAAGCTCGCGATGGGCTGCGCAGCAGCCCCAGCTCAGAACAGGCGCAAAAGCCTCACAACATCCCCCGGCATTTCCTACAAAACCGCACTGGTAGCAGCACCACCCGCAAAATATCCTACAAACCCTGTCGGCTCGCGTCTGATTGTTACTGGAAACCCGTCTCTCTAGGCTTTCCAGGTCGCTGAATGGTTCAGCGATCGGGTGTGGAAACCTGACAATCAATGAGAGTGCGGCTGCCGTCATGGCGGTTGTATACGGAAGGTCGCAAGGCCTGCCGGGGTTCTCATGCCTGGTTTTCCACTCCGTGTACAACCGCCACCCTTCGTGTGGAAACGATTGGGTGGGGTAATGACATGAGAAAGCGTTATGAAAAAATCGCCCCCAACCCACCCTCCCTCACGCTGTGATGATCGCCCCATCCACCTCAACAACTCAGGGAGAGAACATATGACCGCAGACAACCGCACCACCCCCGGCAAAACCTGCTTCTACCAAGGCGATACCTTCAAACAACCCTTGTTCCAGATCGCCCCCGGCATCCCCTGCCAGCACGCCCGCGACCAGGCTTCGGAATTGATGGGCTGTGTGCGCGACCTAACGCTGACCGCCGTGATGGACAACGACCCGCAATTGATCTGGGCAGCGCATTACTTGAGCGCGCTGGCCAAGGCCTTGTTGGATGATGCGGAGCTTGGCATGGGCCGGTGAGATCGAGCGCCGCCCGCGCGGCGCATCGCGAGCTGCGCTCGCTCCTACCAGGCACGCGCCCCCACCGGTAGGAGCGAGCGCCAGCTCGCGATGGGCCAGCCGGGTGGCGCTCGATCCAGAAGGCAGGTTCAGGCGGTTGGTTCAGGCGGCTCGGCTTGCTCTGGTTGTTCGGGCAACACGTCGATCACCGGGGTTTCAGCCACAGGTTCGGCTTTGCCTTCGGTATTCTCCACCTTGCGCAACCGCCCCAACTCCGGCAACCCGACTTTCAGCAGCCGCGCGGTCTTGCCGTTGGCCAGCCGCTCCAACCCCTGGTCCGCCGGCAACCGCGCCAGCTGCCCGGCCAGGTTCATCGCCAGGATCTCCCGCGAATACACCCCGCCGCCCAGCTGGTAGATCGCCGCAATCAATTCCCGCAGGCCCAGCGGCAAGCGCCAGCGGGTGCGCAGGGCGGAACCGAAGGCTGCGCCGAATTCGTTCAGTGCCAGTTGCACCTTGTCTTCATCCAACTCGCCCCCGGCCAGGCGCCATTCCTGCAGGCAGCGCAGCACCGCCAGGTCGCCCAGCGAATGCAGCAGGCCCGCGCAATAGCAGCGCTCCTGGTCCAGGTCGAGCATGCGCGCCAGCGAGCGGGCGTATTCGGCGGTGTGCAGCGAGAGGTTCCAGTACCGGGTGGCATGCTGGGTCAGCAGCGGGTCGCTGAGGTGGGCACTGCGCTTGAGGGTCATGCCCAGGATCAAGTTCATGCTCTGGGTGCTACCCAACTTGTTCAGCGCCTGCAGCAAGGTTTGCGCCGGGGCATCGCGGTGCAGGGCAGCGCTGTTGGCGGCAGCGATCAGCACGGCGGTGATCTGCGGGTCGTCACGCACCTCTGCCTCCAGCACCCTGAGGTTCAGCCCTTGGGGGTTCAGCGCACGCTTGATCGCCAACTGCACATCGGCAAACAGTGGCCCGCCATCAGCGGTTGCCCGACGCTGTTCCAGGTAGTCGCTGAGTTTCACCCCCGGCAGCAACGCCGGAATCGGGCACGACACCTCTTCGCCGGCATGCACCAACAACACTTCCAGGCGCTTGCGCAGCTTGTCGAAGTTCAGCGGCTTGCTCAGGTATTCAGTGGGATGAAAGCGCAGGGTTTCCTTCACGCTGGCGGGGTCGCTGCGCTCGCTCAGCAGGATGAACGGCAGGGCCGACTTCTCCGTTTGGCTACGGACCTTGCGCAGTAGATCCAGGCCGTCGCCAGCGGGCAGTTCACGGGCGGCAATGATCAGGTCGGGCTTGCTCGAAAGCGCACTGATCGCCTGCGAGCCGTCGGCACATACCTGCAGGCGGGCGTCGCAACGCACGCTGAGCAGCATTTCCCGCAGCATGTCGCGTACCCAGGGGTCGCCCTCGACAATCAACACGCTAGGTGGGGTGGGGTCTGCAGCACTCATGGCCAACTCCTGAATATCCCTGACACACAGTCCTTCGCAGCTTCCAAGGCAAGTCCTTCCACAACCATAGCGCTCCTGAGCTTTCCTGGGCACAAAAAAAAACCCGCCGAGGCGGGTTTTTCATGAAACGTGTCACATCAGGCGAGTTCAGCGAAGCACTCTTCGATGATGGCCAGGCCTTTGTCCAGCAGTGCGTCTTCGGCGGTCAGCGGAACCAGAATCCGCAGAACGTTGCCGTAGGTGCCGCAGGACAGCAGGATCAGGCCCTTGTCACGTGCCTTGGCAACCACTTGGGCCACGGCAGCAGCGTTCGGGGTGTGGGTGCCTTTCTCGAAGACTTCCACAGCGATCATCGAACCCAGACCACGGACATCACCGATGATCGAGTGCTTTTCCTGGATCTTGCGCAGGCCGGTGGTCAGGTGCTCACCCACGGCTTTGCTGCGATCCAGCAGTTTCTCTTCCTCGAACACCTGGATAACGGCCAGGGCCGCGGCGCAGGCGATTGGCGAGCCGGCGTAGGTGCCGCCCAGGCCACCTGGGGCGATGGCGTCCATGTACTCGGCCTTGCCGCAGACACCGGCCAGCGGGAAGCCGCCAGCGATGGACTTGGCGAAGGTGGTCAGGTCAGGCGCAACACCCATCTGCTCCATGGCGAAGAAGGTGCCGGTACGGCCAGCGCCGGTTTGCACTTCGTCGGCAATCAGCAGGATGCCGTGCTTGTCGCACAGCTCGCGCAGGCGCTTCATCAGCTCTTTCGGCGCTGGCAGGAAGCCGCCTTCGCCTTGCACAGGCTCAAGGATGATCGCGGCGATGTCGCGTGGCTCGGCGTCGTTCTTGAAGATACGCTCAACCGAGGCGATGGCGTCGTCAACGCTCACACCGTGCAGCTCGCTCGGGAACAGGGCGCGGAACACGCCGCCTGGCATCAGGCCCATGCCAGCGGAGTACGGCACGACCTTGCCGGTCAGGCCCAGGGTCATCATGGTACGGCCGTGGTAGCCGCCGGTGAAGGCAATCACACCAGCGCGGCCAGTGGCGGCACGGGCGATCTTCACGGCGTTTTCAACGGCTTCGGAGCCGGAGGTAACCAGCAGGGTCTTCTTGTCGAAGTCGCCTGGCACCAGCTTGTTGATCTTCTCGCACAGCTCTACGTAGGGTTCGTAGGCCAGCACCTGGAAGCAGGTGTGGCTGACTTTGGTCAGCTGCTCTTGCACGGCTGCAACCACTTTCGGGTGCAGGTGGCCGGTGTTCAGTACTGCGATGCCGCCGGCGAAGTCGATCAGTTCGCGGCCTTCAACGTCGATCACGGTTGCGTTCTTCGCCGATTCGACGAAGATCGGGTGAATTTGGCCAACGCCACGTGGGACGGCGGCGACACGACGTTGCATCAAGGATTCGTTGGTCTTGCTCATAATGCCCTCATTGCGCCGAGTGGCGGCGCTTTTATTCGGGGGTGGCTGGCTGCGCCTTCGAACAGTATTCGTTGATCGACTGCCGAAAACGCCCTGGCCACCAGGTACTGCATGTCAAAAAGGCCAGCGAGACGTCGCTCTCGCGCCCCGCTGGCAGAGGTAAAGCCTGTGAAACGGGTTACCGTGCGATCAGACGCTGATGCACAGGTATTTGATTTCGAGGTAGTCCTCGATACCGTATTTGGAACCTTCGCGGCCCAGGCCCGAGGCCTTGATGCCACCGAATGGCGCGACTTCGTTGGAGATCAGGCCGGTGTTGATACCCACCATGCCGTATTCCAGGGCCTCGGCAACACGGAACACACGGCTCATGTCGCGGGCGTAGAAGTACGAGGCCAGGCCGAATTCGGTGTCGTTGGACATGGCGATGACTTCGGCTTCGTCTTTGAAGCGGAACAGCGGCGCCAGTGGGCCGAAGGTTTCTTCCTTGGCAACGGCGGCGGTTTTCGGCACGTCGACCAGGATGGTCGGCTCGAAGAAGTTGCCTTCGATCAGCTTGCCACCGGACAGCACCTTGGCGCCTTTGCCCACGGCGTCTTCGATGTGTTCCTGAACCTTGGCAACGGCCTTGCCGTCGATCAGCGGGCCAGTGGTGGTGCCTTCTTCCAGGCCGTTACCGATCTTCAGCTTGGCAACAGCGGCGGCCAGCTTCTGGGCGAACGCGTCGTACACGCCGTCCTGCACGTAGATACGGTTGGCGCAGACGCAGGTCTGGCCGTTGTTGCGGTACTTGGAGATGATCGCGCCCTCGACGGCCTTGTCCAGGTCGGCGTCGTCGAACACGATGAACGGGGCGTTGCCACCCAGCTCCAGGGAAACCTTCTTGATGTCCTTGGCGCATTCTTCCATCAGCTGGCGACCGATTTCGGTCGAGCCGGTGAAGGACAGCTTGCGTACCAGGGAGTTGCCAGTCAGCTCGCCGCCGACTTCGCCAGCGCTGCCGGTAACCACGCTCAGCACGCCAGCCGGGATGCCGGCACGGGTGGCCAGCTCGACCAGGGCCAGGGCGGAGTACGGGGTTTGCGAGGCAGGCTTGAGCACCATGGTGCAGCCAGCGGCCAGGGCCGGGCCGGCTTTACGGGTGATCATGGCGGCCGGGAAGTTCCACGGGGTGATGGCCGCGGTAACGCCGATTGGCTGCTTGATGACGATCAGGCGCTTGTCTGGCTGGTGGCCCGGGATGGTGTCGCCGTAGACGCGCTTGGCTTCTTCGGCGAACCACTCGATGAACGAGGCGGCGTAGGCGATTTCGCCCTTGGCTTCGGCCAGTGGCTTGCCTTGTTCGGTGGTCATCAGGCGAGCCAGGTCGTCCTGGTTCTCGATCATCAGTTCGAACCAGCGACGCAGTTTGTTCGAGCGCTCTTTGGCGGTCAGTGCGCGCCAGGCCGGCAGGGCCTTGTCGGCAGCTTCGATGGCGCGGCGGGTTTCCGCGGTGCCCATCTTCGGCACGGTACCGATGACTTCACCCGTGGCCGGGTTGGTCACGTTGATGGTCTGACCGTTATCCGCATCCAGCCACTCACCATTGATGAAGGCTTGCTGGCGGAACAACTGAGCGTCTTTGAGCTGCATGTCGGCTTCCCGAAATTGTTGATTGTTTGAAAAGCGCCCAAGGCAGGGCATCGAGCGTTTGAAATCTCAAACGAATGCTAAGCGGCTGCTGGGGTGTTGGACAATAGGCTGTTCGAAAAAAAGAACGAATGGTTGAACACCCTGTCTGGAAATGCCGCTTTAGGGTAGACGATCAAGGGTAAGGAAATGTGAAGGGCGAAGGGTCGCCGAGGCATCGTTGTTGCCTGGAAGATCGAGCGCCGCCCACGCGGCGCATCGCAGGCAAGCCTGCTCCTACAGGCGTGCGCCAAGGGGCCGCGCGCGCAGGTAACATGAACACTGGCCCGAAACAGATGTAGGAGCAGGCTTGCCTGCGATGCGCCGCGCGGGCGGCGCTCGATTGACGCGCGAACACAAAATTTATGTCAGGCGACCAAAATCAAAACGCCTTGGCCAGGTCGATTACCAGGGCCCTGTAGCCAACAGAACCCGGCTGCCGGCTATGCACCTTGAGCTCCACCAACACCTCCTGGGTCCCCCGCCGCACCTCATTGAGCACGGTGGTAGTGAGCTTTTCCGGTGTGAGGAAATTCACCGAAGCGGAATAAATGAACTGGGTATCGGTTTCCGGCCGATAAGCCACCACCGAGGTCACCGGGCTGTACCACTCGTCGCCGCGCTCCTTGCCGTACGCCCACACCTGCTCGACGGTGCCCTTGGCCTCGTCGACCTTGTACTCCACCGCCCGGCTGTAGTTGCCGCTAAGCTTGGTCGGGGCAAAGTCGCGCCCCCAGCCGTTATCGAACACGGTCAGCGTGCCTTTGCCGGTCAGCCAGGCGGTGTGCTGGGTCCACGACCAGTCGAAGCCTTCGCTGGCCACCGGCTTGAGCACTTTTTCCTGCAGGTGCTGCGGCCAGCCCTGGGGCGAGGCGAGAATCCATTTCACCTGCTTGTCACGGCCAATCTTCACCACGCCCTGATGGCGCGCTGAAACGATAATGCTGTCGTCATCGGTATCGTAGTCGATGGCGTTGACGTGGGCCCAGTTGCGCCCGGTACCCACGCCCGGCGTGTCGCCGAACGGCAGGTCGCCCTCGGCCAGTTCGTTGGCCAGCCGGTCATCCTGCTTGGTCACGCCCTCGGGCAGCTGGATTGCCGCCTTGCCCAGGGTTTCCAGCAGGTCGCCGCGGTAAGGGTCGAGGATCTGGTTCAGGTCCCAGAAGTCCAGCACGTCCCCAGCTTCACTGACCTCGATGATGTGGTCGCGAATCGAGCGCACGCGCTTGCCGTCCGGGCGGCGGTAGTCGCTGGTACCGACCCGCAGCAGGTAGGTGCCGTTGGCCGTTTCGCGGATTTCATGGGAGAAGTCGGCGAACTTGTCCGGCAGGCTGCGCTGCCAGATGCGCCGGCCCAGCAAGTCGTACTTGGAATAGGTCTGGCCCTGGCCCCAGATCAGCTTGCCGTCGCGGGTCTGCTGGAAGCCCATGGTGCCGCCCAGGCCGTCGCGGCGGTTGGAATCGTGGATCTGCTCGATGTCCAGGTACCAGCGCACGTCGCCGTTGCTGTCGGCAATCCAATTGGTGCCCACCTGGTCCCACTCGGCGGCGCCGCCCAGGGCATTCCACTTGAAGGCGCGGCCACCGGGAATGTCGCCCTGCAGGTGGTTGAACAGGTACAGGCGCTGCTCGAAGCCTGGCGCCACCTTGACCGGCTCCACCTGTGGCAGTGCAGCGGTTTGCCGGGCCACCACCGGCAGGCGCACGGCTGGCGCGTAGATCTGGTACTGCTCGCGCACCCGCTCGCCATCAAGCTTGTAGGTCACTTCCACCTGGTTGACGTGGTCCGGGTACAGGCCGAACACCGGGATGCCGCCGTAGGTCCACAGCGAGCGGTCGGACACTTCATAAACGATGTCTACCCCGCGCTCGCCCTTGCCGCGCACGCGCACATGGGCGGCGCTGAGGCTGCGCCCGCCGTCGCGGATGATCGCGGTCAGCGGCGCCAGGCGATACGGGTTGACCACCACGTCGCCGAGCAGTGCTTCATCGCGCGCTGGCACCTTGGCCGTCAGGCAGGCGCCTTCGGGCAGTGCGGGGGTTTCGGTCTTGGCATTCATGGCAAAGCTCCTTTTTACTCAGAAGTCGTAACGGGCGGTGGCGCCCACGGTGCGCGGGGTGCCGAGCACGCCGGCATAACCGCCGTTGGCGGAATTCCACAGGCTGGTGAAATAGGTTTTGTCGCCGGCGTTCTTCACCCACAGCGACAGGTCGACCACGCCGTCACCCTGGTCCAGGCGCACACCGGCAGAGAGGTTGATCAGCGCGTAGCTGGGGATTTGGCCGTAGTCGGAGTCGTCGATGGTGCCCACCGCCTTCGAGCGGAAGGCGTAGCTGGCGGTCACGTAGGGCTCGACGTGCTGGGTGGCCTGCCACTTGTATTCACCATTGAGGTTGGCGATGTACTTGGAGGCGCCGACCACCGAGTGCCCGGACAGGTCGCAGGTGGCGGCGGCATTGGCCAGGCTGACTTCCGCCGGGCATGGCGCGTCGTCGTACTTGAGGTAGCGCACGTCGTTCCACGAACCGTTGAAGTTCAGGGTCAGGCCACGAATCGGCAGCGCCGTGGCTTCGAACTCAAGGCCGCGCGAGCGCACGCTGCCGGCGTTGGCCAGGTACTGCACACGGTTGACCTGGTCGTAGACGTTGGCCTGGTAGCCATGCACTTCGGCCCAGAACAGGTTGGTGTTCAACTGCAGGCGGTTGTCGAACAGCGTGCTCTTGAGGCCCACTTCAGCGTTGTTGACCCGCTCGGTGCCGACCAGCAGCGAGTCGGTGCCCAGCCGAGGCGCAGCACCCACGGTGAGGTTCACGCCGCCAGACTTCTCGCCGTGGGTGAGGGTTGCGTAGCCCAGCAACTGGTCGTTGAAGCGGTAGCTCACGCCCAACAGGCCAGAGGGGCTGAAGCTGTACTGGTTGAGGTCGCCCGAGTCGTAGGCCCCTACCCTGGCCTGGCGCGCCGTGGCGGCGGCACCGGTTACCGCTGCGCCACCTGTGGGTGCATCACGGGTGACCCAGGCGCTTTTCTCTTCATAGGTGCCACGAATGCCAGCGGTGAAGTCCAGGCGGTCGGTGGCGTGCCAGGTGCCCTGGGCGAACAGCGCGTAGCTGTTGGTATCGATATGGCCGTTGCCGATGGTATCCACATTGGCCAGGGCGCCGGCCGGGGTGATGTTCCAGATGTCGGCCTGGGGGCCGTAATAGGTGAACGACTTGTTGTCCAGGTCCTGCTTGAAGTAGTACGCGCCCAGCACGTAGTCGAACGCACCGCCGGTGGGCGAGGCCAGGCGCAGTTCCTGGGAATACTGCTTGTCACGCACCGACACCCCGGCGCTGTAGAACACCGGCACGTTGAGGCCATCGTCGTTGCGCGGGGTGAAGTCCCACCAGCGGTAGGCGGTGATCGACGTCAGGGTGAAGTCGTTGGGCAGGGTCCAGTTGGCCTCCACCGAGGTGCCGCCCTGGAACACCGTCACCTGCTGGTCGGCGTCGAAGTTGACCTTGCGGTCCTTGCCCGACACCAGCGTGGCGCCGGCCTGGGCTGCCAGGCTTTCATAGCGGTTGACGCCATTGATGGTGGGCCCTGTGCTGTACAGGCTGAGGATGCCGTTGTTGGAGTCTTCCTCGTTGTATTCACCGATCCAGCGCAGGTTGAAGGTATCGCTCGGCTGGAACAGCAGCTGGGTGCGAAACCCCTGGCGCTTGCCGCCGTTAAGGTCGTCGCCGTTGTGGATGTTCTTCACATAGCCGTCGTCTTCGCTGCGGTAGGCACTGATGCGCCCGGCCAGGGTTTCGCTGATCGGCCCGGAGAAACTGCCCTGGGTCTGCAGGTAGCCATCTTCGCCAATCGACTGCTGAATGCTGCCTTCGCGCTGGAAGGTGGGTTTGCGTGTGGTGATGTTCAGCACGCCAGCGGTGGTGTTCTTGCCGAACAGCGTGCCCTGCGGGCCGCGCAGCACTTCCAGCTGCTCGACATCGAGCAGGTCGAACACCGCCATGCCGGGGCGGCCGAGGTAAACGTTGTCCAGGTAGATGCCAACGCTGCCTTCCAGGCCATCGCTGGCCGGATTGTTGCCCAGGCCGCGAATCGAAATGCTCGACTGGCGCGCATGCACATAGGCCACGTTGGTGCTGGGCACCAGCTGTTGCAGGTCCTGCACACGGTAGATGCGTTGGGTTTCCAGGGTTTGGCTGCCAAGCACGCTGATGGGGGTGGGCACGCTCTGCGCGGTTTCTTCGCGGCGGCGGGCGTTGACCGTGACGGTGCCAAGCTTGGCTTCCTGCTCCACGGCCAAGCTGGCAGCGACGGGTTCTTCGGCAAAGCTGCTGTTGGCGGCCGCCAGCAACACGCCAGCGGCCAGGGGTTGCAGGGGGAAACGCGACGCGCGCGCAGGCCAACGGGAAAGTCCGAACATGCAGATGCTCCTTGAGGCATGGGCCCTGGGCGAGCATTTCCGTTGGCGGAACCGAATCGCGGTCAGTTGGGCTTATATTCTTTTAAGAGATATAAATATTTGCATTTCATATTTTGTGGAATAAGTAACACCCTTTATAAGGGGGCTAACCCTGTTCATCAATTGCATTCCACCGAAAGTTTCCATGTAGAAAATGCATATCGATCTCCGCCAGCTCCGCCACTTCATCGCCCTTGTCGAGCACCGCAGTTTCGTCGCGGCGGCGGCCGCGGTGAACCTGTCGCAATCGGCCTTTAGCCGCAGCATCCAGACCCTGGAGCACAACGTCGGCTGCCGCCTGGTGGACCGCGCCAGCAAGGAGCTTTCGCCCACCCGCCAGGGCTTGCTGGTGCTGGAGCATTCGCGCCGGCTGGTGCATGGCGCGCATAACCTGGTGAACGAGATTCACCAGTTCAACGGCGCCACCACTGGCGTGGTGCGCTTCGGTTCCGGTCCGGCACCGGCCGGCGGCCTGGTGCCGCGGGCGGTGGCGCGCTTCGTGGCGGAATTTCCGGCGGCGCGCACCTGTTTCCAGGTGGACAACTGGCAGGCGCTGAACCGCAAGCTGATCGCCGAGGAAATCGAGTTCTTCGTCGCCGACACCCGCCAGTTCGAATCCGACCCGGACTACCGGGTGCACAAGCTGGCGCCGCAGCGCTGGCATTTCTGCTGCCGCGCGGGGCACCCGTTGACCGAGCTGGCCGAGGTGCGCGCACGGGATGTGTTCGACTACCCACTGGCGACCACCATGCGCCCGCCGAACATCCGCAAGATTCTCAGCGACCTCAGCGGCCGGCAGGACTTTCTGCCGACGGTGGAGTGCGAGCATGGGTATGCGCTGCTGAACGTGGTGATGCATTCGGACACCATCGGCATTGCCTGCAATGCGAACTTGCGGCCTTACCAGATGGAGCGGGGGCTGGTGGCATTGAAGCTGGTGGACCTGCTGCCGGAACAGGAAGAAGCGTTCTATACCCGCTATGGAGTGGTGAGCCGGGTGGGGTATGGCTTGTCGCCGCTGGCGCAGGGCTTGGTCAGGCAGTTGATTGCCTGTGATACCGACGTTTGAGCGCCTTCGGCGCATCGCGAGCTCCTACCAGTCCTGCGCAACCCGGTAGGAGCGAGCACAGCTCGCGATGCACCGAAGGTGCCCCCATATCACCCCTTGCGAGTGGTGCGGCTCAACTGCCCATCGACACCCACCGGTACTTCACCTGCCAAGGTCACGCGCCGCACGATCCGCGGCTGGGTGCCGTAGTCATCCACCGCGTAATGCTGGGTCGCCCGGTTATCCCAAATCGCCACGTCACCCGCCTGCCAGCGCCAGCGCACAGTGTTCTCCAGGCGTGTCACATGCCCTTGCAGCACCGCGAACAGGTGCTGCGAATCGGCCAGCGAATACCCCTTGATGCGCTTGACGAAATGCCCCAGTTGCAGCGCACGCTCACCACTGACCGGGTGCACCCGCACCACCGGGTGCTCGGTTTCGTACACGGTCGAGGTAAACACCTTGCGGTAACGCTCAAGCTTCGCCGGGTCCACGTCAGGCTTGAGGCTCGCGTAGTCGTACTCGTTGCTGTGCACCGCCCACAGCTTGTCGGCCAGCTCACGCAGCGGCTCGGGCAGTTCCTGGTAGGCCGCCGCCGTGTTGGCCCACACGGTATCGCCACCGGATGCCGGGGCCACCACGCTGCGCAGGATCGACGCCTTGGGGTAGGCATCGACGAAGGTCACGTCGGTGTGCCAGGAGTTGGCCCGCTGGCCTTCGGCGCCGTCCAGCTGCAACAGGTAACTGGTGCCGTCCACCACCGGCACGGTGGGGTGCGCGACCGGCTCGCCCAGCAGCTTGGCAAAGCCCTCCTGGCTCTGGTCGTCCAGGTGCACCTGGTTGCGGAAGAAAATCACCTTGTGCTGCACCAGGGCGGCCTGGATGGCCTCGACGGTGGCGGCATCAAGGTCGGCAGACAGCTTCACCCCACGGATTTCGGCGCCGATACGGCCGGCAACCGGGTGGATGTCGAGTTCGAGAGTACGTGGCGCGGTGGCCAGTGCGGCATTGCTCATGGTCGTGGTCCTTACGGTGAGGGTCGGGGGTTCAGCGGGCGGCCTGCACGGCCTGTTCCTGTTTCAGCGCGGCATCGAGAAAGCGCGGCTCGATCCAGTCGGCAACCTGGAAGCTGCGACGAATCAGGCGTTCGCGGGCGGCCAGGTCGACGCCTTGTTGCAACTGGGCGACGAAGTCGGCGTCCAGGCGTGGGTCGAAGTAGTGGGCCAGGTCTTCGTTGGCCAGGTCGTCACTGAGAATGCTGCGGGGCCAGCTGGCGTTGCTTGCCACCAGGTCCACGTAGGCATCGCGGTTGTGTTCGTCGCGCAGCCAGGCGGTGGCCTGCTCCTGGGCATTGACCAGGCGCTGCACCAGCTCGGGGTACTTGCGAATGAAGTCGCCGGTGCCCAGCAGTACCGCCTGGGTGCTGCCGGCGCCCTGCAACTCGCGGGAATTCACTGGCAGCTCGACCAGCCCACGCTCACGCAGCGACAGCAGGTTGGAAAGGCCCCAGGTGGCGTCGATCTGCTTGGCCGCCAAGGCCGCGTTGGCGGCGTTGAAGTCCAGGTTGATCACTTTCAGGTCGCGCTCGGACAGGCCCTGGCTGGCCAGGGCGCTGGCGAACGACAGCTGGTTGGCGGTGCCGCGGAACACCGCCACGCGCTTGCCCTTGAGGTCGTGCAGGGTCTTGATGCCAGAGCCGGGCACCACGCCCAGGTAGCTTTTCACCCCACGCACGCCTGCTGACAGCACGCGGGTATCCAGGCCATTAGCCTTGCCGACGATGGCGGCCAGGTCACCCAGGTAGGCGAAGTCGGCCTGGCCGTTGGCCAGCGCTTCGTTGACCACCGGGCCTGCGCCCTTGAAGAAATGCCAGTCGATGCGGATGCCGTCCTTGGCGAATTCCTTCTCCAGCAACTGTTGGTCGCGCAGCACGTCGACCACGCCAGCGGCGCTGGGCTTGCTGCCGGCACTGAGGTCGGGCACGGCAATGCGAATGCTCTGCGGCTTGGCCGGCTCGGCGGCGTGGGCACCGAGGGTGAAGGCCAGCCCAAGGGCGGTGATCAGGTGGCGCAGCGGGGTTTTCATGACAAGGCTCCTTGGCAGGCTGCCACCGGCGATGGCCGGCGCTTTGGCCAGAAGCTAGGCAGTAATGGTTAGAAGCTACAAAGATCAAAACCTAATTTTTTAGTAACTGGAAGGCATAAATCAGTCGGCATGCGGCTTGCCGGGGGGCTTGCGGGGAACGCATGGAAAATATGAGGAAAACGCAATGCGAAGGGGCTTCCGTATGCAGGGGCTGCATGCTCTTATCTCTTGAATGCCACTTGGTGGATTTTTTAATTCCATAAGTGAATAACATTGGAATGGTTTGAGGGGTGGCCGGTGAATGGAGTTCTGAGCAGAGGTTGGAGTTGGATTCGGGGGCCGCTGCGCGCCCCAATCGCGACGCAAGGCCGCTCCCACTGGCCTTGGCTGGTACCGGTGGGGGTGGCGCTGCTGTGGGTTGTGGCGAGCCGGCTGCACTGGATGAGCGAGCAGATCCTGCCGGCGCCTTCGCTGGTGTGGCAAAGCGCACTGGAGTTTGGCTCTGGTGAGCTGTGGGGGCACCTGTGGATAAGCTTGCAGCGGCTGTTCTGGGGGCTGCTGGCAGGGGTGGCCAGCGGCTTGCTGCTGGGCACCTGGCTGGGCAGCTCGCGCAACGCGCAAACGCTGGTACTGCCCACCTTCGTGGCCCTGGCGCAGATCCCAACCCTGGCCTGGATTCCGCTGTTCATGCTGTTCTTCGGCATTGGTGAACTGCTCAAGCTGGTGGTGCTGGTGAAAGCGGTGGTCGTGCCGGTAACCCTGCACACCCTGGTGGGGGTGCGGGACGCCCAGCCGAAACTGCGCGAAGCCGCCGCCGCGCTGCGCCTGCCCCGCCACCTGCTGTTCCTGCGCCTGCTGCTGCCGGCCGCCCTGCCCGCTTTCCTCACCGGCGTGCGCCTGGCCCTGGCCACCGGCTGGACGTCACTGCTGGCCGTGGAACTGCTGGCTTCCAGCGAGGGCATCGGCTACCTGATGGTATGGGGCCGGCAACTGTTCATGCTCGACCTGGTGCTGCTGTGCATCCTGGTGATCGGCCTGGTGGGCGCGCTACTCGAACGTGGTTTCTCAGCCGTGGAAAAACGCCTGCTGTACTGGCCGCAACCGGCCACCGGCGAACAGCAGCGCGGGCCCCTGCCACGCAGCTGGCAAAGCCTGTTGCTGCCAGCGGCGCTGGTGGCGCTGTGGCAGGCGAGCAACAGCTTTGGCTGGGTCGACCCGAATATCCTCAGCTCGCCGCTGGACGTATTGCGCACCCTGTTCAGCGGCCTGGCTGATGGCTCGCTGCCCCAAGCCATGCTGCTGAGCCTGCAACGCACCCTGGCCGGCCTGGCCCTGGGCGGCGGCGCCGGCTTGCTGGCCGGGCTGCTGTTGGGCCTTTCGCACAAGGCCGAGCGCCTGTTCGGGCCAAGCCTGTCGGCCCTGCGCCAGGTTGCCCTGTTCGCCTGGGTGCCGTTGCTTACCGCCTGGTTCGGCCTGGGCGAAGGCGCCAAGCACGTGTTCGTCGCTTTGGCGGCGTTCTTCCCGCTGCTGATCGCCACCCAGCGCAGCATTGCCGGCCTGTCGCCGCAACTGGCCGAAGCGGCCCGCACCCTGCGCCTGAACCTCTGGCAACGCCTGCGCCTGCTGGTGCTGCCGGGCGCAGCGCCAGCGATATTCGCCGGCCTGCGCCTGTCGCTGATCTATGCCTGGCTGGGCACCATCGGCGCCGAATACTTCATGCCCTCGGACGGCGGCATCGCCAGCCTGATGATCGGCGCCCAGCAGCTGTTTCGCATGGACCAGGTGATGGCCGCCATGCTCCTGATCGGCCTGGTCGGGGCCCTGCTCGGCACCGTGGGCCAACGCCTCGAATCGCGCGCCACGCGCTGGAGAACCGCATGAATGCCTTCAATACCTCGCACCTGCTCGCGGCCAACCAGGCCGACACCACCCCTGCCCTGGTGACCTTCGAAGGGGTCGGCAAGGTGTTCAGCGTCGATGGCCAGCCGCTGGAGGCCATCCGCAACTTCAACCTGTCGATCAACGAAGGCGAGTTCATCGCCATCGTCGGCGCCTCGGGGTGTGGCAAGTCCACCCTGCTGCGCCTGCTGGTGGGGCTGGACACCGACTACAGCGGCAGCATCCGTGTCGACGGCCAGGCGGTCAGTGGCATTGGCGGTGAACGCGGCATCGTGTTCCAGGAGCACCGGCTGTTTCCCTGGCTGACGGTGGAGCAGAACATTGCCCTGGGCCTGGTCAATGAACACCTGACCCAGGGCGAACGCGCCCGCCGCGTGCATGAGTTCGTGCAACTGGTGGGGCTGGTGGGGTTCGAGTCGGCCTACCCGCACCAACTGTCTGGCGGCATGGCCCAGCGTGTGGCGATTGCCCGTGGGCTGGTGGCCAGCCCCCGCATTCTGTTGCTCGACGAACCCTTCGGCGCGCTGGATGCGCTAACCCGCCAGCAACTGCAGGACGAGCTGCTGGCCATTCGCGAGCGGGCGGGCATTACCACGTTGCTGGTGACCCACGATGCCGAGGAAGCGACGTACCTGGCAGACCGGGTGGTGGTGCTGGAGCCGCGCCCGGGGCGGATCAAGTCGGTGGTGGAAATCGACCTGCCGCACCCGCGCCTGCGTACCGGGGTGGCCTTGCATGGGCTGCGCGAGAAGGTGCTGCATCAGATTACCGGCGATGGCGGTTACCTGCCGCCACCGGCGCGGCGGGTCGAGGGCTTGAGGCCAGAGTTGATTGCCCTGTAGGAGCGGGCTTGACCCGCGAAACAGGCGACGCGGAGGATGGCACCGGCTGCGCCGGTGTTCGCGGGGCAAGCCCGCTCCTACAACGCCCCCCGGCGAGCCTGGAGGAGCGGGCTTGCCCTGCGCAGGCGGCGGTATCGGCTGGCATGGAAAAACAGCCACATATCAAGGCGATGGACGCCACCAACTGAGATCGGTATGATGCCACCGCGTTGCACTCGTAGCTCAGCTGGATAGAGTACTGCCCTCCGAAGGCAGGGGTCGTGGGTTCGAATCCCGCCGAGTGCGCCATACCTCCAAAGCCCGCCTTGTGCGGGCTTTGTCGTTTTGGTCATTTGTGCGACATGTCGCGTTCGGCACCCTCCCGTGCCAGGGCCAATGGTGTTAGCGTGAACCCTTCATTTGCCTGCGAAGGAACGCGCCACGCCATGCCATTGCACAAACTCACCGCCGCCACGCTTCTGCTGGCCAGCATCGGCCTGTTCACCCAGCCCGCCCAGGCCAACCTCACCCCACAGCAGTCGGCGGCCATCGTCAAAGCCTTCGACGGCAGCGACCCGGCCGATTTCAAGCAGTTTCTCGGCAAGCTCAAAGCCAGCGAGCAAGCCAAGGCCGACAACCTCGGCGCCACCCTGGACGCCTACCTCGCCGGCAGGGCGCTGAGCCCCGAGCAGCAGAACGAGGTCTACCGCCTGCTGGGCCTGTACACCCGCATCAAGTACGCCAAGGCCGCCACCGACAACCTGCGCGAGCTGGTAGCCATTCCGACCTTCGCCGTCGACGGCGTGCCGCAGCACGAAAACCCCGAATTCCTCAAGATCGCCGGCAAGATCAAGGCCCTGGCCGACAGCTTTGGCCTGGCGTTTCGCAACATCGACAACCGCGTGTACGAGATCTCCCTCGGTGAAGGCAAGGAAGTGGTCGGCATCCATGCCCACGCCGACGTGGTGCCGGTGAACCCCGCCAACTGGAAACTGGCCGATGGCACCCAACTCGACCCGTTCAAGGTCACCCTGGTGGGAGACCGCATGTACGGCCGCGGAACCGAAGACGACAAGAACGGCATCATCGTGGCGCTGTATGCACTGAAAGTGGCCAAGGACGAAAACCTGCCGCTGGCCCGGCAGTTCAAGTTGCTGATCGACACCACCGAGGAAACCAGCGGCGACGCCATCCCGTATTACTTCGAACGCAACCCTACCCCCGACTACAACCTCGCCCTGGACGGCGGCTACCCGGTGGTGATCGCCGAAAAAGGCTACGGCACGGTGATGGCCAGCTTCAGCAAGCGCCCGGCCAGCGGCAAAGGCGCTGAAATCGTCAACCTCACGGGCGGGCTTGCCACCAACCAGATCCCCACCACCTCGGTGGCGACCTTGCTGGCCGACGACCCAGCGGCATTGGCCAAGCGCCTGGAAGCGGCCGGCGCCGACTACGTCAAGCGCAACGGCAACGACTTCCGCATCGATGCCAAGGTGCAGGGCAAGCAGGTACTGCTGACCGTAACCGGCATATCGGCCCACTCTTCCGAGCCGCAGTCGGGCGTCAACCCGGTGGCGCGCATGCTCGGTTTCCTCGACGGCCTGGGCCCGCAGGTGCCGCTCAAGCGCAACCAGTTCACCGACGCCGCCCGCTATGCCAGCGCAAACTGGGGGCTGGATTACCTGGGCAAGCAACTGGGCATCGGTTTCCAAGACAGCTTCATGGGCCCGTTGACCACCTCGCTGACGTTCGTGGGCGTGGATGACAAAGGCCTGAAACTGGCGGTCAACCTGCGCATTCCCAAGGGCAAGCCGCTCGCCACGCTCAAGGACCAGCTGGCCGAAAAACTCGGCAACTGGGCCCGCCAGAGCCACACGTCGGTAGCGTTCGACTACAGTCTGGACGAACCGATGTACCGCAACCCCGAGGGCGAGTGGGTCAAGGCCCTGCTCGACGTGGCGAGCGAGAACCTGGGCATGAAGCACGAATTCGGCACATCGGCCGGCGCCACCTCGGTGCACGACCTGCCCAACGGCGTGCAGTTCGGCCTGGCCATGCCGGACGTGAAATACACCGGGCACAACGACAACGAGTTCAAGACCGTGGAGCAGTTCATGCTCGACTTGCAGGTGGTGAGCGAGATGGTGGCGCGGATTGGGCAGATGCCCAAGCTTTGAGCGCTTGCAGCAGCCGAAGCATTCGAACTACCATTGAGCCTGACTACGGCGACAGCAGAAAATTTGTCGGCGGTGCTGCGAAGGCTTCAGGCGACTGAGGTCATATGAAGGGAAATTGCAGGCAGAATGGATTGTTCCACTTCAGTGTGGGAGATTCGCCTCAAGGCCGTCCTTCCGCGTAGTCAGCTTATATTCCTGATCTTGGCCTCGGTTGCGTGGTATGCGGTGACCGGGGCCAAGTACTTTCGGCCTCCGTCTACCCGCACCTTGAGCACGGCGACCGCAAAGAAATGCGCCTTGCCGACACGGACTTTGTATCTCGTATTGAAGACGATCGCCTGGCCATGTTTCGGCCTGTTCAACCCAACCTGACTATGGGGTGAATAGGCGGCAAGCAGGATGTCCATTACCTCTTCAACGGTACAGTGGTCCTTCGCCATCCGTGACTGCAAAGGGTGAGCTACAGCCTCAAGATCAATCAGAACACCTTTCTGATTGGGCACGTCCCAGCCTTTCTCCCGGCAAATCCTTCTGATGCGATCATATTGCTTTGGCGTGAGCAGATAGCTGAATGCGGGTATGTGATTTTCATAGGATGCATGTCCATCAGCTACACGGCGGGTGAGCGCAATTTCTGCCAAGGCCGCAAATGCTTCTGCCAGAGCTCGCTGGCCCTGAACGTTCGACCTCTCCACCATTCTTTCCATTCCACCCTAGGCACGTTTCAACCGCAAAGAGGCCCGCGCATGTGTTGAAGGCACAGGAGTACGCAAGCCTGTAGTGCAGTGAAATTAAGCCTTTGATTGGAATGGGTAAATTTTCAGTCCGACGCATTCACCGGGCGTAGTTCGTAGGTATTTTCTGATAATTCAGAAATCCAAATTTCTCCAGCCCCTCCCTGACCTTGACCGAAGCGCGGCTCACGCAATCATCACGCTCACATGACGTTTTTCAATCGAGTCGATGCCGTTTCCTGCATTGCCGTGCAGGCCTGCGTGCCGGATGCTTTATTTACGTTAAGCGTTCGTCTTTTCCACCCGCAGAGGCTCGTATGAAGACCGTCGAACAAATCCTCAAGACCAAGTCCCAGCACCAGACCGTGTACACCATCGGCCCGGATGACTCGGTGCTCGACGCCCTGAAAGTGCTGGCGGAAAAAAACGTGGGTGCGTTGCCGGTGGTCCAGGGCAACCAGGTGGTGGGCATCGTCAGTGAGCGCGACTATGCGCGCAAGCTGGTACTCAAGGGCCGCTCTTCGGCGGCAACGCCGGTGCGCGAGATCATGAGCGCGCCGGTGGTGACGGTGGAGCCGAAGCAGAAGCTCGATTTCTGCATGAACCTGATGACCGACCGCCACCTGCGCCACCTGCCGGTGGTCGACAACGGCCAGCTGCTCGGCCTGCTGTCGATCGGCGACCTGGTCAAGGAAACCATCGCCGAACAGGCCAGCCTGATCCAGCAGATGGAGCAGTACATCCGCGGCGAATGACCGCGCCTCAGTGGTAGGCGCGCTCCAGCTCGTCCAGCTGATGGTCGAAGCTGCGCAGGCGCGCCGACCAGGTGTACACCAGCACTTCCAGGTCACGGTTGAGCACGGCGGTATTGCCCTGGCCGCTGCTCGACGGCTCGCACAGGTCCAACTGATAACGCTCGCGGGCCATTGCCGTGGCCACGCTGGAGAGGTCGCGGGCGTTGGCCAGCCAGTGGTGATGGTGGTCGTGGATCTCCCGGTCCAGTGCCCGGCACTGGTGCTTGAGCGCATCCAGGCTTTGCTCCAGCGGGGTGCCCTTGAGTTCGCCCATCACCTCTTCGAAGGTACGCCCGGAGTGCCAGTAGCTGCCCCAGAAGTAGCGGTCGAACACCGTTTCGACGCGGCGCAGCGCAACCTTGGTGTTCCAGATGGTGAGCAACGTTCGCCCCTGGATCACCTCGCGCTTGTTCAAGTGCAACTGCTGCCAGGCGATCCAGGTCAGCCCCAGCAACGCGACCGCCGCGGTCACCGCGGCAGCGGCGTAGAGGAACTGCACCGCCTGGTTCATCTGCTGGGTGTGGCGGATGCCGTAGAAGTAACCGGCCGTCAGGATGCCCAGGACTGTCACGGAGCACCAGAAACCTGGTGCGTAGGGATCTTTCATCACGCTATCCCCTTATTGTTTTCCTGAGCATAGCAACGGCCAATCACTCGTCAGGTGCCGCTGGGCACTTTATTTTCGGGGGCGGCGCAAGGCCTCGTTGAGTTGATCGAAAGGCACCGCCCAATCGGCATCTTCAATGATGCTTTCCTTGAGAAAGGCGCGCTGGGGCTCGCTCCAGAACGGCGCATCCACCAGCTTGATCTCATTCTTGAGCGGCGAGTGGCTGGCAATGAACTGGTCGATGCTCACGGCATCGTCGGGCAAGCCCAGTTGCTTGAACAGTTCGGCAAAGGGATGGATCGGCGCTTCCATGTTTCCTCCTGTGTGCCGGGCAGGCCATCGACGATGCCCGCCCGGCGTTGGTTGGAGCACATCAGCACAGCTCGCGCACTTCGGCGTGCGGCACCAGCTTGAGATATTGCTCCATGCTCATGTGAATCAGGTGATCGTGGTCACCTGCCTCCAGGTAGACATCGCCCTGGCGGGTAAGACTCGAATCGAGCAGCATCCTGATCTGGTAGGCATCACCCATTGCCGGAATGGCCCCACGCTCGCAATCGCCGAACAGCATCGGCAAGGCGCTTTCGCGGGTGAGCTGCCAGGCGCCGGACATGCGCACCTTGCTCATGTCCATGTGGCGGTTGGCCGGTAGCACGGCCATCAGGTAATTGCCGTGACGGTCGTCGAGCATGACCGACTTGGCAACCCGCTCGGCAGGTACACCGGCCGTGCGCGCCGACTCAAGGCTGGTGGCCGAGTGTGGGTGGGGAATGATGTCGTAGTCGCAGTTGGCCTGGTCCAGGCGCCGCTGCAGGGTTTTGGCCATACGCATGTTGCACCTCCGCTATTGCCCCCCAACACCCTATTTTAGGCCTTGGGCGGCTGGGCATGGCCAAACTTCGATGGCAGGGCCTCTTGAGGTGACGACAGGTGAACTGGGGGAACGGGGTTTGGGCCTTCGCCGGGCAAGTGTGCTTGCACCTGCCCAGCGAACGGCCTGGCGGCAGGCTGTCAGATCGGCGCCCGGCGCAGGGTGGCAAGGAAGGTGGCGGCGCCGATGAACAACCCGGCGAATGTGCGGTTCAGGCGTTTCTGCTGCTTGGGCGTGCGCAGCAGGCGCAGCACCCGCGACGCAAGGCCGGTATAGCCTGCCATCACCACCATGTCGACGCTGATCATGGTCACGGTAATGGCAATGTACTGCGGCAGCAGGGGTGCGTGCGGGTTGAGGAACTGTGGCAGTACCGCGAGCATGAACACCAGCGCCTTGGGGTTGCTGACGTTGACCAGGAAGCCACGGAACACCAGGCTCAGCGGCTTGCCGATCGGGCGCACGCCAGACTCGTCGGCCATTTCCATCGGCAGCGCACGCCATTGCTTGTAGGCCAGGTAGACGAGATAAGCGACGCCGAACCACTTGATGACCTGGAAGGCGGTGGCGGACGCCGCCAGAATGGCGCCGACGCCGGCAGCAATAATGGCGATCTGCACGATCAGGCCTAGTTGCAGGCCCAGGGCATTCCAATAGCCACGCCAGAAACCGTACTGCAGCCCGCTGGACATCGAGGCAATCGCCCCGGCACCCGGCGACAGGCTGATTACCCAGCACGCGGCAAAGAACCCCAACCACACTTCCATCGACATCACACACCTCGCTCAACAATTGTTGCAAAACGTTAAGCTAAGGGGTTGGCGAAAAAATAACCAGCGAATTTTTGCCAGTACCGGCCTCTTCGCGGGGCAAGCCCGCTCCTACAGGGATTGCGCCGGCCTGGTAGGAGCGAGCGCAGCTCGCGATGGGGCGCGCAGCGGCCCCGGGTTTTCAGCCTCGCGGCACATGATGCCGGGGCTGCTTCGCAGCCTATCGCGAGCTGCGCTCGCTCCTACCAGGTTCAGCGTCGGCGGGTGTGAACCATCAAAGGCTCAGGACAACGCCTCAAGCTCAGCCTGCATGCTTTCCAGCGTTTCCAGGGCTTCCATCCAGCCCTCCTCCAGCTCCGCTTCGCGCTGCTTGAGCTTGGTCTGGCGCGCCAGCAGGTCACGCAGCTCATCCTTGCGCGCCGCCTCGTAGACGCCACTGTCACCCAGCGCCGCCTCCACCTCGGCCAGTTGCGCATGCACCTGGTTCAGCTCGGCTTCGAGCTTGTCCGCCGCCTTCTTGTGCGGCGCCAATTGCTGGCGCAAGGCCGCGGCCGCCTGGCGCTGGGCCTTCTTGTCGGTCTTGTCCGGGTTGGCCGGGGCGCTGCTGGCAGGCGCGCTGCGCTGGCGGTACTCGACCAGCCAGCGGCTGTAGTCGTCGAGGTCGCCATCGAAGGTTTCGACCTTGCCGTCAGCCACCAGCAGGAAATCGTCAGTGGTGCTCTTGAGCAGGTGACGGTCGTGGGAAACCACCACCACAGCCCCGGCGAACTCCTGCAGGGCCATGGTCAGCGCCAGGCGCATTTCCAGGTCCAGGTGGTTGGTCGGTTCGTCGAGCAGCAGCAGGTTCGGCCGTTCCCAGGCAATCAAGGCCAGGGCCAGGCGAGCCTTTTCACCGCCGGAGAAATTCACCACCGGCTCGTCGACACGGTCGCCGTGGAAGTCGAAACCGCCCAGGAAATCGCGCAGGGTCTGCTCGCGCTCGGCCGGGGCAATGCGCTGCAGGTGCAGCAGCGGGCTGGCCTTTTCGTCCAGCGAATCGAGCTGGTGCTGGGCGAAGTAGCCCACGGCCAGGTTCTCGCCGCGTACCAGGCGGCCCGACAGCGGCTCCAGCTCACCGGCCAGGTTCTTGATCAGGGTCGACTTGCCGGCACCGTTAGGGCCCAGCAGGCCAATGCGCGCACCGGGCACCAGCTGCAGCTTGACCTTGTCGAGGATGGCCTTGTCGCCATAGCCCAGGCGCCCTTCAGACAGGCTGAGCAACGGGCTGGAGATCTTCTGCGACTCGCGGAAAACGAAGTCGAACGGCGAATCCACGTGCGCCGCCGACAACTCTTCCATGCGTTCCAGGGCCTTGATCCGGCTCTGCGCCTGGCGGGCCTTGGTGGCCTGGGCCTTGAAGCGGGCGATGTACTTTTCCATGTGCGCGCGCTGCGCCTGCTGCTTCTCGTAGGCCTGCTGCTGCTGGGCCAGGCGTTCGGCACGGGTGCGCTCGAAGGCGGTGTAGCCGCCCTTGTACAGGTTGAGCTTGCGCTGCTCCACATGCAGCACGTGGTCGACCACGGCGTCGAGGAAGTCGCGGTCGTGGGAGATCAGCAACAGCGTGCCCGGGTAACCCTTGAGCCAGTCCTCCAGCCACAGGATCGCATCGAGGTCCAGGTGGTTGGTGGGTTCGTCGAGCAGCAGCAGGTCGGACGGGCACATCAGCGCCTGGGCCAGGTTCAGGCGCATGCGCCAGCCACCGGAGAAGTCGCCGACACGGCGGTCCATCTGCTCGTTGGTGAAGCCCAGGCCGGCCAGCAGCTTGCGCGCGCGGGCATCGGCGGTATAGCCGTCGGCGACTTCCAGCTCACTGTGCAGGCGGGCCAGGGCAGTGCCGTCGTGGGCCTGCTCGGCCACGGCGAGTTCGGCCTGGACCTTGCGCAGGCGGGCGTCGCCGTCGAGCACATAGTCCACTGCCAGGCGGTCGAGGGTGTCGACCTCCTGGCGCATGTGGGCGATGCGCCAGTCACCGGGCAGCTGGCAGTCGCCGGCATCGGGCGACAGCTCACCGCGCAGCAAGGCGAACAGGCTGGATTTTCCGGCGCCGTTGGCGCCGATCAGGCCGGCCTTGTGACCGGCGTGCAGGGTCATCTCGGCGCCTTCTAGCAAGCGCTGCGGACCACGCTGTAAAGTGAGGTTGGATAGTCTGATCATAGTGGTCGCGGAGTCTACCAGCTTCCTCGGCCCTCAGCGTGAGTGGAATCATGCACACCGACCTGTGGAATCACGCCCTGGCCTTGTATGCCCGCCCCGGCGTTGAAACGGCCTGCCTGCAGTTGCAAGCCCTGGGTGGCGATGTTTGCCTGCTGCTTTGCGCCACCTGGCTGCAGCGGCGTGCAGTCGCCTACAGCCGCGACCGCGCCCAGGCGCTGCAGGCACTGGCCGAAAGCTGGCAGAAGGAAGTGGTCATGCCGCTGCGTACGCTGCGCCAGCAATGGCGGGACGCCGCACAGCAGGATGCCCAGTTGGCCGTGCTACGCGAGCAATTGAAGGGCTTGGAGTTGCAGGCGGAAAAAACCTTGCTGCAACGGCTGGAGGCCTGTGCACAGCCATGGCCCAGCGGGGCGCACGGGCAGGAGGAAGATTGGCTGACCCGGCTGGCGCCGGACCAGGCCCGTGGCCACGACGCGCTGGAGCAATTGCGCGTCGCGGCCGCAGCGCGTCAGGATGCCGAAGACGGCGCCTGAGCTGGGCTGCTGGCGGGTGCCGAGGCTGCCGCAGGGGTGCTGGCAGAGGTGGTTGCAGCTGGCGTGGCCGGCTTGGACTCGGCCGGTTTGGCTGCTGGTTTGGCTGCTGCTGGTTTGGCTGGCGCCTTGGCTGCAGGCTTGGCAGCCGCTGGCTTCGCAGGGGCCTTGGCGGCAGCAGGTTTAGCCGCTGGCTTGGCGGCAGCGGGCTTGGCAGCGCTGGCTTTGGCCGGAGCCTTGGCAGCGGCTGGTTTGGCGGCGGCGGCGCGAGCCGGGGCCTTGGTAGCGGCTGGCTTGGCAGCAGCGCGAGCCGGGGCCTTGGCGGCGGCTGGCTTGGCAGCAGCAGCGCGAGCCGGGGCTTTGGCGGCGGCTGGCTTCGCAGCAGCAGCGCGAGCCGGGGCCTTGGCGGCAGCTGGTTTGGCAGCAGCAGCACGAGCCGGAGCCTTGGCGGCGGCTGGCTTGTTAGCAGCGGCGCGAGCCGGGGCCTTGGCGGCAGTGCTGCGGGCAGACGCTTTGGCAGTTGCCGGTTTGGCAGCCTTGGCAGCGACTGCGCGCTGGTCCAGCGCCTTGCCTGCAGCCTCGCGCACCTTGCCGACACCCTGGGCCAGTTTCAGGCTTTCCTGGGCATCACGCTTGAGTTGCTGGATATAGGTGCGGGTTTGCGTCTGGCGCTCTTTGAGCGAATCGAGCAAGCCCTCAAGTTCGCCAATGGCTTTTTGTGCCTTGCCTTGAGCCTTGGCTTTACCGGCCTTGGCCACGTCCTGCAACTTCAAACGACCGTTGTGCAGTTTTTCCTGGGCCTTGACCCGTTGCTTTTCCAACTTGGCCAGCAATTTTTCCGCATCAGCCAGCGCTTGCGAGCAGGCGTCTTCCAAGTGTTCGAGCAGGCTGCCCGAAAGTTGCTGGAGCAGGTGTAACGGCGTACTTACTGGCTTCTTTTTGGCCGACATGGTTTACCTCCTGGCTGACGAGATTGCGGCTAATACTATGCTTCTGCTGCTACCGCCGCTAGGGCATGTGACAGTTACGTTGGCGCCGCGTTGCATGCCTGGGCAAAGTTGTTATCTTGCAGCTGGGTGCAAGTGTAGTTGCTTAACAAATCGTTGCAGGTTTTTGACTGTGCTGCCTGGGTGGCACATCGCGAGCTACGCCCGCCTACATTATTTATTCGAGCGGTTGGTATTATCCTAGGCGCTCGCGATGCGCCGCATAAGCAGCGCCTGGTCCGACAGCCACCCATCACTCAAGACAAAGACCCGCCATGTCTCGCTATCTTGTGCTCAGCCTGTTCCTGATAACGCCCTTCGCCCTGGCCGCCACCGACACCGCCCCTGCCAGCGACCACGACCTGGCCTACAGCCTGGGTGCCAGCCTCGGTGAGCGGCTGCGCCAGGAAGTGCCCGGGCTGCAGCTCGATGCACTGGTCGAAGGCCTGCGCCAGGCTTACCTGGGCCAGCCGTCGCAACTCGACAAGGCGCGCATGCAAGCCATCCTGCAACAGCACGACGAACAGGCAAACCATGCCGCCGAACAGGCCGAAGTGGCCAAGCTGCAAGCAGTGGAAACCCGCTTCATGGCCAACGAACGGGCACGTGCGGGGGTTCATGAACTGCCGGAAGGGGTGCTGTACAGCGAGCTGAAAAGTGGCGATGGCGCGCAACCCAAGCCCGGTGGCAGGGTTCAGGTGCGCTATACCGGCAAGCTGCCGGACGGGTCGGTGTTCGACCAGAACCAGCAGCCGCAGTGGTTCAGCCTGGATTCGGTGATCGAAGGTTGGCAGGTGGCCTTGCCGCACATGAAGGCCGGCGCAACCTGGCGCCTGGTGATTCCATCGGCGCAGGCCTATGGGGCCGAGGGCGCCGGTGACCTGATCGCGCCCTACACGCCCCTGGTGTTCGAAATCGAGCTGCTGGCGGTCGGCGACTGACGCCGGCCTTCACGCCTGCACCGCGCCCTCTTCCTTGTGCGCGTTGTGCAGCACCTCGATCAGGCAGTCTTCAAGCTCGAAGCGCTCATGCAGCAGGCTGCCAAGCTTGCCGAGTTTTTCGGCGAAACGCTCGGTGTCCTTGCATTCGCCCTTTTCGCAGTGGTCGTTGAACGCCAGCGCGATCTGGGTGATGTCGTTGATGCGCGGGTTGATTTCCTCGGCCAGCTTCAGCGCTTTCTCGTCGCCAAAGGCCTTGGCCTCGGTAACCAGTTGCTCACTGACCTCGAAATGCCAGGCGGACACATAGTCGACCAGCACGGCGCAGAAGTCGCGGCTCTGGTGCTTGTCGGCAAAGGCCGGCCTGGCGTCGCGCAAGGTACGGAAAGCCTGAACCAGCTCCTCGCGTTCCTCGAGCCAACGGTCGATCAGCTTGTGAACCCCACCCCAGCGTTCCTGGGCGTTCTGACAACTATCGAGCATGGCGATCTCTTCCCTTCTGGGTAGATGCCGCTGCACCTCGCACCACGACCGCGTAGCACAAAGGTGACATCAGCAGGACGGCATCGAGCAGTTGTGTTTTCGGTATGCGTGCTGGGAGATTATTCCCGCACGTGCTGCCCTTCAAGGTACGCAGGCGACAAAGTTCATACAAGTGTTTAATGCCTGGGTACGGCACCACTGGTCGAGCGATTGCCCCTGCCTTGCCTTGGGTCAACCCTGGGCCAGGCTGCGGAAACGATACGCCAGCAGAGCGCTCAGGGGCATCGCCGCCAGCAGCAGGAATGCCAGCAGGCTCCACTCAGGCAAGGTCAGGTCGAGAAAGCTCCAGGCCAGCGAGCTGCAGTCCGGGCCGCCGAACAACAGTTCGTGGACGGCCTTGCGCCAGGGTTGCTCGAACACATGGGAAAACGGCAGTGAACACACGTGGCCGCCGGCCACGCCCTGCAGCCACACATGCCGCCCCGCCAACAGCGCCCCCAACCCTGCGCAAGCCAATGCCGCCCGTGCGTAACGCAACAGGCCACGCAGGCCTGGGGCATGCAGCAGCGCCGCCAGGCAGACCACGGCATACACCGCCAGCAGCGCCCGTTGGCTGAAGCACAGCGGGCAAGGCACGAGGCCCACCAGGTGCTCCAGATGGAAGGATGCCCACAGCACGGCACAGGCGCCCAGGCAGGCAGGAACAAAAAATGTGCGCAGACGGGCCGGCAGCATGGGTGTTGGGGTCCGGTAATCGAAAGTGGCCTGAAACGGTAGAGGAAAGGCTGGCTTTGTTTCAAGGCACTACGGTGGCGACACGTCGCTTGAGGGGTACGGAAGTTTCTACGCGACTTGTAGGAAATTTCTTTGCAGGTCGACTGCAACCGTGGGCCCGCGGCTCAGCGCGGGCCCACGGCAGGGTCAGGCGCGTACGCCTTCGGGCAGTGGCAAGGCCAGCAAGCGTTCATCCAACAGGCCAAGGCCTTCCTGGAACAGCTGGTTACTGCGCTCGGTTTCGCCCAACCCGGCAAGCAGACGCGCCAGTTCGGCACAGGCTTCCGGGTTGCGCTCCATGCGCAGGCTGCTTTCCAGGTAATCACGCGCCTTGCCCCACAGGCGATTCTGCAGGCTCAGGCGCCCCAGGGTCAGCAGCAGGCTTGGGTCTTGCGGGTGGGCCTTGAGCCAGCCCTCGGCGGTTTGCAGCTGACGCGCCGGGTCATCGCCACGCACCAGGCCATACAGGCGTGCCAGGTGGCTCTCGTACTCGCGCTTGAGGGCGGTGCGCAGCACCTGTTCGGCTTCGCCCTGTGCGCCCACCTGGCGTAGCTGCTCGGCATAGGCCAAGACCAGTTGCGGTTCCTGGCGCTGGGCGGCGGTCAACTGCTGCCAGGCACGCTCCAGGGCCTGGCGGGCGCTCTGGGCATCTTCGCCGCGGGTCGTCGCCAGGTTCAGGTTCTGGCCCCAGGCACGCTGTTCCAGCGCCGCAAGCTCGGTGGCCGGCAGCACCTTGTTCTTGCGCAGGTCCGGCAGCAGGCGGATCAACGCCGACCAGTCGCCCTGCTCCAGGTACAGGCGCTGGAGCAAGCGCAGCACCTGGTTGTTCTGCGGGTGACGCTCATGCATGACCAGCAGGGTTTCCAGGGCGCCCTCGGACTCGCCACGGTCCATCTGCAACTGCGCGTGGGTCAGGGCGATGGCAAGTTCAGCCTGGGGCTGGCGCTCCAGTGCACGCTCCAGCAGTTGGTCGCTGTCGTCCTTGCGGCCCTGCTCATTGGCTGCGCGGGCAGCACCGAGGTAATACAGCAGCGGCTGGCGTTCAGCCTCGGCGGCGCGATGCAGGTGACGCTGGGCGCTGGCCCAGCGGCCCTCGGCGAGGTCCAGCTGGCCCTGCTCGATGGCGATGCGCACGCGCCGGCTGCGGTTGCGCCGCGACCAAGGGTTGACCACGCCAGAGGACGTGAGCACCAGGCCAACCCCGTAGCGCAACAGCCACAGCACCACGACGATGCCCACCAACGCGGCCAGGGCGGCCCACAAGCCAGACTGGTAACGGAAGCCGCCGTAGGCGATCAGTACGTAGCCACTGTGCTTGGCCACCGCGATGCCCAATGCGGCGGCAATCACGATCGCCAGCACCGCCAGCAGGTAGACACGCTTCATGGCTTGCCCCCTTGTGCCTCGGCCGGCAGGTGGCGGCGCTGGATGTAGGCCTGCACGGCCGCCAGGCTTTCACCCAGGTCCGGGGTGACCACCGACACAGGCTCTTCGGCCAAGGCATTGAGGCTGTCGAGCATGGCCTTGCTCTGTGGGTTGTCGGCATTGAAGTTGGCCAGCAGCACGCTGCGCGCATCATCCAGGGCTTTGCTGTAGACCTTGCTTTCGCCATTGAGCGCAGCCCACTGGGCCTGCTCAAGGGTCAGGCTCAGGGCCAGGCGCAGCTGGTTCAGCTGCTGGCCGGCCAGCAGCGGGCGCACATTGTCATCGGCGTTGAAGTCGATCTGGAAATACTTGGAAATTTCCGCCCACCACTGCGACAGGCGACTGGCGCCGTCGCCATCGGCGGTCAGGGCACCGAGGGCATCGGCGTTGCTGGCGAACTCCGGCGACTGGGCGCTGAGCTGCTGCACCTGCTCGCGCTGGGCAGCCAGCTTGAGGAACAGGCCGGTGCGATCTGGCTGCTGGGTGCTGCTTAGAGTCGCCAGGCTGCGTGCCAGTTGCTCCCGGGCGGCGAAGGCGCCCGGGTCGCTCTGCTCGCGAAGGATCTCGTCGGCGCCTTCGACCAGGGCCTTGGCGCTGGTGATGTCCTGCAACGCCGACAGGCGCAGGGTGGCCAAGCGCAGCAGGTGCTCGGCCTCGGCCAGGCGCCATTCCTTGCGGCTTTCGCCAAGCACGGTTTCCAGGCGCTGGCTGAGGCGTTGCTGGTCGCCTTGCAGTTGCGCCACCAAGCGGCGGCGGTCTTCCAGTTCACTGGCCGCCGGCAGGCTGGCCAGTTGTGCGCTGGTTTGCTGTTCGCGCTGCTGCAAGGCGGCGGCGCGCTGGTTCAGCGCTTCCAGCTGCTGGCCCTGGCTCAGCTCGCTGCCTTGCAGGTGGCGTACCTGCCAGACACCCCAACCGCCAACCGCCACCCCGGCGGCGCCAACCAGCAGCGCCAGCAGGGCCAGGCCACTGCCAGCGCGCTTCGCGGGCTTTTCGGGGGCGGGTTCGACCGGCTGCTGCGCCGACGGCTGATCATTGTTGGACAAGACAGTTTCGCTCACGTATCCATCCTTTGCATGGGGGCGCCTCGCTCAGAGCTTAGCGCCTTAAGAGGCAGGTGCAGCGCTGCGCTGCACGGCTGCCAGCAAGGCCGTGGCACTGGCGCCACGGCAATCCACAACCTGTTGGGCCCCGGCGGCCCTGGCCAGTTCGGCAACCCGCGGGCTGGGCACGAACAAGGGCAGGCGCGCGACTTGCGGCCAATCGGCGGCGGCCATCAATTGCAGGTGTTCAAGACCCTGCCCACTGCTGACAACCAGCCCGTTGAGGCGTTCCGCTTCGATGCGGCGCACCAGGGTGCCCGCCGGGTATGCCGGCAGGCAGCGACGATACAGTTCCAGATATTCGACCCTAGCACCTTGCTCTGCAAGACGCTCTGCCAGCAGTTCGCGACCTCCCACGCCACGGGCAATCACCACATGGGCGGCGGGCGCCGCGATAGCCTCGCGCAGGCGCGGCAGCGCGAGCAACGCCTCGCTGTCGTCACCGCCCGTGGGAAAGCTCACTTGCAAGCCTGCGGCCTGCAGCACCGCCGCCGTCGCTTCACCCACGGTGAACCAGCCTGTGGCGGGCGCTTGCAGCCCTGCCGTGGCCAGGTTTTCAAGGAGCAAGCGGGCTGCTGGCTTACTGACCACGATGATCGCCTGGCACTGCGCCAGGCCGGCCAACTGCTGCCGGCCCTGCAGCGCCACCGGCTCGATGGCCAGCAGCGGCAGGCAACTGCTCGCCACACCGGCAGCTGCCAGGCTCTGCGCCAGTGCTGCGCAGTCCTCGACGGGCCGGGTCAGCAGCAGGCGCCAGGCGCTCACGGGTGCCCGGCCTCGCCGTACACTTCCTTGAGGATGGCTTCGGCGCCCTGGCCCAGCAGGGCTTCGGCCACTTGCTCGCCAAGGGCCTGCGCCGCTGCGCGCGGTGCGCGGGCATCGGCCACCAGCAAGGTGCCGCCGCTGGGCTGGCCAACCAGGCCGCGCAGCCACAGCTGCTCGCCTTCAAGCACGGCGTAGCAGGCAATCGGAACCTGGCAGCCGCCATTCAGGCGTTTGTTCAAGGCCCGCTCGGCCACCACCCGGTCGGCGGTATCGGCATGGTGCAGGGGCGCCAGCAGGGCGTGGATTTCGCTGTCAGCGCTGCGGCATTCGATGCCCACGGCGCCCTGGCCGCCCGCTGGCAGGCTGTCTTCGACGCTGATCGAGTCGGTGATGCGGTCTTCGAAGCCGAGGCGAATCAGGCCCGCTGCGGCAAGGATGATCGCGTCGTACTCGCCGGCATCGAGCTTGGCCAGGCGGGTGTTGACGTTACCCCGCAGGAACTGGATTTTCAGGTCGGGCCGGCGCGCCAGCAACTGGGCCTGGCGGCGCAGGCTGGACGTGCCGACCACGCTGCCGGCCGGCAGTGCGGCGAGGCTGGCGTAGGTGTTGGAGACAAAGGCATCACGCGGGTCTTCACGCTCGCAGATGCAGAACAGGCCCAGGCCCTCGGGGAAATCCATGGGCACATCTTTCATCGAATGCACGGCGATGTCGGCTTCGTTGTCCAGCAGCGCGGTTTCCAGTTCCTTGACGAACAGCCCCTTGCCGCCGATTTTCGCCAGCGGTGCATCGAGCAGCTTGTCGCCACGGCTGACCATGGGCACCAGGGTCACCAACAGCCCCGGATGCGCCTGTTCAAGGCGGGCTTTGACGTAGTCGGCCTGCCACAGGGCCAAGGCACTTTTACGGGTGGCAATGCGGATTTCGCGAGTGGACATGAAACGCCCCGATGCAGAGAAATGCCGCCGATGATAACAGCATCAACGGCATCGCTTGCAGATACGGATCAACAGACCCGGCGCGGTGCCTGCCAGGGCAGCGCAGGTTCACAGGCCGGCGAAACGGCGGTCAGAGGGTTTGCATCATCTTGCGCACACCCGCCACATGCCGGCGGCTGACGGTCAGGGCATCGCCGTCCAGGCCCTTGAGGAACAGCTGGAAATGCCCCAGCGGCGTGCGCTGCAGGCGCTCGATGCGTTCACGGGCCACCAGGGCATTACGGTGGATACGCACGAAGCGTTCGCCAAATTCGTCTTCCAGGGCCTTGAGCGGTTCGTCGAGCAACACCTCCCCGGCTTCGTGGCGCAAGGTCACGTATTTATGGTCGGCAATGAAATAGATCACCTGGGGCAACGGGATCAATTCGATGCCCTTGCGCGTGCGCGCACTGATATGGCTGCGCGGGTTGCCGCCTTCGCTGCCCGGCCGGGTCAGCGCCGCCAGTTGCGCACGGTTGGGTTTTTCCGCCTTGCGCAGGGCGTCGCGCAGGGCCTGGGGTTGGATCGGCTTGGTCACATGGCTGAGCGTACTGTCCTTGAAGGCCTCGGCGCCGTATTCATCGTCGCCGGTGCAAAACACCACCGACGGCGGCGCCTCGCGCTCGCACAGGCGAGCGGCAACCTGCAGGCCATCCAGGCCCGGCATGCCGATGTCCAGCAGGACGACATCGGGCTTGAGGCTTTCGATCAGAGCCAGGGCCTCCTCGCCGTTGGTGGCGCTGGGCTCCAGCACGGTGTACCCCTCCAGTTCAGCGAATAGCCGCGTCAGGCGTTCACGGGCTTGGGGTTCATCATCAACGATCAGGACATTCATAATTGCTCTGGATTCCTGAGTGAGTCTCACGGGTATAGCGTAGACAAGAGCAGGTCGAGCGACACTGCGGTCACGCTCTAGACCGATACGAAGGCCAAAGATTCACTGAGCCGGCAGAATCGCTGCCAGTCCTCTGTCCAACTGTAGACGGTCCGTGGAACACTGCCGTTCAATCGTTGAATATCGTCATCGCCCGCCTGCATTGATGTTTTCCGCCGGTTTCTGTCGACCGACGCCCTGCGGTAGCAGGCCCAATCCTGCTATTATCGGCGCCACTTTTTCGTTCACGCCTGCAATGAGTGAATCCATGAGCACCGACAAGACCAATCAGTCCTGGGGCGGCCGCTTCAGTGAGCCCGTCGACGCCTTCGTCGCCCGCTTCACCGCCTCGGTCGACTTCGACAAGCGCCTGTACCGCCACGACATCATGGGTTCGATCGCCCACGCCACCATGCTGGCGCAGGTCGGCGTGCTCAGCGACGCCGAGCGCGACACCATCATCGATGGCCTGAAAACCATCCAGGGCGAAATCGAGGCCGGCAGCTTCGACTGGCGCGTCGACCTCGAAGACGTGCACATGAACATCGAAGCCCGCCTCACCGACCGCATCGGCATCACCGGCAAGAAGCTGCACACCGGCCGTAGCCGCAACGACCAGGTGGCCACCGATATCCGCCTGTGGCTGCGCGACGAAATCGACCTGATCCTGGCCGAAATCACCCGCCTGCAGCAGGGCCTGCTGGAGCAGGCCGAGCGCGAAGCTGAAACCATCATGCCTGGCTTCACCCACCTGCAGACGGCCCAGCCGGTCACCTTCGGCCACCACCTGCTGGCCTGGTTCGAAATGCTCAGCCGCGACTACGAGCGCCTGGTCGACTGCCGCAAGCGCGCCAACCGCATGCCCCTGGGCAGCGCCGCGCTGGCCGGCACCACCTACCCGATCGACCGTGAACTGACCTGCAAGCTGCTGGGCTTCGAAGCCGTGGCCGGCAACTCGCTGGATGGCGTTTCGGACCGCGACTTCGCCATCGAATTCTGCGCCGCCGCCAGCGTGGCCATGATGCACCTGTCGCGCTTCTCCGAAGAGCTGGTGCTGTGGACCAGCGCCCAGTTCCAGTTCATCGACCTGCCCGACCGCTTCTGCACCGGCAGCTCGATCATGCCGCAAAAGAAGAACCCGGACGTGCCGGAACTGGTGCGTGGCAAGAGCGGCCGTGTGTTCGGCGCGCTGACCGGCCTGCTGACCCTGATGAAAGGCCAGCCGCTGGCCTACAACAAGGACAACCAGGAAGACAAGGAGCCGCTGTTCGACGCCGCCGATACCCTGCGCGACTCGCTGCGGGCCTTCGCCGACATGATTCCGGCCATCAAGCCCAAGCACGCGATCATGCGTGAAGCGGCCCTGCGCGGTTTCTCCACCGCCACCGACCTCGCCGACTACCTGGTACGCCGCGGCCTGCCGTTCCGTGATTGCCACGAAATCGTCGGCCATGCGGTGAAGTATGGCGTGGACACCGGCAAGGACCTGGCCGAGATGAGCCTGGACGAACTGCGCCAGTTCAGCGACCAGATCGAGCAGGACGTGTTCGCCGTGCTGACCCTGGAAGGTTCGGTGAATGCCCGTAACCACATTGGCGGGACCGCACCGGCCCAGGTGCGCGCCGCCGTGGTTCGCGGCAAGGCCCTGCTGGCTTCGCGCTAAGGACCATTGCGCAAGCCCGCCCTACACCCTGTAGGAGCGGGCTTGCCCCGCGAAGGCCCCAACGCCGACTTCAGCGCTTGCCGCTGCGCACCATCTCCAGAAACGCCGGCATCGCCGCGTCCTTGTCTGCCACCACGCGCGCCATGTGCGGGTGCTCGCCCAGCAGCTGCAACAATGCCTTGGCCTGGGGGAAGTCCGCCAGGAAGTCGATGCCCAGCACCTTCTTGCCCACCGCACAGGCCAGGTCGACCGAGAAACAGAACATCAAGTCGGCCACAGTCAACTGCTCACCCGCCACATAGGGGGCAAACCGCCCATTGCGCTTGAGCGTGGCAAAGCCTGCCAACAGCTCGGCACGCGCACGCTCCTTGATCAACGGCTCGACCGCCGCACCAAAGAAGGCCTCTGCATAGCAGGTACGTGCTGGCAGCTCGATGTACAACTCGATCTCCTTGAGCAGTTCGCGCACCTTGGCCTGGGCAAATGGGTCGCTCGGCAGCAGCGCCTTGCCGCCCAGGGTTTCCAGGTAGTCGAGGATCACGCTGGTTTCGCTGAGGAAGCCGTGCTCGGTTTGCAGCACCGGCACCTTGCCCCGCGGGCTGACCGCCAGCGCCTGGGGCGCCTGGCCTCCATAGAACGCGACCTCCTCGAAGGGCAGGCCCTTCTCCAGCAGGGCCAGCTTGACCATGTTGTAGTAGTTGCTGACCGAGAATCCGTGAAGCTTGAGCATGGGGTAACAGCCTCCAGGCCGTGTGGGGATGGCTGGGCTGTTATAGCCCCTGGGCGTTTTCCTGACCAGCGTCATGCACCCCGTCGATGGCCAGGCATTGCCGGCGCGGGCGTGGCACACTGTGCGTCCCACCACAGGAGCCACGCCATGAGCGAGCACGACGACATCGAAAACGACGACGAAGCCTTCGCCGAGGCGACACTGACCGAAGCCATCGAAAACCAGATTGAAAGCGGCGAGCCGCCAGCGGCCAAGGCCACGTTCAACAAGCTGACCCTGGTCGGCTACGAGCGCGAAGACATCCTCAACCTGATGGCCCACGTGCTGGCCATCGAGATCGACAACATGCTCAAGGACGACCGCGCCTTCGACGGCCAGTGGTACGAAGCCGCCCTGCGCGCCCTGCCGGAGCTGCCGCCTGAGGCAGATCAAGGCGACGACGAATAAGCCGACTACACTCCAGGGTCAGGCACCGCTGGCGGTGCCGCCATCCTTGTCTGGAAGTCAGGAGTCGCCATGTCCTTCACCCCCGAACTGATCGCCGAACTGGAAGTGCTTGCCCTGTTCAACCTGGACAACCACCAGGAAGGCATCAAAGTTGGCAGCAATGCTTCGCCCGCCTTGATCGCCGCGGCCAAGCGCCTTCATGAAAAAGAGCTCACCGACCAGCCCGATGGTGGCTACCTCACCAGCCTCGGGAACGACGCGGCTGAAAGCGTTCAACTGTTGCTTAGCATTCTTAAAACGCCACAGCCTGCTTGATCCTGTGCTGGCCTCTTCGCGGGGCAAGCCCGCTCCTACAGGCGCCGTCCTTTGTGTAGGAGCGGGCTTGCCCCGCGAAGAGGCCTGACCACGCGTTAGAAAAATGACGTCAAAAACCCATTCAGCGCTTATCCCACTGCCCCACTCAGGCTAAACTCGCCACAGCTCCCCCGGCCCGCCCTGAGTGCCCCATGAACCACCCCCACGAAATCCGCCCCGACCTCGATCAAGGCATCGACCGCAAGGTGCTGGCGACGCTGCGTGCGCGTTTTCTGCATATCAACCAGGGCCGCCTGGAGCGGGCCATGGAAGGCCTGTCGACCCGCCAGCAACTGGTGCTGACCTTGTTGCCGCTGCTGTTCCACGTCAACCACCCGCTGCTGCCCGGCTACGTGTCCGGCGCCACCCCAGCCGGCGTGGCCGGCTTCGAGCCCGACGCCGAACGGGTTGCCGAGGCCCAGCGCCTGGCCCGCTCGTTCGCCTACAAGGCCCGCCACGGCAACCCGCCGCGGCCGATCCACGGCCTGTTTTTGATGGGCAGCCTGGGCTCGCTGGCCCAGGCCGAGCAAAGCGACATGGACCTGTGGGTGTGCCACGCCCCAGGCCTGGACGACACCCAGCGCGACGAACTGCGGCGCAAGTGCCAGCTGCTCGAAGCCTGGGCCGCCAGCCAGGGCGCCGAGGCGCACTTCTTCCTGATAGACCCGCAGCATTTCGCCCAGGGCCTGCGCGACGGCCAGCTGAGCTCCGACGACTGTGGCACCACCCAGCACTACCTGCTGCTCGACGAGTTCTACCGCACCGCCATCTGGCTGGCCGGGCGCACACCGCTGTGGTGGCTGGTGCCGGCGTATGAAGAGCACAACTACCAGGGCTATGCCGAAACCCTGCTGTCCAAGCGCTTCATCCGCAACCAGGACGCCCTCGACCTCGGCCACCTGGCGCACATTCCGCCTGGCGAATACGTGGGGGCCGGCCTGTGGCAACTGTTCAAGGGCATCGACTCGCCCTACAAGTCGCTGCTCAAGCTGCTGCTGACCGAGGTCTATGCCAGCGAACACCCCAACGTGCGCTGCCTGAGCCTGGACTACAAGCAGGCGGTGTTCGCCAACCAGCTCGACCTCGACGAGCTCGACCCCTACGTGATGGTGTACCGGCGCATCGAGCGCTACCTGCAGGCCCGGGGCGAAACCGCGCGCCTGGAGCTGGTGCGGCGCAGCCTGTACCTGAAGGTGAACAAGAAGCTCAGCGGCCTGGAGCGCAACCGCAACCACGGCTGGCAACGCCAACTGCTGCAGCGCCTGGCCGATGAGTGGGGCTGGGACGAGCGCCAACTGGCGCTGCTCGACAGCCGCAGCCAGTGGAAAGTGCGCCAGGTGGCCGTGGAGCGCCGGGAACTGGTGGCCGAGCTCAACTACAGCTACCGCTTTCTCAACCAGTTCGCGCAACAGCAGAACGCCAGCACCCGCGCCGACCAGCGCGACCTCAACGTGCTGGGCCGGCGCCTGTACGCTGCCTTCGAGCGCCGCGCCGGCAAGATCGAAGCGATCAACCCAGGCATTGCCCCGGACATCGCCGAAGACACCGTCACCCTGGTGCACTCGCCCAACCGCAAGGAACCCGGCAGCCATCACTGGGGCTTGTACAACGGCAACCTGGGCACCCATGAGTGGGAGCACTTCAGCCCGATCAAGCGCTGCCGCGAGCTGCTGGAACTGCTGACCTGGGCCCACCGCAACGGCGTCATCGACAGCAGCACGCGCCTGGCACTGCACCCAGGCGACAGCGACCTGACCGAGTTCGAGCTGTTCAACCTGGTCGGCAGCTTGCAACAGGGCATCCCGCTGCCCCTGGAGGGCGTTGGCGAAGTACGCCTGCTGCAACCGAGCGTGGCCGACGAGATCCTGCTGCTGGTCAACGTCGGCGTCGACCCACTGCGCCACCACCGTGACCTGAACATCCTGATGACCACCGAGCGCACCGACTCGCTGAGCTATGCCGGGGTACGCGAGAACCTGGTGCTGACGCTCGATCAGGTCACCCTCAACAGCTGGAACGAAGTGCTGGTGCAGCGCTATGACGGCGAGCACGCGCTGCTGCGTTGCCTGCGCGACTTCCTCAACAGCCTGGGCCAGCGCAGCCACCGCCCGCGGGTGCGGGTGCGCTGCTTCTGCCACAACCGCGCCCAGGCCATCAGCCAGCGGGTGGAGGAGATTTTCGACACCGTGCAATTGCTGCTCGACCAGGGCCGCAACCACCGCTACGTGCTGCAGGTGGCCCAGTACACCCACGTGCTGGAGCTGCTGCCCGGCCAGGTCAGCCTGGCGACCCTGGCCGGGCATGAGGCCGTGCTGGGTTGCCTGGGCGAGGAACGCAGCACCTACAGCCCGCTGTACCTCGACGCCAACGCCCTGCAGGACCACGACCTGCCGCTGGTGCTGGCACAGGAGCAGCCCGGTTGCATCCAGGTGTTCTACCGCCTGTTCGACGGCTGGGCCGACCTCTACGTGCTCGACGAGTACAACGCGCTGTGGCAGCAACGCCTGCCGCTGCACGATGAAAACCACCTGCTGCTGCCGCTGCAGCGTTTCCTGCGCTCGGTGCTGATGCGCCACGATGCACGCCTGCCGCTGGACTGCCTGCAACAGGCTTCACTGGATATCCACTACGGCCAATTGCTGCCAAGCGGGCCAGGCAAGGCGCGCAGCGTGGAGCCACGCTCGGCACCGAGCGATGCCAGTGACCAGCCGTACTACGAGGTTCAGGCCATCCTGCAGGCCGGTGCGGGGGATGAGGTGCATGTCACGCTGTATTGCGACCAGCTGGAGTTCTCCGAGCTGGACCATGGCGAGCAGCTGTATGAGGTGGTCGCCCGGCAGATCCTCGGCCAGCGCCGCAGCGCCGGGCACTACCGCTGTTACATCACGGACCTGGATTTGTCCGAGCTGCTTGAAGACGAGCAAGGGTCAACCAGCCTTTACCTGCGCTACAAGCGCGAACTGGAGCAGGCACTGAACGAGGGGTTGGCGAAATTGCACGCCACGTTGGAACCTTAGATAAAGCCGGGGCTGCTTTGCAGCCCATCACAGGCAAGCCTGCTCCTACAAGGGTATGCGATCACCTGTAGGAGCGAGCAAAGCTCGCGATGGGGCGCAAAGCGCCCCCAAGATCTCAAAGGTCGAAATCCCCAGCAGCCTCTGGCTGATACTCCACATCCAGCAACTCAAGCTTCAGGGTCTTGCCCCCCGGCGCCGGCCAATCGATCTGCTCGCCCACCGACAACCCCAGCAGCGCACAGCCAATCGGCGCCAACACCGACACCTTGCCCTCGCCGCCAGCATCCTTGGGGTACACCAGGGTCAGGTGGTAATCCTTGCCACTGGCCAATTCACGGCAATGCACCCGCGAGTTCATGGTGACCACGCCCGCCGGCACTTCCTCATGCCCAACCACCTGCCCGGCACGGTCCAGCTCCTCCTGCAAGGCAAGCACGCCCGGGGCGCTGTCATCGAGGCTGTCGATCAGGCGCTCGAGACGCTGTACGTCCAGTCGGGTGAGGATAAGGGAAGGCTTGGTGCTCATGATCCAGTCAGACTCCTTTGAACAGGCGATTTTGCACAGGCAGATAAAGCAAAACCCCGCCCAAGGGCGGGGTTTGTCAATGCTTTCGCGTCGGTGACGCACAACCCGACACTACCACAGCCGGGCAAATACTCAAGCCCGTGCGCGCAGCGCCTGGGCCTCGCGGCAGATCTGCCGGCGCCGCTCGTCATCGGCCGAACGCCACTCGCGAATGTGCTCGACATGCCGGTGGCAACCGGTGCACACCCGCTGTTCGTCCAGCCGGCACACGCTGATGCAGGGCGACGGCACTGCGGGGCTGACATTGCTGTAGAGCGGCTTGGCTGGCCGCGCCAGAGTGCTCATGTCAGATCTCGTCGAAGTCCAGCTTCTCGCCGGCCCGCTCCCAGACGATGCGCTCGAGCATTTCGCCCAGCAGCTCTTCACTTTTCTCGCACACCCACTTGCCGCTTTCTTCGTCGTAGTCGAAGTGGAAGCCGCCGGAGCGGTCGGCCAGCCACAGCTGGCGCAGCGGCTCCTGGCGGCTGAAGATCAGCTGGGCGCCGCCTTCGAACTTGATGGTGAGAACACCGCCGGAGTTCTCCATGTCCAGGTCCAGGCCGCTCTCGTCGAACAGGTCTTCCAGGGCCTGTTGGGTCGCGTCGACCAGATCATGGAAACGCGCTTCGCTCAAACTCATTGCAGGAACCTCGAAATTGACTGCTTCACGGGCAAGCCGGGCAAGATACGGGCGCCGAGCCCTGAATGCAAAGGCTAGCGACTGCCTGCAGCGGCCTCTTGGCGGGTAAACCCGCTGCCACAGGGGGTGCCAGTGCCGGCACAGGCAACACCCAAGCATAGCCCGCCCGACGGACCGGCTCTTGCATAGGCAAGCCGCCGGTCGCTCGGTATACTCGGGCGCAATACTGCATATTTCAAAGGATTTCACCCATGAAGCGCCTGATTTCCTCGCTCGCGGCGCTGGTCGCGGTTGCCTGCCTCGTTTCGGCCTGCGGCCAGAAGGGCCCCCTGTACCTGCCTGAAGATGGCAAGGACGGCAAAGGCCCGAAAAAATCGCACCAGCACCAGCACGCCCCTGCGGTCCAGCCGCAAGATGAGCAGCCGATCCAGCCCGAGCAGTCGCCAGAGCAGTAAGGAAATCAGATGAACGCTTTCAACTACCGCGACGGTCAACTGTTCGCGGAAGGCGTGGCCCTCTCGGCCATCGCCGAACGTTTCGGCACCCCTACCTACGTGTACTCGCGCGCCCACATCGAGGCCCAGTACCGCAGCTACACCGATGCCCTGCAAGGCACCGAGCACCTGGTCTGCTTCGCCGTCAAGGCCAACTCCAACCTCGGCGTGCTGAACGTCCTGGCGCGCCTTGGCGCAGGCTTCGACATCGTCTCCGGCGGTGAGCTGGAGCGGGTGCTGGCCGCCGGCGGCCGTGCCGACCGCGTGGTGTTCTCCGGCGTGGGCAAAACCCGCGAAGACATGCGCCGCGCCCTGGAAGTCGGCGTGCACTGCTTCAACGTCGAATCCACCGACGAGCTTGAGCGCCTGCAAGTGGTGGCTGCCGAGATGGGCAAGGTCGCGCCGATCTCGCTGCGGGTGAACCCGGACGTCGATGCCGGCACCCACCCGTACATTTCCACCGGCCTCAAGGAAAACAAGTTCGGCATCGCCATTGCCGACGCCGAAGCCATCTACGTGCGCGCCGCGCAATTGCCGAACCTGGACGTGGTCGGTGTCGACTGCCACATCGGCTCGCAGCTGACCACCGTCGACCCGTTCCTCGATGCCCTCGACCGCCTGCTGGCCCTGGTCGACCGCCTGGCCGAGTGCGGCATCCACCTGCGCCACCTGGACCTGGGTGGCGGTGTGGGCGTGCGCTACCGTGACGAGGAGCCGCCACTGGTGGCCGACTACATCAAGGCCATCCGCGAGCGCGTCGGCACCCGTGACCTGGCCCTGGTGTTCGAACCAGGCCGCTACATCGTGGCCAACGCCGGCGCCCTGCTGACCCGCGTGGAATACCTCAAGCACACCGAACACAAGGACTTCGCCATCATCGATGCGGCGATGAACGACCTGATCCGCCCGGCCCTCTACCAGGCCTGGATGGGTGTCAGCGCGGTCACCCCACGTGAAGGTGAAGGCCGTGCCTACGACCTGGTCGGGCCGATCTGCGAAACCGGCGACTTCCTCGCCAAGGACCGCGTGCTGAACCTGGCCGAAGGCGACCTGCTGGCCGTTCAGTCGGCGGGCGCCTATGGTTTCGTCATGAGCTCGAACTACAACACCCGTGGCCGTTGCGCCGAGATCCTGGTCGACGGTGACCAGGCCTTCGAAGTTCGCCGCCGCGAAACCATTGCCGAACTGTACGCTGGCGAAAGCCTGCTGCCGGAGTAAACCCATGCTGCTGCGCTTTACCAAGATGCATGGGCTGGGCAACGACTTCATGGTTCTCGACCTGGTCAGCCAGCACGCGCACATCCAGCCCAAGCATGCCAGGCAATGGGGTGACCGCCACACCGGTATCGGTTTCGACCAGCTGTTGATCGTCGAGGCGCCGAGCAACCCGGAAGTGGACTTCCGCTACCGGATCTTCAACGCCGATGGCTCCGAGGTCGAGCAGTGCGGCAACGGTGCGCGCTGCTTCGCCCGCTTCGTGCTGGACAAGCGCCTGACCGCGAAGAAGCGCATTCGCGTGGAAACCAAGGGCGGCGTCATCGAGCTGGACGTGCAGAACGACGGCCAGGTGTGTGTCGACATGGGCCCGCCGCGCTTGATCCCGGCTGACATCCCCTTCGTCGCCGACGCCCAGGCCCTGAACTACCCGCTGGAAGTCGACGGCCAGGTGCATTCGATTGCCGCCGTGTCCATGGGCAACCCGCACGCCGTGCTGCGCGTCGATAACGTGGACACCGCGCCTGTGCATGCCCTGGGCCCGAAAATCGAGCACCACCCGCGCTTCCCACAACGGGTGAACGTCGGCTTCCTCCAGGTCATCGACCGCCACCGCGCCAACCTGCGCGTGTGGGAGCGCGGTGCCGGTGAAACCCAGGCCTGCGGCACCGGCGCCTGCGCCGCGGCCGTGGCCGCGATCAGCCAGGGCTGGATGGACTCCCCAGTGGCCCTGGACCTGCCCGGTGGCCGCCTGAACATCGAGTGGGCCGGCCCCGGCAAGCCCGTGTTGATGACCGGCCCGGCCGTGCGCGTCTACGAAGGACAGGTTCGTCTCTAAGCGAGTAACCGCCATGACCGATCAGCCAGTACCCCAGCAGCCCGATGAGCTCGACGCCGACGCGGTGGTCGCCTACCTGCGCGCCCACCCCACGTTCTTCGCCGAGCACGACGAGCTGCTGGTCGAGCAACGCATTCCCCACCAGCGTGGCGACAGCGTGTCGTTGGTGGAGCGCCAGCTGAAGCTGCTGCGTGACCGTAACATCGAGATGCGCCACCGCCTGTCGCAACTGATGGACGTGGCCCGCGACAACGACCGGCTGTTCGACAAGACCCGCCGGCTGATCCTCGACCTGCTCGACGCTGGCAGCCTGGAAGAAGTGGTAATGGCTGTCGAAGACAGCCTGCGCCAGGAATTCCAGGTGCCCTTCGTCAGCCTCATCCTGTTCGGCGACAACGCAGCACCCGTTGGCCGCTGGGTCAGCAGCGCCGAGGCGCAGCAGGCCATCGGCGGCCTGCTTGGCGGTGGCAAGACCGTCAGCGGCAACCTGCGCGAGCACGAGCTGGCATTCCTGTTCGGCAAGGAGCAGCACCAGGAAGTGGGTTCCAGCGCCGTGGCCGCCCTTGAGTACCAAGGCCTGCACGGCGTACTGGCGATCGGCAGCCGCGACCCGCAGCACTACAAGAGCAGCGTCGGCACCCTGTTCCTCGGCTACATTGCCGAAGTGCTCGGCCGCGTGGTGCCGCGCGTCACCCAGACCCTGCGCCCGGTGCGCTGATGGAGCGCCTGCTGGAGGCTTATTGCGCACACCTGCGCAACGAGCGCCAGGTGTCCGAGCATACCCTGCTGGCCTACCGCCGCGACCTCGACAAGGTCATCGACTACTGCAACAGCCAGGGCATCGCCGGCTGGGGCGCGTTGCAGATCCAGCAACTGCGCCAGCTGATCGCCCGCCAGCACCACCAGGGCCAGTCCTCACGCAGCCTGGCACGGCTGTTGTCAGCCGTGCGCGGCCTGTACCGCTACCTCAACCGCGAAGGCCACTGCCAGCACGACCCGGCCAGCGGCCTGAGCGCCCCCAAGGGCGAGCGGCGCTTGCCCAAGGTGCTGGACACTGACCGCGCCCTGCAACTGCTCGATGGCGGCGTGGATGACGACTTCATCGCCCGCCGCGACCAGGCCATCCTGGAACTGTTCTATTCCTCCGGGCTGCGCCTGTCGGAGCTGAACAACCTCGACCTGGAACAGCTCGACCTTGCCGCCGGCCTGGTGCAGGTGCTCGGCAAGGGCAGCAAGAGCCGCGTGCTGCCCGTTGGGCGCAAGGCGCGCGAGGCCCTGCAGGCCTGGTTCAAGCTGCGCGGCATCGGCGGCCCACGCGACAGCGCGGTGTTCATCACCCGCCAGGGTAACCGCATGAGCCCCCGGGCCATTCAGCTGCGGGTCAAGGCCGCCGGTGAGCGCGAGCTGGGCCAGCACCTGCACCCGCACATGCTCCGCCATTCCTTCGCCAGCCACGTGCTGGAATCGTCCCAGGACCTGCGAGCGGTGCAGGAAATGCTCGGCCACGCCGACATCAGCACCACGCAGATCTACACCCACCTGGACTTCCAGCACCTGGCCGCGGTGTACGACAGCGCCCACCCCAGGGCCAAACGCAGCAAAGGCACAGACTCATGAGCATCCAGCTGATCACCTTCGACCTCGACGACACCCTGTGGGATACCGCACCCGTGATTGCCAGCGCGGAGGTAGTGCTGCGCGACTGGCTGCAGGCCAACGCGCCGGTGCTCGGTGGCGTGCCGGTGGAACACCTGTTCGCCATCCGCGAGCGCCTGGTTCAGGCCGAGCCGGGGCTCAAGCACCGCATCAGCGCCCTGCGCCGGCGCGTGCTGTTCCATGCCCTGGAAGCGGTCGGCTACAGCGATAAACAGGCCCAGGAACTGGCCAACGAAGGGTTCGAGGTGTTCCTGCACGCCCGCCACCAGGTGGAAGTATTCCCCGAGGTGGTGCCGGTACTGGAAATCCTGCGCCACCACTACACCCTGGGCGTAGTGACCAATGGCAATGCCGACGTACGCCGGCTGGGGCTTGCCGATTACTTCCGCTTCGCCCTGTGCGCCGAGGACCTGGGCATCGGCAAGCCGGACCCGGCGCCATTCCTCGAAGCGCTCAAGCGCGGCGAGGCGCAGGCCGGTGCGGCGGTGCACGTCGGCGATCACCCCGGCGATGACATCGCCGGGGCCCAGCGGGCCGGCTTGCGGGCCGTGTGGTTCAACCCACAGGGCAAGGCCTGGACGGGTGAGCAGGCGCCGGATGCCGAGATTCAGCGGTTGTCGCAATTGCCTGACGTGCTATCGCGCTGGCGCTGACAGATTGAGCGCCTGACGGCGCATCGCGAGCTGCGCTCGCTCCTACCAGTCCGCGCACCGATCCCGTAGGAGCGAGCAAAGCTCGCGAAGCGCCGATAGGCGCCCACAAAAAAGCCCGCAGCGACGGCGGGCTTTTTTATACTCAGCCACTCAGATAGGGCGGCTGCCGTATTTGTTGTCCGGCTTCTTGGGCGGGTCGGCGACCACGTTGGCCTCGACTTCTTGCACCTTGCCACCGCGCGACAGGAATTCTTCCATCGCCTTGGCCAGGGCATCACGCTCCTTCTGCTTGGCTTCCATGCTCGGCATCTCGTCTACCGAGACGGCGGCCTTGGACTTGCCCTTGGCAGTGGGGGCCGGGCTGCTGTCGTCATCGCCAGCATCTTCGGCGCCATCGTCAGCCGCCGCTTCGAGGCCTTCATCAGCCTCGTCTTCATCGCCTACTTCGAGGTCGTCGTTTTCCAGATCGTCGTCGCTCATGTTCTACCTCATGACTTGCGAAAAGCAGGTTAGTTATAGACCAGTGCAGCCGTAGACCGGCAGCCACCAGTGAAAATTCAACTGGCCGTGGGTTGGCCACTGCCCTTGGGCCGGCACTCCTCATGGGAGGCGGTACCCAGCAGGCCCTGCTCCTGGCAGGACCTGGAAAATCCTAGCCCCCTGCTGGCCACACGCTATTGGCAAGCCTAGCAAAGGCTGGCGAAGTGTGCGGCCTGCATGACCAACACCCTTCGGCGCGCATTCTAGCGCGCCCGCAGAAAAAACAAAGCTCCATAAACGCCTTACAAGTTGTAAGTTTTTGGCCTACGTCGCGAACTGGGGTGATAAACCGTTTGCCCTGCGGGAAATGGCAAAAAACAGGCAAAAAAATGCCCGGCGAACCGGGCAAGTTTTTCCAGCGTCGCAGTTACAGGTTGTAGCCGCGTTCGTTGTGTTGAGCCAGGTCGAGGCCGACCGACTCTTCTTCTTCGTTGACCCGCAGGCCCATCACCACATCCAGCACCTTGAGGATCACGTAGGTGACGATGGCGGTGTAGACCACGGTGAAGATCACGCCCTTGGCCTGGATCCAGACCTGGGCACCGATGTCGGTGACCGCGCCGAACCCGCCCAGGGCAGGGGCTGCGAACACACCGGTGAGGATGGCGCCGATGATGCCGCCCACGCCGTGTACGCCAAAGGCGTCGAGCGAATCGTCATAGCCCAGCTTGCGCTTGAGGGTAGTGGCGCAGAAGTAGCAGACCACGCCCGACACCAGGCCAATCACTAGGGCGCCCATCGGGCCCACGGTGCCAGCGGCCGGGGTGATGGCCACCAGGCCGGCGACCACACCCGAGGCGATGCCCAGGGCGCTTGGCTTGCCGTGGAAGACCCACTCGGCAAACATCCAGCCCAGCGCGGCAGCGGCGGTGGCGATCTGGGTCACCAGCATGGCCATGCCAGCGGTGCCGTTGGCGGCGGCAGCGGAGCCTGCGTTGAAGCCGAACCAGCCGATCCACAGCATGGCCGCGCCCATCAGGGTGTAGCCCAGGTTGTGCGGGGCCATCGGCGTGGTCGGGTAGCCTTTGCGCTTGCCCATCACCAGGCAGCAGACCAGGCCGGCGATACCGGCGTTGATGTGCACCACGGTGCCGCCTGCAAAATCGAGTACGCCCCAGTCCCACAGCAGCGCGCCGTCACCGCTCCACACCATGTGCGCGATCGGTGCATACACCAGGGTGAACCAGATACCCATGAACACCAGCATTGCGGAGAACTTCATGCGCTCGGCGAAGGCACCGACGATCAGCGCCGGGGTGATGATGGCGAAGGTCATCTGGAAGGTGACGAACACCGCCTCAGGGAACAGCGCCGTGGCCGAGGTCAGGTTGGCCGGGGTGACGCCGCTCAGGAACGCCTTGGAGAACCCGCCGACGAAGGAGCTGAAGTTGAGCACGCCCTTTTCCATACCGGTGGTATCGAAGGCCATGCTGTAGCCGTAGATCACCCAGAGAATGCTGATCAGGCCGGTGATGGCGAAGCACTGCATCATCACCGACAGCACGTTCTTGGAACGCACCATGCCGCCGTAGAACAGGGCCAGACCCGGAATGGTCATGAACAGCACCAGCGCTGTGGAAGTGAGCATCCAGGCGGTGTCGCCGGAGTTCAGCGCTGGGGCAGCTGTTTCCTCGGCCAGGGCTAGCCCAGGCATTACGAGGGACAATAGGGCTCCTAGCCCTGCGATCTTACGCAGAGTCATGTTGTTTTCTCCTGGGGCTTTGGGTTTGGTGAGGCGTGTTGGCGCTTAGATCGCGTCGGTATCGGTTTCGCCGGTACGGATGCGGATCGCCTGCTCCAGATTCACCACGAAGATCTTGCCGTCACCGATCTTGCCGGTGTTGGCTGCCTTGGTGATGGCTTCGATCACTCGATCAAGGTCCTTGTCGTCGATGGCGACGTCGATCTTCACCTTGGGCAGGAAGTCGACCACGTATTCCGCACCGCGATACAGCTCGGTGTGGCCCTTCTGCCGCCCGAAGCCTTTGACTTCGGTGACGGTGATGCCCTGCACGCCGATTTCCGACAGCGACTCGCGTACGTCGTCCAGCTTGAACGGCTTGATGATGGCTGTGACTAGCTTCATGAAACTCTCTCCCGATTTGGTGGACTTGCCCCAGGAAAACAAACCCGTCTCAAGTCTAAGCGCAGCGGTTGGCTTTGTAACGCACCGTCGGCATCGGCTGCGCGTGCGCGCTGCCTGGTCACAAAGGAACTGCATCAGTGCATGGCTCATACAGGTCATTGCAGAAAGCTTGCCAGTTCCGGCAAAGCGCCGAAAAACAGCGGGTTACGCAAAACAACCAAGATTGGCCAGTCGCCAGCACGAAAAAGATGCACGGTTTCGGTGCGCAGGGCCGGCAAACGCTGCTCGAAAAATGTGCAGCCAGAAGGGTGTTTTGCCCCGTGCTACACTGCGGGCCATTTCTCAGTTTCAGTGGACAGCCGAACATGCTCGCGCCCAAAGCCCTCCTCGACGCCCTCAGCGACCAGGCCTCGCGCCTGTTCAGCGGCGACACCTCCCAGCCCCGTGCCGAGCTGGAAAGCCAGTTCAAGGTGCTGATGCAAGGCGCGTTCAGCAAGCTGGACCTGGTGAGCCGCGAAGAATTCGACAGCCAGATGGTGGTTCTGGCGCGCACTCGCGCGCGCCTGGAAGCCCTGGAGAAGCAAGTCGCCGAGCTGGAAGCACGCATGGCGCCAGCGGCACAGGAATAACAATCGATAAGGAGTGCCACACCATGAAAGTCAGTGCCCGTAACGTATTCGAAGGCAAGGTCAGCGCCGTGCAGCCTGGCGCCGTCAATGCCGAGGTCGAGCTGACCCTGGGCGGCGGCGAGAAGCTGGTGGCGGTGGTCACCATGGCCAGCCTGCACAGCCTGAACATCAATGTCGGCAAGGAGGCCGTGGCGCTGGTGAAAGCGCCGTGGGTGGTGCTGATGACCGATGCCGCCGGCTATAAGCTGTCGGCGCGCAACGCCCTGGAAGGCGAAGTGGTGCGCGTGGGTGACGGTGCGGTGAATGCCGAAGTGGTGCTGAAACTGGCCGGGGGCACCGAGGTGTTCTCCATCGTCACCCGCGAGGCAGTGCAGGAGCTGGGCCTGGCGCCGGGCGTCAAGGCCACTGCCCTGATCAAGGCCTCGCACATCATCCTCGGCACCAAGCCATAAGCCCTTTGTAGGAGCGGGCTTGCCCCGCGAACACCGGCGCAGCCGGTGCCATGCACCGCGTCGCTTGCTTCGCGGGTCAAGCCCGCTCCTACAGCAATATCCGTTAAACCCGATATTTACGATTTGCGGGCGCCCCATCGCCCTCAAGCCGATGCCCGCTGCTGGTCCTGGCCCACGACCTTGGGCGGCAGTTCGCTGGCATGCAGGTCGCCCCGGAACAACGCCGCCCCACACAGGGTAAACAAGGTTTTCACCCGGCTGCCGGAATTACGCACTTGCCCCTGAATCCCTGCGATAAGCGAATCTTGCGGCTGTAGTTCAACGGCACGGTTGGCCCATTCGATCGCCGCATAGCGGCTCTGCCTGCGGGTGCCCTGCCCCTGCATCCAGGCCAGCCCCAGCTCGGCGCACGCGCGCGCGGCAATGCTGTCATCGGCATGCTCCACCAGCCCCAGCAGGTAATCCACCGCCTCCACCTGCTCCGCCGGCTGGCCGTGTTGCCTTAACAGAATGCCCAACTGCAACCGCGCCCCGGCGTCGGTCTGCGCGTGCCCCAGGGCATCGAACAACAAACGCCGGACCATCTGCACGGCGCTGCGCTGGGTAAAGTCCTGCCCCTCGCGCATGTGCTGGCAGGCCAGGGTGTACCTGGCCGTCGGCGTGCCCGCTTCAACCGCGCGCAGCAGCCAGTGCTGGGCAGCCTCCGGGTTCAGGTAGCGCTCCGGGGTGTTGGCCAGCGCCCCCCGGTGCAGTTCGTACAAGGTGATGGCGGCGTCTGCCAGTTTCAGCTCGGCACAGGCCTGGTACAGGTAGAGGGCGGCCTCATGCAGGTTGGCCGTCCACAACAGCCGCGCAACTTCCAGTACATCGAAGCCCTGCCCTTCACGCCCGTGCTGACGCTTCACCGCAACCTGCAGCCACCCATGGGCCGCCTCGGCGCAGGGCGCGAAGCCCCATAACCCAAACCGCTCGCCGACCCCGCGCAGGGCGCAAGCCGCCGCTTGCCAAGGCTGCTCGCACAAGCGTTCGATGGCCGTGCGCAATGCCTGGGTGGGGTCCGGCATGCCATGCAGCAGTACCAGGCAGACACCGCTGTAGAAAGGCTCGCCAATGGCCGGCACGAAGGCGTGGTCAGGATAAAGCTCCACCGCGGCAACGAAGTCGCCCATGGCGCCGCTGCAATCATGCAGCGAATGGCGGCGAAAGGCCGCCCGGCGGGCGAGCAAGGTGGCCCGCTCCCGGGGGCGCAGTTCGCGCTCGGCCCACTGTTCGAAGGTTCTCTTCCAAGCCGCGACCTGCTGCAACTGGTCGGCCTGGGGCAGCCAGAACTGCTCTTCCAGCGCCAGCCAGCGAACCGCGTTGCGTTGCCTGTCTGTCCAGCCTTGGCACAACGGGCCTGCGGCAAGGCGCTCGATGGCATCATGGCGCCCACCCCAGCGCGGCGTCTGGTAGGCGGCGTAGGTTTCGATCGCCTCGAAACACCCGGGAAACCACAGCAGTGCGTGGTGCAACCAATACGCCTGGGCGCTTTCATTTGCATCGCGGGCACACAGGCAGGGCGGCAATACCTGGGGCAATTCGACCAAGGGCGCCAAGCCATGCCTGACCAGCCAGGGCGCCGCGCCCTCCTGCACTTCCACATCGGCGTGGGCACTGGGCCTGAAGCGCGCCACGTGGCCCTGGAACAGTTCCACCAGCCAGCCCGGCTCGCGAAAGTGCGCACTCAGGCGCAGCATGCCGATTACCGCTGCCACCGGCTGCGCGGAGCGCTCCATGGCCCGCAGAAAATGCGCCGTGGCCATCTCGCACGCCTGTTCGGCGGCCAGCCAGCGCTCTTCGGGGACATCATGGGCGGCAGCGTTGCCGCGGATCTGGCAGGCGCGGCCCAGGCAGTGAAAGCCCATCACCACTTGCGGGTGGTAGGCCTTGGGGCAGGCGTCGATCCAGGCCTTGATGAGCGGCGTGAGCGCCTTGCCATCCTGCTGGTCCCAGCCGAGTAGCCAATAGCCCTGCAGCGCCTGCAGGTAGGCAGGGCATTCGCCGGGGGGTGCCTGCCGCCAGTGTGCCTGGAGGCTATCGAAAAAACGGTTCAGCTCAGCGAATTCACTGGCCTTCACCCGTTCGCGTATGTGCTGGCGGGCGCGAGTGAGCATTTGCACGGGCAGTACCTTAAGTCCATTTCAAAGGTCACGTTGCCATCCCATGGCAACGGCGGTCAGCGCTTGAACACTAAGCCATAGCCCACCTTAGCGCAAAGACATTGGATCCACTATTTATCAGTTGGTATGAATACCCAGGGAAATCCCCTGGGCTGCGAACCGCTGACGACAGTGATGTGCGCGCTGGGTGTGAAAGGAGGGCTCAGCCCAGGCTTGGCAAAGGGCGACCGTTGGGCCCGTACAGGCGGTCGGCGGTGATGCGGTCGAGGAAATCGAGAATCTGCTGGTTACCTTTGAGGCGTACACCCAGCGCCTCGCCGTTCGCCCGGTTCAGGGCGCGGGCGCGCAGCGCCAGTTGCCGCAGGCGGCGCCAGGCGCCCAGGCAGTCGGCATCACGGGCCGCGCGCAGGGCACCCTCGCGCCCCGGCCCATAGCCAAGCTTGAGCTGCGCACCGGCGCGCACCGCCTCCAGTTGCTCCAGGCGCAGCAACGCCGCCTGCTTGCCGGCCACCAGTTCGCGCAAGCGTTCGGCATCCACCCGGCCCTGGGCCAGGGCCAGGCGCTCTTGTTCCAGCAGTTGCAGCAGCAGCTCGACAGCGCGCTGCTGCACATCCAGATGCCTTTCCAGGCTCATAGGCACCCCACGCTCAGGCTCGGTACGCGCAAGCGTTCATGTCGGCTCGCTGCCGGCCATTTCCCGGATATCGGCAACCAGGCTGGTGTAGATGGCCTGGGCGTCGGTCTGCAGGCTGCCATCGGCAATCGACTGGCGCAGGGCCGCCACCTTTTCCAGGTCGACGTCCGCGGTCGCGTCGCTGCCTTGCAGGTCGCCGATGCGCGAAATCTGCACGGTTTCTTCGGCCAGGGCGTCCAGGTCTTGTGCGCCGACCCGGCTCGGATTGGTGCCGGCCAGGCTGCTATCGGTCGGGGGCAGAAGGCTGCTTGGCGGGGAGCTTATGATTTTCACGATAGAGGCTTCGATGGCTGTGATTGCAACACTATCGGCATCCGTGGGGGGCCACTTTTGCCCGCCGATAGGCTTTTGATGAAAAAAGTTTCGCGGGGCACGTCAGTAGCGCAGCAGCAGTTCGTTGCTGCCTATGACCTGGGCGTTATAGGTTTTGCCATCGCCCCCCTGAACCCGCACGGTGCTGCCCAGGCCGCCGTTGTCCAGCGCCTTGCCCTCGCGGCTCAGGCTGAACCCGGTGCCCTGTGCCCGCAGCACCACGGGCCGGTTGCGCTCCACCAGCCAGCGCTCGCGCACGGCCTTGAGGGCGATCACCGCGCCGGCCTGCACGCCCCGCGCCGCCTGGCGGCCCAGCAGTTGCTCGGCGCGCAGGGCGCTGCCCTTGGGCAGGTCCTGCAGCGGCCCGCGGCGGCTGATCAGCATGTTCGCCTGGATCACCTCGCCCACATCGATACGCCGGGCGCTGACCACATAGCTGCCGGACGCACCCACCATGACCTGCAAATACCCCAGCAACGCTTCATCGCCCGCGCAGCGCACGCCAAATGCCACGCGCCCCACCGGCAAGCTGCGCGGGTGCACCAAATAGGGCAATGGCTGGCCGCAGCCAAGGATGCGCGCAGCCGGCTGGCCGAGTTCCAGCGCCGTCAGGCGGCTGCCCGCCGGCAGGCGCGGCTCCACCAGCTGGCGTACCCGTTGCTCCAGCAGGCCACCCTCGGCCCAGGCAAACCCGGCCTGCAGCAGGCACACCATCAGGGCCAGGGTTCGCGCATATCGGGCAGGTCCAGGCATCGCAGGCGCCTCTTGAAAAGGTTCAGGCGCAGCATTCTAGGCACCCCGGCCACAACGCAAAGCTCGAATTGCTCGCCAAATAGCGGTCTGTTCCAGCCTTTGCCCGGCGCCCCCGCCCACTACTCTGCAAGCCGTTCAACGAAAGGGCATGGGCCGCCAGGCATGATCGACAAACTCGACAACGAGCTGCGTTTCCAGCAGGACGCCATGAGCTTGCGCGCGGAGCGCCAGCAGGTATTGGCCACCAACATCGCCAACGCCGACACGCCCAACTACCGCGCCCGTGACTTCGACTTCGCCGCCGAACTGGCAAGTTCGCTGGGCGACGGCCGCCCGGCCAGCCGCAGCATGAGCCTTGCCACCACGTCCGACCGCCACCTGCAGGCCAGCAGCCACGCCAGCCGCGTCAGCGAGCTGCTGTACCGGGTGCCCGACCAGCCGAGCCTGGATGGCAACACCGTGGACATGGACCGCGAGCGCGCCCAGTTCGCCGACAACAGCGTGCGCTACCAGGCCAGCCTGACCTTCCTCAGCAACCGCCTGCAATCGCTCAAGACCGCGATGCAATCCGAATAACCCGGGGAACAGCCCATGCCGATGTTCAGCATTTTCGATATCGCAGGTTCCGCGCTCAGTGCCCAGTCCGAGCGCATGAACGTGACCGCCAGCAACCTGGCCAACGCCGACACCACCAGCGGCCCGGACAGCGAGGCCTACCGCGCGCGCCAGGTGGTGTTCGAAACCCAGTACCAGGACGGCAGCGACATCGGTGGCGTGCGCGTCAGCCAAGTGATCGAGGACGGCTCGCCGATGCGCCAGGAGTACCGCCCCGGCGACCCGCTGGCCGACGAGTCGGGCTACGTGACCATGCCCAACGTCGAGCCGGTGGGCGAGATGGTCAACATGATTTCCGCCTCGCGCTCCTACCAGGCCAGCGTCGAAGTCATGGCCACCAGCAAAGAATTGATGCTCAAGACCCTGACCCTCGGCGAAGCCTGACCATGACCAGCACCATTGCAAGTTCGGTCCTCTCGACCATGAACAGCTCCAGCAGCGACAACACCGCCTCCAGCGCCGAAGAGCTGCAGGACCAGTTCCTCACCCTGCTGACCACCCAGTTGCAGAACCAGGACCCAACCGACCCGCTGGACAACAGCGAGATGGTTACCCAGCTGGCGCAAATCAGCACCATCAGCAGCATCGAGGAAGTCACCAGCACCCTGGAAGGCATTTCCAGCCAGATCAGCGCCTCGGAAACCCTGCAGGCCTCGGCGCTGGTGGGCAACGGCGTGCTGATCGAGGGCAACACCATCCAGGTTGCCAGCGGCGTGGCCACCACCTTCGGCGTGACCCTGGGCAGCGATGCCGACGACGTCACCGTCAGCATCAAGGACAGCAGCGGCAATGTCGTTGCCACCCTGGACGTGGGCGACATGAGCGCCGGCACCCAGACCCTGACCTGGGACGGCACCCAGGACGATGGCAGCACCGCCGCCGACGGCAGCTACACCTTCAGCGTCAGCGCCACCAGCGGCGACGACAGCGTCACCGCCACGGCCCTGAAGTACGCACTGGTCACCGGTGTGACCACCGACAACAACGACGAAGTGGCCCTGGACCTGGGCGGGGTCAACGACAACGTTGGCCTGGGCGACATCAAGCTGGTCCTCTGAACCCTGATCACGGAGAACAACCATGGGCTTTTCCCAAGCGCTGAGCGGCCTGAGCGCCGCATCCACTGACCTGGAAGTGGTCAGCAACAACATCTCCAACTCGCAGACCGTGGGGTTCAAGAGCTCGACGGTGCAGTTCGCCGACGTCTACTCCGGGGCCGATGTGGGCCTGGGTACCACGGTGTCCGGGGTGGTGCAGAACTTCGAGTCCGGCAGCCTGACCACCACCGACAACAGCCTGGACCTGGCCATCAACGGCGAAGGCTTCTTCACCTTCACCGATGGCACCCAGACCGTCTACTCGCGCAACGGCCAGCTGACCCTGACCTCCGACGGCTACCTGACCAACGCGGCCGGCGACAAGCTGCTGGGCGTCAACGGCGTGATCCAGATTCCCACCAGCGGCATGCAGGCCAGCGCCAGCAGCGAACTGGACGCGGAACTGAACCTGGACGCCAGCGAAGACGTCATCACCGACACCTTCGACGCCACCGACTCGTCCACCTACTCCTATTCCACCACCGCCACGGTGTACGACTCGCTCGGCATCAGCCACACCTCGACGCTGTACTTCAGCAAGACCGACGAGAACACCTGGGAAGTGCACACCGCCATCGACGGCAATGTGCTCAGCGAAAGCCAGACCGTCACCTTCAGCTCCAGCGGCCTGATCACCAGCGGCGAAACCGGCACCTACACCTACGACCCGGCCAACGGCGCCGCCGCAATGTCCATCGAGCTGGACCTGACCGGCACCACCCAGTTCGGCAACGACTCGGAAGTGTCGAGCATCGACCAGAACGGCTACACCTCCGGCAGCCTGGTCAGCTTCACCATCGACGACACCGGCACGGTGATCGCCACCTACTCCAACGACCAGACCCAGGAAATCGACCAGATCCAGCTGGCCACCTTCTCCAACGAAAACGGCCTGAAGTCCAACGGCGACAACACCTGGCTGGCCACCACCGCCTCGGGCCAGGCCCTGCTGGGGGTGGCTGGCAGCGGCTCGCTGGGCTCGATCCTCAGCGGCACCACCGAGGACTCCAACGTCGACCTGACCGCCGAGCTGGTCAACCTGATCATCGCCCAGCGCACCTTCCAGGCCAACGCCAAGTCGGTGACCGCCCAGAGCGAAGTGCTGCAGCAAGCCGTGAACATCGGTTCCTGATGCCATGGACCGGATGCTCTTCACCGCCATGAGCGGCGCCAACCAGGCCCTTGAGCAGCAGGCGGTGGTGGCCAACAACCTGGCCAACATCGTCACCCCAGGCTTTCGCGCGCAACTGGTGCAGATGGAGTCTTCGCCGGTGGCCGGCGAAGGCCTGCCAACCCGGGTTTCGGTGAGCGCCACCGGGGTTGGCGTGGACTGGAGCGAAGGCCCCATCACCCACACCGACCGCAACCTCGATGTGGCCCTGGGCCAGGACACCCTGCTGGCCGTGCAGGCCGACGACGGCAGCGAGGCCTACACCCGCCGGGGCGACCTGCAGGTAGACGGCAACGGCGCCATGACCGTCGCCGGCCGGCCGGTGATCGGCGACGGCGGCCCGATCAGCGTGCCGCTGGGCAGCGAAGTGACCCTGGGCAGCGACGGCACCATCAGCGTGCGCGAGCAGGGCATGGAGCCGCGCGGGCTCAGCCCGGTGGGCAAGCTCAAGCTGGTTTCGGCGCCGCCGGGCAGCCTGCAGGTAGGCACCGACGGCCTGTTCCGCACGCCTGCCGACGCCAACGGCGTCAGCCAGCCGCTGGCGGCCGACGACAGCCTGCGGGTCGCCCCCGGGGCGCTGGAGGGCAGCAACGTCAGCCCCACCGGCGCCATGGTGGCGATGATCGACAACGCCCGCCGCTACGAAATGCAGATGAAGGCCATCAGCGCCGCCGACGAAAACGCCAAGGCCGCCAACGAACTGCTCGCCCTGCAGGGCTGAGCCGGCACCGAATGAATAGGTAACCGATCGATGATCAGATCACTGTGGACGGCCAAGACCGGCCTTGAAGCCCAGCAAGGGCAGCTCGACGTCATCGCCAACAACCTGGCCAACGTCAGCACCAACGGCTTCAAGCGCTCGCGGGCGGTGTTCGAAGATCTCGTCTACCAGAACGTGCGCCAGCCAGGCGCCCAAAGCAGCACCGACACCCGCCTGCCGTCGGGCCTGCAGGTGGGCACCGGGGTGCGCCAGGTGGCCACCGAGCGCCTGCACACCCAGGGCAACCTGGAACAGACCAGCAGCTCCAAGGACCTGGCCATCAACGGCCTGGGCTTCTTCGAGGTGGACATGCCCGACGGCACCACCGCCTACACCCGCGACGGCAGCTTCCAGCTCGACGCCAACGGCGAGATGGTCAACTCCAACGGCTACAAGCTCACCGCCGGCATCACCATTCCGGCCAACGCCACCTCGATCAGCATCAGCACCGACGGCATCGTGTCGGTGACCCAGCCCAGCAGCAGCGCCTCGACCCAGGTCGGCCAGCTGAACCTGGCGCTGTTCGTCAACAACGCAGGCCTGCAGAGCATCGGCCAGAACCTGTACCAGGAAACCGATGCATCCGGCTCGCCCACCGAAACCACGCCCGGCCTGAACGGCGGCGGCACGGTGAGCCAAGGCTACGTGGAAACGTCCAACGTCAACGTGGTGGAGGAAATGGTCGGCATGATCCAGACCCAGCGCGCCTACGAAATCAACAGCAAGGCCGTCGAAACCTCCGACGAAATGCTCCAGCGCCTGGCCCAGCTCTGATGCCCGGCCCCATGACATGGCGTGCGTCGTTGCAGGTTGCCGTGCTCGCCGCCGCCCTGGCGGCGTCCGGCTGCGCGGACCTGGTGCGCAAGCCAGTGGTGCCCGACGAGGCCATGGACCTGCCCACCCTGCCCTCGCGCCTGGCCAACGGCTCGATCTACCAGGGCCGGCACGTCTCCCAGCCATTGTTCGAGGACCGCCGCCCACGCATGGTCGGCGACACCCTGACCGTGGAGCTCAACGAGCAGGTCAGCGCCAGCAAGACCTCCTCGTCCAGTGCCGACCGCAGCGGCAGCCTGGGCCTGTCGTTCGCCACCACCTCCGCGCGCGACTCCCAGGTTGGCAGTTACGGCCTGTCGGCCTCCACCGACCACGCGTTCGCCGGCAGCGGCGGCTCGCGGGCCAACAACTCGTTCACCGGCACCATTTCGGTCACGGTGATGGAAGTGCTGGCCAACGGCAACCTGCGGGTGCGCGGCGACAAGCAGATCGCCATCAACCAGGGCACCGAATTCATCCGCTTCTCCGGCGTGGTCAACCCGCGCTCGATCACCGGCGACAACACCGTGTCGTCGAGCCAGGTGTCACTGGCGCGCATCGAGTACGTCGGCGAAGGCTACATCAACGAAGCGCAACGCATGGGCTGGGCGCAACGCATCCTGCTCAACCTGTCCCCTTTCTAGCGAGTGAACCATGGCTGAGTCCATCCCGGGGCGCGTGCTGCGCCTGCTGCTCGCAGGCCTGGCCCTGCTGCTGGCCGGCACTGCCCAGGCCGAGCAGATCCGCGACATTGCCGACTTCGCCGGCATCCGCACCAACAACCTGGTCGGCTACGGCCTGGTGGTGGGCCTGGACGGCACCGGCGACCAGACCACCCAAAGCCCGTTCACCGAGCAGGGCCTGACCAACATGCTGTCGCAGCTGGGCCTGACCCTGCCGGCCAACGCCAACATGCAGATGCGCAACATCGCCGCGGTCATCGTCACCGCCGACCTGCCGCCGCTGACCCGCCCCGGCCAGCAGATCGACGTGGTCGTCTCCTCCATCGGCAACGCCCGCAGCCTGCGCGGCGGCACCTTGCTGATGACGCCGCTCAAGGGCGCCGATGGCGATGTCTATGCCGTGGCCCAGGGCAACCTGCTGGTGGGTGGCGCCGGCGCCTCGGCCAACGGCAGCAGCGTGCAGATCAACCAGCTCGCCGGTGGCCGCATCAGCCGGGGCGCGGTAGTGGAACAAACGGTGCCGCTGAACCTGGGCAGCCAGCACGGCCTGCTCGAACTGCAGCTGCGCGAGCCGGACCCGGCCACCGCCCAGCGCGTGGTGTTCGCCATCAACAGCGAAATGCGCAGCACCGTGGCCTCGGCAGTGGACGGCGGGCTGGTGCAGGTGCAGGGGCCGTTGTCGGCCAACGAGCGGGTCAACTTCATGGCCCGCATCGACAGCCTCGACGTGCTGCCGATGCAGGCGCGGCCCAAGGTCATTCTCGACTCGCGTACCGGCTCGGTGGTGCTCAACGGCTCGGTGAAGCTGCTGCGCGCCGCCGTGGCCCACGGGGACCTGTCGGTGACCATCGACACCACCAACAGCGTCAGCCAGCCGGGCGCCCTGAGTGGCGGGCAAACCGCCGCCACCGCCAACAGCAACATCTCCATCGAAACCCAGGCCCGCGCCCTGCGCGTGCTGGAAGGCAGCGCCGACCTGATGGACGTGGTCAAGGGCTTGAATGCCCTGGGCGCCACCCCGCAGGACCTGATGGTGATTCTGCAGGCGCTCAAGGCCGCAGGCTCCCTGCGCGCCGAACTGGAGATCATCTGATGAGCCTGGGCAATGGCAGTGCAGCTGGCTTTGCCATGGACGTGCAGGGCCTGCAGCGCCTGCGCAGCGAGGCCGGGCGCGATGGCGAAGCAGGCCTGAAGGAGGCCGCGCGGCAATTCGAGGCGCTGTTCCTGCAGACCATGCTCAAGAGCATGCGCGAGGCGATTCCCAAATCGCAGCTGTCCAGCGGCTCGCAAACCGAGCTGTACACCGAAATGCTCGACCAGCAATGGGCGCAGACCCTGGCCGGGCGTGGCATGGGCCTGGCCGACCAGCTGACCCGCAGCCTGACCGGCCACGTGCCCGGCAGCGGCAACGGCAACCTGCTCGACCAGGCGGTGGCCAGCAGCGACTCGCCGTTTGCTGGCCTCACCCGCCAGGCCCCGGCATTCGAGGCCTGGAAGCGCTATGAAGTGCGCCCCGGCAACCGCGAAAACGCCGACCACGTCGACGCCTTCGTCGCCCGCCTGGCCGACCCCGCGCAGCTCGCCGAGCGCCGCAGCGGCGTGCCTGCCGAGCTGATATTGGCCCAGGCGGCGCTGGAAACCGACTGGGGCCGGCGGCGCATCACCACGGCCAGCGGCGCCGACAGCCACAACCTGTTCGGCATCAAGGCCGGTGCTGGCTGGCAGGGTGAAACAGCCCAGGTGCAGACCACCGAGTACGTCGACGGCCAGGCGCAGAAACAAGTGGAGAGCTTCCGCGTGTACCCCAGTGCCCAGGCGGCGTTCGACGACTATGCACGGTTGATCCGCTCGCGGCCCGGCTACGCCGCGGCGCGCAATGCTGCCGACAGCACCCAGGCTGCCCTTGCATTGCAGCAAGGCGGCTACGCCACCGACCCGCATTACGCCGACAAGTTGATTGGCGTGATGGCCACCATCGCCCGAGCGCCTACCAGCCCCACGCAAGCCCCGTAGGCGCGCGCAAAGCCGGCGATGCGGCGCACGCCCTCACCGGCCAGGAAAATTCTGCCTCGCCTGGGGTCAAGATCCCCTCCCCCCAGGCCGATCTTGCGCAACATGTAGCCCAGGAGCTTTTCAATGAGCCTCATCTCCATTGGCGTCAGCGGCCTCACGGCGGCGCAGATCGCCCTGACCACCAGCAGCAACAACACCACCAACGCCTACACCGACGGCTATACCCGCCAGGTCGCCAACTTCAGCGAAGCCACCTCGGGCAATGGCGTGCAGGTGTCCAGCGTCAGCCGCCAATACAACCAGTTCGTCACCACCCAGCTCAACGGCTCGATCAGCGCCGAAAGCGCGCTGTCCACCTACCAAACCGAGGTCGACCAGATCGACAGCCTGCTGGCCGACAGCGACGCCAGCCTCGATGCGCTGCTGCAAAACTTCTTCTCGGCCATCCAGACCCTCACCTCCGATGCCAGCGATACCGCAGCCCGGGAAGAAGTGGTGGGCGCTGCCGAAACCCTGGCCAGCCAGTTCAACCAGCTGGGCAGCTACCTGTCGGCCATGGCCGACGACGTGGACAACCAGATCGACGACCAGGTCAGCCAGGTCAACGACCTGAGCGACCAGATCGCCACGCTCAACAGCCAGATCAGCCTGTCCAACACCCTGGGCAGCAGCGCCAACGACCTGCTCGACCAGCGCGACCTGCTGGTCAGCCAGCTCAGCGAACTGGTGGCGGTGGACGTCACCGTGCAGGACAACGGCAGCTACACCGTGTCGCTGAGCAACGGCATGGCCTTGGTGTCCGGCAGCGACAGCTTTTCCCTGAGCACCGAGCCCTCGGCCAGCGACGCCAGCCAATCGTCGATCAGCTACATCGATGCCGCCGGCAACAGCGTCACCCTGGACAACAGCGTGCTCGACAGCGGCTCGCTCGGCGGCCTGATCGAATTTCGCGACACCACCCTGGCCGAAACCCAGAACCAACTGGGCCTGATGGCCGTGTCGCTGACCCAGGCCTTCAATACCCTGCAGGCCCAGGGCATCGACCTCAACGGCGACACCGGCACGGCGATGTTCTCGGTGGCCGACCCGCTGGTGACCGGCAACACCGGCAACACCGGCGATGCCACCCTCAGCGCGACCTTCAGCGATGATGTCAGCACCCTGACCAGCAGTGACTACACCGTGACCTGGTCCGACAGCCAAGGCTTCACGGTCACCCGCAACGACACCGGCGCCAGCGTCGATGCCAGCTACGACAGCGACAGCGCCACCCTCAGCTTCGCCGGCATGCAGCTGAGCATCAGCGGCACCGCCGCGGACGGCGACAGCTTCCTGGTGCAACCTACCCGCAACGCCGCCAGCAGCTTCAGCGCACTGCTCACCGACGGCGAGCAGATCGCCGCCGGCACCTCCAGCGGCAGCAGCGACAACACCAATGCCCTGGCCATGCTCGGCCTGCAAACCAGCGATATCGTTGGCGGCAGCGCCACCCTCAGCGAAACCTACGCCTCGCTGGTGAGCAAAGTCGGCAGCACCGCCACCCGCGTGGCCGCGCAGCTGGAAACCCAGTCGGCGCTGACCGAGCAACTGACCACCCTGCAGCAGTCGGAATCGGGGGTGAACCTCGACGAGGAGGCAGCCAACCTGATCGTCTACCAGCAGTACTACCAGGCCTGCGCGAAGATCGTCGAAGTGGGCACCACGGTGCTCGACACCATCCTCAACATCGACTGATTGCAGCCCCGGGAGAACTCGCCATGCGCCTGAGCAGTGCAACCATCTACAACCAGAACCTCAATTCGATGCTGTCCCAGCAGGCTGCCTACCAGGAGGCGGCGCTGGAAGTGTCCAGCGGCACCCGCGTGGTCAACCCCTCGGACGACTCCTTGGCCGCCGCCCAGGCCGTGACCGTGCGCCAGTCGATTGCCGCGAACGAGCAGTACGCCGATTCACGCGCCGCCATCACCACCTCGCTGTCCCAGGAGGAAAGCACCCTGGACAGCATCAACGACGCCATCACCAGTGCCATGAGCCTGGTGGTGCAAGCGGGCAACGGCACCTTGAGCGACGCCGACCGCGAGTCCCTGGCCACCTCGCTGCAGGGCATCTACGACACCTTGGTGACCTTGGCCAACAGCACCGACAGCAACGGCAACTACCTGTTCTCCGGCTACCAGAGCCAGAGCCCGGCGTTTGCCGAGGATGCCAGCGGCACCCTGGTGTACCAGGGCGATGACAATGTGGTCAGCCAGCAGGTCAGTGCCACCCAGAGCATGGCCAGCGGCGACAATGGCGCCACGGTGTTCCTCTCGGTCAGCAGCAGCGCAGGCTTCCTTGCCCAGGCCGGCGCCAACAGCGGCACGCTGACCTTCACCGGCCCCGACGTGGCCGACACCAGCGCCGCCAACTATGGCGAGGCCTTTACCCTGACCTTCGCGGTGGATGCCGACGGCACCACCACCTACAGCGTCGACGGCCAGGACCCGGTGGCCTACAGCGCCGGTGAAACCCTGGAAATCAACGGCCTGAACCTGACCCTGAGCGGCGCGCCCGCCGATGGCGACAGCCTGACTGTCAGCGCGGCCGCCGATGCCGACCCGGACGTGTTCGCCACCTTGCAGAATGTGATCACGGCGTTGCAGACGCCGGTGGAAGATGACGCCGACCAGGCAGCGCTGAGCAACACCCTGTCCACGTCCAGCCGCGAGCTGAGCAATGCCCAGGACAACGTGCTGACCGTGCTCACCTCGGTGGGCACGCGGTTGAGCCAGGTGGATGTGCTGGACACCATTGGCGACGACCTGGCGCTGAGCTACACCGAGCGCCTGTCGGGGTTGGTGGATGCCGACTACACCGAGTCGATTTCGCGCTACGTGACCCTGCAGGTATCGATGCAGGCCGCCCAGCAGACCTTTGCCAGCGTGCAGCAGTTGTCGTTGTTCGAGTACATCTGAGGGAGGGGCTGCCTTGCAACCCATCGCGAGCTGCGCTCGCTCCTACCGGATTTGCGCAGGCCCGCTGGATACGCGGGCCCTGTAGGAGCGAGCGCAGCTCGCGATGGGCCCTAAAGGCACTCCCACATCAACCAGGCAACCCCTCGATCAGCGCCTGCATGAAATGCAGCGCCTGGTACAACAACCCCGCCAGAAACTGCCCCAAATCCCCCACCAGCACCGTCAACAGCAACATCCCCACGAACAACGTCGCCGGAAAGCCCACCGAAAACACCGTCAGTTGCGGCGCCACGCGGTTGAGGATGCCCATGGCCAGGTTGATGATCAGCAACGCCCCCACCATCGGCAGCGCCAGCAACAGCCCGGTGAGAAAGATACTGCCGCCATGGCGCGCCAGCTGGTTCCAGGCCTCGGGGTTGAAGCCGAACTGGCCGACCGGCAAGCGGGAAAACGTCGAGGCCAATAGCTCCAGCACCATCAGGTGCCCACCCAGGGCCAGGAACATCAGGATCGTCACCAGGCTCAGGAAGCGCGACAGCACCTGGCTGTTGGTGCCGGTGTCGGCGGAAAAGAACGAGGCGAATGCCAGGCCCATCTGCATGCCACAGATCTCCCCGGCCATTTCCACCACCGCCAGGGTAATGCGCATGACCATGCCCAGCGACATGCCGATCAGCAACTGCTCCACCACCACCCCAAGCCCCGCCCAGGAAATCAGCGGGATGTCCGGCATCGGCGGCAGGTTTGGCGCCAGCAGGAACGCCAGCAACAGCGAAAGCCCCACCTTCACCTGGCTGGAAACGTTCTTGTGGCCCAGTATCGGGTCGCTCATGAAGAACGCCAGCAGCCGGCAGAATGGCCAGAACAACGCACTGACCCAGAGCTGCAACTGGTCCCAGCCGAACGCGATCAATGCCGCTCAACCCACCAGTTGCGGCAGGCTGGTGAACAGCGCCCGCGTGTAGTCCACCAGCATCTCCATCAGCATGGGCCCGGCCAGAATCAGCACCAGGCACACTCCGGCGATCTTGGGGATGAACGACAAGGTCGATTCGTTGATTTGCGTGGCCGCCTGGAACAGGCTCACCAACAAGCCGATGCACAGGGTCACCAGCAGAATCGGCGCGGCCACGGTCATGCTCATGCGCATGCCCTTGTAGGCCAGGTCCATCACCATTTCCGGGGTCATCGCAGCAGTCCTCGCGGGGTCATACCGGGTAGAAGCTCTGGGCCAGCGAGCCCAGCAGCAGTTGCCAGCCGTCCACCAGCACGAACAGCATCAGCTTGAACGGCAGCGAGATGGTCGAGGGCGGCACCATCATCATGCCCAGCGCCATCAGCACACTGGCCACCAGCAGGTCGATGATCAGGAACGGGATGAAGATGGTGAACCCGGCCTGGAAAGCGGTTTTCAGCTCGCTGGTGACGAACGCCGGCAGCAGCACGCGCATGGGCACGTCCTCGGGGCCCTGGAGCTTGTCCAGGCGCGCCAGGCGGGCGTACAGGGCCAGGTCGCTCTGGCGGGTCTGCGCCAGCATGAAGGTGCGAAACGGCTGGCTGCCCTGGTCGAGAAACTGCTCGACCCCGATCTGGTCTTCGGAAAACGGCACCCAGGCCTGCTTGTAGGCCTGCTCCAGGGTCGGCGACATGACGAAAAACGTGAGGAACAGCGCCAGCCCCAACAACACCTGATTGGGCGGCGCGCTGGTGGTGCCGATGGCGGTGCGCAGCAGGCCGAGCACGATGATGATGCGGGTGAAGCCGGTCATCATCAGCAGCACCGCCGGCAGGAAGGCCATGGCACTGAGCAGCAGCAGGGTTTGCAGGCTCAGCGACCACTGTTCGCCACCGGCCTGGCCGGTGAACCCGGCCAGCCCCTGCAGCGCCGGCGCCGCCTGCGCGGATGGCAGCATTGCGAGCACCAGCAACGGCACCCAGGCCAGGCGCTTGGCACTCATGGGCGCGGCTCCGGGTCACGCTGGCCACCCTGCTTGAGCGCTTCCACCAGGCGCTGGGCAAAGCCGCGCCCAGCCGGTTCAGCTTCGGTTTCGCTAGCGGTTGCCGGTGCTGGCAGGTCGCACAGGCAGCTCACCTGCTGGGCCGTGACGCCCAGCACCAGGCGGCGCCCCTCAACGTCCACCACCACCACTTTCTCGCGCTGCCCCAGCCGCGTGCTGGCCACCACCTGCACCCGCTTGGCCGTGGACGATGGCCGCGCCCCCAGGCGCGAGGCCAGCCAGCCGCACAGCAGCACACAGGCCATCACCACGCCCAGGGCCAGGGCGGTTTTGCCCAGCAGGCCCAGGCCTACCAGGTCGCCGGCCGGCGCGCCGAGGCTGGCAGGCACGGCCAGCGGGTTGCCAGTGGTCATCGGTTGAGCTTCTGCACACGCTCGGAAGGCGTGATGATTTCGGTGATGCGAATGCCGTAGCGGTCATCCACCACCACCACTTCGCCCTGGGCCACCAGGTAGCTGTTGATCAGGATATCCATTGGCTCGCCGGCCAGGCCGTCGAGGGCCAGCACCGAGCCTTGGGCCAGCTCCAGCAACTGCTTGATGGTGATGCGTGTACGCCCCAGTTCCACGCTCAGCTTCACTGGGATGTCCATGATCATTTCAAGCTCGCGCGGCGAGGCCTGCGCCTGGGCCGCGCCCAGCGGCTTGAACACCGCGCCTGGCGCGGGGCTTGCGGCAACTGCAGGCTCGGCTTCCTGCTGTTCGGCCAAGGCGGCGGCCCAAGGGTCGTCCGCGTTGTCGCTGGCACCCTGCTCGGCCAGGGCGCTGGCCCATTCGTCGTCTTCGCGCGGTTCGGGGGTGTTCGGGTCACTCATGATCGGATTCCTTGGCTTTGGGCAGGTGGCCCTTGACGAATCGGCTGGAAGAAGAAGGCTTGCCGATGGAGTGATCGATCAACTCCTTCACCAGCAAGGCGCGGGCGCCGTTGTAGCTGCCGTACTCGCAGGTCATCACCGGCACCCCGTCGACGCGCACCTTGACGCTGTCGGGTAGCTCGATGGGCAGCACGTCGCCGACCTTCAGCGCCATGACCTGGCCCAGGCGCGAATCGACCTCGACGAAATCGGCGATCAGGTCGACCTGGGACTGGGTGATCTCATCGGCCATGCGCCGGTTCCACTGGCGCTCCTCCTCGGGGTTGGCGTCGGTCAGCGGGCCGCTGAGCAGCTGGCGCATCGGCTCGATCATCAGGTAGGGAATGACGATGTTGAAGTCGCTGGAGAGGTTGCCGACTTCCAGGTGGAAGGTGGCGTTGACCACGATTTCGTTGGGCGAACCGGTGATGTTGGCGAACTTGGCCTGCATCTCCGAGCGCAGGTATTCGATTTCCAGCGGGTACACCGACTTCCAGGCATCGCTGTAGGCGTCCACCGCCAGGCCCATCAGGCGGCGGATGATGCGCTGCTCGGTGCTGGTGAACTCGCGCCCTTCGGACTTGGTTACGAAGCGCCCGTCACCCCCGAACAGGTTATCCACCACCATGAACACCACGCTGGGCGGGAACACCACCAGGGCGGTGCCACGCAGCGGTTTCATGGCCATCAGGTTGATGTTCGACGGCATCGGCAGGTGCAGCGAGAATTCGCTGAAGCTCTGGTAGCCGATGCTCTTGAAGGTGATGTCCACGTTGCGCCGGATCAGGTTGAACAGGCTCATGCGCAGGTAGCGGGCGAAGCGGCCGTTGATGATGTCGAGGGTATGCAGCCGCTCCTGGATCACCCGGTGCTGGGTGGCCGGGTCGTAGGGGCGCACCCGTTCCGGGTTGCTGGCGCTGTCTTCGGCAAAGTCGAAGGTGCTTTCGTCGCCCAGGTGGCTGGTGTCCAGGTCGTCACCGCCGCGCAGCAGCATGTCGATCTCCTCTTGGGAGAGCATGTCGTTGGTGGGCATGGGCTTACTGCACGATGAAGTCGGTGTAGAGCACACCGAGCAGGGCCAGGTCCGGCTGCTCGGCGCCCAGGGTGTTGCGCAACAGGGCGAGGATGCTCGCCGCCAGCGCATCCTTGCCTGCCGGGGTGGCCAGGTCGGCGCTGTCCTGGCCGCTGAGGGCGGTCAGCAGCTGGCTGCGAATCTTCGGCATGTACAGTTCGAGCAGCTTGCGCGTGGCCTCATCGCCAACTTCGAGGTTGAAGCCGACATAGAGCATGTTCACTTCGTCGCGGGCGCTGCGCAGGTTCACGGTCATCGGCGCGACGCTCACCAGCAGCGGCGCCTGCGGCACCTTGCGGGCCAGGCTGATGTCCTTGGCGTGGGCCCGCTCGCGCATCACGTAGGCGTACACACCAGCGGAACTGGCCGCAGCGGCGACCAGGGCAATTGGAATGAACCAGAGCCAGACTTTCTTGGTGGTGGGCATGGACAGCAGCCTTGGGGAAGCGAGTCGAAAGGGCGCAAGTATGAACAGCGAGGGGAAGGGGTTAAGGCGCGATTAGCGGGGGTTATGCGCCTCAACTTGGGGTTTTGCCGATTACCCTTGTGGCTTTGCCAATTACCCTTGTGGCTTTGCCAATTACCCTTGTGGCTTTGCCGATAAACCTTGTAGGAGCGGGCTTGCCCCGCGAACACCGGCAACGCCGGTGCCATCCAGCGCCACATGGCACCGGCGTTGCCGGTGTTCGCGGGGCAAGCCCGCTCCTACAAAGAGGGGGGGTTAGAGGTACAGGTCGACCCCGCTGCCGGGGTTGGCGGTCGGCAGTGCCGGGGCCGGTTTTTCCGCCTGCACCACCCGTGGCTCGCGTGCCTCGCGCCGTGGCGCCTGCTCGCCCATGGCCTGGCGCGAGGCGCCGTCGTTGACCGAGGCTTCGCCCAGGGCCAGGCCCTGGCTGGCCAGCGCGCTCTGCAGCTGTGGCAAGGCCTGCTCCACCGCTGCCCGCACCGACGCATGGGCCGACTGGAATTGCGCCTGCACCCCGCTGTCACTGACGTTCAGGCTGATCGACAACGGCCCCAGGTCAGCCGGGTGCAGTTGCACATCCACCTGGCGCTCGCCACGCCGCACCATGGCCACCACCTGCTGGCCCAGGTCGGCCTGCCATTCATCGCTGCCCACGCTCGCGCCGATCAGCACCGGCGCGGCTTCGCTACCGGCATCGTGCAAGGCCAATGCCGGGGCACCTGGCAAGGCGCTCAGGTCCCAGTCCGCGCCCAGGGTAAACGCCCCGTCGGCCTTCTGGCTGTCGCTGCCTTCAACCGCCAGCTCAGCGACTGCGGCCGTTTCAGCCGGGTTATCCACAACCAGGCCCAGGTCCACGGCAGGCTCCAGCGCATCCCCTGTACCGCGCTCTGTCTCCGGCTCCGGGGCCGCCACGGTTGGCTGTGCCCAGGTTACCGGCGGTGCCACCGCCAATGCGCCCGAGGCCATCAGGCCAGCGCTGTCGATCAGCTCCAGGCGCTGGCGGATGGCCTCCAGCGAATCGCTGGCGGGCTCGGGGTCGTCGTCCATCGCCAGCGCATCACCCTCGCCTTCGGCAGCTTGCTGCACCACGGCGACCACAGGCGGTGGCTCATCGGCTTCGGCAGGTGCCACTTCGGCTGCCTCCGCCGGTATCGGCAGGGCAGGCAATGGTTGAGGTTCCGGCTCAGGTTGCACGGGGTCGCTGGCGACCTGCAAGCCCGCCTCGGGCAGCTCCGGCGCCTGTGGCGGCAAGGCCGGTGCCGGTGCAGCCAAAGGCGGCTCGCTCGGCATCGGCGCAGGCACGGCCGCAACGGCCGGCTCGCTGGCGGCAACCGGTTCGGCGCCTTGCACCTGTTGCAGCAGGGCGTCGAAAGGCGTCGCCTGGCCCGTCGCGACGCTGTCGTCGGCCGCAACCTGCGGCGTGGCCGGTGCGGCAGGTGCCAGGGCGGTGATGATGTCCACGTTTAACCTCAGAATCCGATATCGATGGTGGAACGGGCACGGCCGGCCAGTTCGTCGGTGCGCCGCTGCTCGGCACGCCCGGCCTGCAAGCGTGCCTGTTCGCGACGCCGGGCCAGCAGGGTTTCCAGGGCATTGGCCTTGCGCCACTGCTGGCGCCAGTGTTCCTGGTGCTGGGCCAACTGCGCCCGGTGGCGCGCCAGGCTTGCCTCGGCGCGTTCGATGGCACCTTCCAGCGACTTCAGGAAACCACGGTAGTTGGCCAGGGTGGACGGGCTCATGCCGGCCCCCACCAGCTCCCCTTGCAGGTTTTGCCGGTACTCGCGCTGGTACTGGTCGAGCAGGCGCAATTGCCCGGTCATCTGCTGCTCGGTGCGCCGGCTCTGGGCCAGCGCAGTGGCGGCGGCCTCGCGGGCGCGGTCGGTGAGTTCGATCAGCATGTGCAGCGGTTCATGGGCCATGGCGGGTCACCTTCACTTGCCGGGGAACAGCAGGTTGAGCCCGGCGAGGGTGTCTTGCAGCCCACTGCGCTCATGGGTCTGCTGCTGCAGGAAACGCTCGATGTGCGGGTACAGGGTCACCGCCCGGTCGAGCTGGGCATCGTGCCCCGGGGCATAGGCACCGACGCTGATCAGGTCGCGGTTGCGCTGGTAGCGCGACAGCGCCTGCTTGAGCTTCTGCGCCTTGCGCTGCTGGGCGTCGCTGACGATTGCGCTCATCGCCCGGCTGATCGAGGCCTCGATGTCGATCGCCGGGTAGTGGCCGCTTTCGGCCAACTGGCGCGACAGCACGAAGTGGCCATCGAGGATCGCCCGCGCCGAGTCGGCAATCGGGTCCTGCTGGTCATCGCCCTCGCTGAGCACGGTATAGAACGCCGTGATCGAGCCGCCGCCACGCGGGCCGTTGCCGGCGCGCTCGACCAGCTTGGGCAGCTTGGCGAACACCGAGGGCGGGTAGCCCTTGGTTGCCGGTGGCTCGCCCAGCGCCAGGGCGATTTCGCGCTGGGCCATGGCGTAGCGGGTCAGCGAGTCCATGATCAGCAGCACGTCCTTGCCCTGGTCGCGAAAGTCCTCGGCCAGGCGCGTGGCGTACAACGCGCCCTGCAGGCGCTGCAGCGGCGAGGCATCGGCCGGGGCGGCCACCACCACCGAGCGGCGCAGGCCCTCCTCGCCCAGGATATTGTCGATGAAGTCCTGAACCTCGCGCCCACGCTCGCCAATCAGCCCGACCACCACCACATCGGCCTGGGTGTAGCGGGCCATCATGCCCAACAACACCGACTTGCCGACCCCGGAGCCGGCGAACAGGCCCAGGCGCTGGCCCTTGCCAACGCTGAGCAGGGCGTTGATGGCGCGGATGCCGACATCGATCTGCTGGCTGATCGGCGCCCGCTGCAAGGGGTTGATCGGCTGGCCATGCAAGCTCGAACAGCGGTCGGCCAGCACCGGCCCCTTGCCGTCGAACGGGTTGCCGCCGCTGTCCAGCACCCGGCCAAGCAGGCCCATGCCCAGCGGCACCGGGCGCACGCCGTCGCTGGCACCGGGCTCGTCGGCCAGGGCGAAGTAGCGCGCCCCGGCCTGCAAGCCATGGATTTCCTCCAGCGGCATCAGGTACAGCAGCTCGCCCGCGAAACCGATCACCTCGGCTTCGGCGTAGATCGCAGGCGTTGCAGGGGCCGATGGCACCAGCTCGATGCGGCAGCCTGCGCCCAGCGGCAAGCGCAGCCCCACGGCTTCCAGCACGATGCCGGTGGCGCGGGTGATGCGCCCGCTGCGGCGGTAGCCAGGAACGCTCAATGCGCTGTTGGCCAGGGCTTCAAGGCCCTGGCCCCAACGCCGTACATGCGGGTTGCCGGCCACCATCAGACGCTGCCCGGCTCGGCGGCGGCCCTTTCGAGCAACCACTGGGCATTGCGCTCGAACAGGTCCTGGCGGGCCTGGCGCGTGGCATCCAACTCGCCTGCCGTGCTCAGCAGGCGGCAGCCGCCCGGCAGAATCGAGGGGTCAGCCTGCAGGTGCCAGCCCGCTGCCGCCAGCTCGTCGCCCAGGCAACCCTGCACCCAGGGCAAGTCGTTGGGGTTGAGGCCAAGCCCGGGCTTGCCGGACAGTGCCGGCTCGCAGGCCAGCATCTGCCGCACCAGCACCTCGACCTGCGCCGGCTGCACCGCCAGCGCCTGGCCGGCCAGCCGCCCGGCCAGGTCGATGGCTACCCGGCCCAGCTGGCTGGCCACTTGGCCGTCGACCGCTTGCAGGGCCTGATCGAAGCTCCGGCACAGCGCACGCAGCGGAGCCAGGGTCTGCTCCAGCTGCTGACGCAGTTCTTCGGCAGCGGCCTTGCGCCCTTCTTCCAGGCCCTGGGCATACCCCTGCTCGCGGCCTTCGGCGTGGCCCACTTCTCGCGCCTGGGCCTCGGTCTGCTCACGCAATTGCTGCAACGCCAGGCGCTGCTCGAACGCACGCTTGCGCGCCAGCTCGCGGCGGGCCGCGCCGGCATCGGCCACGGGCGGCTGGTCGGCGCCCAGCGGCTCCATGTGCCACGGGCGCCAGTGGGCGTGGGCAAAGGGGTCAGACATAGGCATCGTCGCCTCGCGCGGTCACCATGTCGCCGCTCTCCGACAGCCGCCGCACCACCTGCAGGATCGACTTCTGCTCGCTCTCGATCTGCGACATGCGAATTGGCCCACGGGCTTCCATGTCCTCGCGGAACAAGGTGGCGGCCCGTTGCGACATGTTGCGCATGAAGCGATCGAGCAGCGGGGCCGAAGCCCCCTTGAGGGCGATGGACAAGGAGTTGCTATCGATGTTCTGCAGCAGTGTCTGGATGCTGCGGTCGTCGACTTCGGCCAGGTTCTCGAACAGGAACATTTCGTCCAGGGTTTTCTGCGCAAGGTCGGCGTTGTAGTTGCGCAGGTTTTCGATGGCCGAAGCCTCGTGGCTGGAGGCCATGAGGTTGAGGATTTCCGCCGCGGCCTTGACCCCGCCCATCTTGCTGCGCTTGAGGCTCTGGCCGTCGAGCATGCCGCCGAGCACTTCGGTGAGCTCGTGCAACGCCACCGGCTGCACGCCGCTGAAGGTGGCGATGCGCAGGATGATGTCGTTGCGCAGGCGCTCGGGCAGCAGTTGCAGGATCGCCGAGGCCTGGTTGCGCTCCAGGTGCACAAGGATGGTGGCGACGATCTGCGGGTGCTCGTCGCGGATCATCTCGGCGACCATCTGCGCTTCCATCAGGTTGAGCTTGTCGATGCCGGAAACGGTGTTGCTGGTTTCCAGGATGTCGTCGATCAGGCTGGCCGCCCGCTCGGTGCCCAGGGCCTTGGTCAGCACGGCGCGGATATGGTCGCTGCTCTGGATATTGATGGCCGCGTACTGCTCGGTTTCGTCCATGAACTCGGCCAGTACCTGGCGCATTTCGTCATGGGACACCTGGCTCAGGCCGGCCATTTCGCGGCTGATGTCTTCCACTTCCTGCCCGGGCAGGAACTTGAACACTTCCGCGGCACTGTCGGCATCCAGCGACAGCAGGAGGATGGCACTGCGGCGGGCGCCGCTGAGCTTGCTAGTCATGTTTTTTCATCCAGCCACGCACGATCATGGCAACCAGGCGCGGGTCATCGGTGGCCAGCCGCTTGAGGCTTTCCATGTTCTGTTCGTAGAGCGCCGACTTGCGTGGCAACGCTGGCCGCGCCGGGCCGTCGATCAGCGCATCGCTGGCAGCGCCGGTGCTGGTCAATTCCGCATCATGCTCATCCAGTGCCATCAGGCCGCGCTGGCCCGACTCGCTGGCGCGGCGCTGCATCGGCTTGATCACACGCTGCCAGAGCACGAAGGCGACCACCGCCACCAGCAGGTAGCGCAGCAGGCCCATGCCCAGGTTGTAAGCCTCGGGGGTGCGCCACCAGGGCGTTTCACCGAGCTCGGTGTCTTCGTCGACGAAGGGGCTGTTGAGCACCTGCAGTGTGTCGCCACGGCTTTCGGTGTAGCCCATGGCCTGGCGTACCAGGTCGTTGATACCGGCCAGTTCCTCTTTGCTCAAGGCCTCGGTGACGGGCTTGCCGTCCTTCATCACGGTGCGGTAGTTGACCACCACCGCCACCGCCAGGCGCTGGATATCGCCCAGGCTCGACTTGACGTGCTCGACATCGCGGTCGACTTCGTAGTTGACCATGCGCTCGGTCTGCAGCGGCTTGTCGGACGCTGCCGCGCCGCTGGCCGGCGTGGCACTGGCGGTGTTGGCGTTGGCCGAATTGGCGTTGGCGCTGCCGGGAGCCGGCGTTGGCGCCGTGGCGCGGGTGGGCGGCGGGGTGTTGGGTGGTGAGTTGGTCAGCGCGCCCGGCACGCCGCGCCCGCTGTCACTGCCCTGGAGCATGCGCTCGGAGGTTTGCTGGCTGCGCACCGCGGCGCGTTTCTCTTCCTGGTTGGGCGCGTAACGCTCGGCGGTGCTTTCGCGGGTGGAAAAGTCCATCTGCGCCACGACCCGGGCGTGCACGTTGCGGCTGCCCAGCAGCGGCGCGAGGATTTCCTCGATGCGCCGCTGGTAGGTGCCTTCCACCTCGCTGACGTATTCCAGCTTGGTGTCGTCCAGGCCATCGGCGGCGTGGCTGCGCGACAGCAGGCGGCCGTTCTGGTCGACCACGGTCACCGCGTCCACCGCCAGCTCCGGCACGCTGGAGGTTACCAGGTGAATGATCGCGCTGACCTGGCCCTGGCCCAGTTCACGGCCCGGTTGCAGTTGCAGGGTCACCGATGCACGGGCCGCTTCGTGGTCGCGGGCGAACACCGAGTCCTTGGCCATCACCAGGTGTACCCGGGCATGGGCCACCGGCCCGAGGGATTCGATGGTGCGTGCCAGCTCGCCTTCCAGGCCGCGTTGGTAATTCAGGTGTTCGGCGAACTGGCTGATGCCAAAGGCCTGCTTGTCGAGCAGTTCGAAGCCGATGCTGCCGCCTTTTGGCAGGCCCTGCTCGGCCAGTTGCAGGCGCAGGGCGTTCATCCGTTCGGCCGGCACCAGAATGGTATGGCCACCCTCGCCCAGGCGGTAAGGCACGTTGCGCTTGTCCAGCTCACCGATCACCTGGCCACCGTCGGCCTCGCTCAGGTTGGAGAACAGCACCCGGTAGTCCGGTTCGCGCGCCCACAGCAGCAACGCCACCAACACGGCCACCGCAGCGGCCCCGGCCAGCAGCAGCGGCAGCATCGGCCGCCCGCGCATCAGCGCGGCCAGGGCCTCCAGCGGGCGCGTGGGCGCGGTGGCGATCGGCAGGTTCTTTTTCGCGCCCTTGGCCTGGGCAGCAGTAGTCACGAACACCTCGAAGCTGGGGTTCTGGCCGGAAGAAGGGGCATTACAGAGTCCGCTGGCAATGGTAATCGGCCCGCAGCCCGCCGGCCGGAAGGCGCGCAGGCCCTGACGGGATTGGCTCAGCGTCATTGTGGCGAAGCAACCCTTGGGCAAAGGGCGGAAAAGCCCGCTGTTTTGCGGCCAATTGGGCGAATCCGCAGCGCCGGGGGCTTGTTAAGCTGCGCGCATTCACCAGCCACGAGCCCCGCGCCATGACCACCCAAGCCCTTGCGCAAGCCCTGCAACAATTGAGCAGCCTCGCCGAGCAGGCCGAGGGCGTGGCGGCCAGCCGTCCGGGCCAGGCGGTGGGCAGCTTCGCCGGTGAGCTGGAAGCGTCGCTGCAGCGCATCAACCGCCTGCAACAAACCGCCAGCCACCAGGCCAACGCCTTCCAGGCGGGCAGCAGCGAGGTGTCGCTGAGCGATGTGATGGCCGATTCGCAAAAGGCCAGTGTCGCCTTCCAGATGGGCGTACAGGTGCGCAACCGCCTGCTCACCGCCTACAAGGACGTGATGGCCATGCAGGTTTGAGTGACCCGTCACAGAATTTTCGGGCCATCCCCTAAAGACGCCATGAGCCCATGCCGATGTTGCGCCACAACGCACTCACCCGGCCGCACATGCTGCGCACATCAGGACGGACACCCTCATGACGACCACCACCAGTTCCACCGCCACCATCACCAGCCTGGGCGTCGGTTCGGGGCTCGACCTGGAAAGCATCCTGGAAAGCCTGGAAGAGTCCAAGACCGCCAGCCTGCTCGACCCGATCACCACCCAGGAAGAGTCGGTGGAAGCCGAAATCTCGGCCTACGGCACCCTCACCAGCGCCCTCGATGCCTTGCAGACTGCCGCCGAGGCCCTGGCCGATTCGAGCCTGTACGATTCGCTGAGCACCAGCATTTCCGGTAGCGGCGTGTCGGTGAGCACCAGCAGCGCGGCCGTGGCCGGCACCTACAAGATCGAAGTGACCCAGCTGGCCCAGGCCCAGAGCCTGGCCACCGATGGCGTGAGCGACACCAGCACCACCCTGGGCACCGGCACCCTGACCTTGCAGGCCGGTGGCAGCGACGCGGTGTCGATCACCCTCGACAGCAGCAACAACACCCTCGAAGGCCTGCGCGACGCCATCAACGCCGCCGATGCCGGCATCACCGCCACCATCGTCAACGACGGCAGCGACAGCCCCTACCGCCTGGTACTGACCTCCAACAGCACCGGCACCGACGCGGCGATGACCGTCAGCTACAGCAGCGACGACAGCAGCGACCTGGCCTCCTCGCTGTTCGGCTACGCCGATGGCGAGGGCAACATGACCGAAACGGTTGCCGCCCAGGATGCCGAGCTGACCATCAACGGCATTGCCGTCACCAGCCAGAGCAACACCGTGGAAGGCGCGCTGCAGGGCGTGACCCTAACCTTGAGCGACACCGGTAGCTCACAGACGCTGACCATCAAGCGCGACACCGACAAGATCGAGAAAGCCATCACCGCCTTCGTCGATGCCTACAACGACTTCGTCGGCACCGTCGACGACCTCACCGCCTACGATGCCGACGCCGGCACCAGCGGCGAGCTGCTGGGCGACTCCACCACCCGGCGCATCAGCACCAAGCTGGCCAGCGACATCTACTCGCAGATCGGCAGCGGCACCTTCAGCTACCTGTCGCAACTGGGCATTGGCCTGGAGTCGGACGGCACCCTGTCGATCGACGAAGACACCCTGGAAAGCGCCCTGACCGACAACATCGACGCGGTGTCGGAGTTCTTCATCGGCAGCGATGGCAGCTCGGGGTTCATCTCGCGCATGACCACCGACCTTGACAGCTACCTGGATGAAGACAACGGGCTGATCGTGGCCAAGACCGACAGCCTGGAAAACAAGCTCGACCAGCTTGAAGAACGCTACGAAGAAAAGCAGGCCCTGATCGATTCCGAAATGGATCGCTGGCGTGAACAGTTCACCCAACTCGACACACTGATCTCCACGCTGAACTCGACGGCCGATTACCTCACTGAACAATTCGAGGCCCTCAACAGTGATTAAAGCCCCCGCGACGGAGCACGCCGGATGACCTCACCCTTCGATGCCAGCGCTTATGCCAGGGTTGGCCTGGAAAGCGCCATCCTGGCCGCTTCGCCCCACCAGCGGATCACCCTGCTGTTCGACCAGTACCAGGCGTCGCTGCGCCTGGCCAAACTGCACCTGCAGGCAGGCAACATCCCGGAAAAGGGCAAGGCGATTACCCGCGCGATCAAGATCGTCAGCCAGGGGCTGCGCGCCTCGCTGGACCTGCAACAGGGCGGCGAGATTGGCCGCCAACTGGACGAACTGTACGACTTCGTGGTGCGCCTGCTATTGCGCGCCAACCTGGAAAACAATGAAGAACTGCTGAATGACGCGGCACAACTCCTGGGCACTATCGCCTCGGCCTGGACCGCGATCGGCCCACAAACCGAGGATCAACGTTAGTTATGCTGCAAGCACAAGTGATCGCTGCCTATGAAGGGCTGCTTGAGCAATCGCGACGCATGCTGACGTGCGCGGAAAATGCCGACTGGGATGGTATTTTCGCACTCAAGTCGCAGGGCCTGATCGATGCCGCCAGCCTGCGCCGCGCCGAGAGCCAGGCCGAGCTCGATGAAGCCGGGCAACTGCGCAAACTGGAACTCATCACTGAAATAATCGCACTGGATAATCAAGTGAGCCACTGTTTGCAGGCGCGCCAGCACCATCTCGGCGAACTTTTGCAAGTAGGCCGGCAAAAAAATGATCTCGATAATGCGTACCGCGTCACAGGGGCGCAGGTAATATCATTGAGTCATCGCTTGTACCAGTAGGTCCATTGGGCGATCATCAGCACGCCAACTATTACACCATTTGAGTGTAAAGATCCATGTAAAGATTTAGTGCTTGGACAGCACACCAGAAAAAGTACGAGAAAGGTCCACCCTTATCTGTTATCGGTCGAGCACCCTGATAGTTTAGGAAAAAAAATTCTCGACGCTCCCTACCGGAGCACGCCACACCCAACACATTGATAGGCCGCAAAAAAAGGAGGGGAGTACGTTGCCGCACACCAACAGCTACCTTGCAGACATTCAGGAACTCAACCTGTCCTATCTGCTGCTGGCGCAGAGCATGTTGCGCAAAGACCGCGACGTCGCGATCTTTCGCCTGAAACTCAGCGAGAACATGGCCGACCTGCTGACCGGTCTGAGCAGCAAGCAGATGACCCAGCTGTCACGGGTCAACCAATTGATCTGCAGGCCGATCTTCGAAGAAGCCGACCGCATTTCCAAAGCCCTGGACAATTCCCGTGAGCTGGGCATGGTCGAGATCCACACCTCCCTGCTGATGGCGGCCGCCGACCGTTCCGACGGCATGCTCAACAGCGGCGCCTGAGCCATGTCGGATAAAAGCCTGGTCACCGAAATGCAGCAGGTGCAGCTGGCCATCGAGCTGATCCAGCTCGGGGCCCGCCTGCAGGTGGTGGAAACGGAAACCTCCCTCACCCGGGGCCGGCTCATCCGCCTGTACAAGGAAGTACGCGGCGCGCCGCCACCCAAGGGCATGCTGCCGTTTTCCACAGACTGGTTCGTGACCTGGCTGCCGAACATCCACGCCTCGCTGTTCTACAACATCTACCGCAGCATGCTGGAGATCGGCGGCCACCGCATCGATGCCTTCATCAAGGCCTATCGGCTGTACATGGAGCACGCCAGCGATACCGATGGCGAGCGGGTGCTGGGGCTGACCCGGGCCTGGACCCTGGTGCGCTTCGTCGAGAACGGCATGCTGGAGCAGATCCGTTGCTCGTGCTGCTCGGGCGAGTTCATTACCCATTCGTACTCGCCCACGCAGAACTACGTGTGCGGCATCTGCCAGCCGCCGTCCCGGGCCGGGAAAACCCTCAAGCGCCGCGAGGTCGACGCCGACGCCCTGGACACCCTGCGCCCCGCCAGCCAGGGCTGAGCCGCGCGCACGGCAAGTTCTTTCAAGTCGCCCCCTGCCGTTGCCGATCTTCAGCGAACTTTCATCAAGAACCTGAGGAGCGGCGACGTGCTCATTGTAATTGGACTGTTCGTGGCAATGGCCTCGGCGCTGGGCGGCTTCGTGCTGTCTGGCGGCAGCCTGGGGCCGCTGTACCAACCTACCGAGCTGCTGATGATCCTGGGCGCCGCACTCGGCGCCTTCATCGCGGCCAACAATGGCAAGGCAATCCGCGCCACGCTCGGCGCCATCGCCACCTTCAAGCGCAGCACCGGCTACGACAAGGCGTTCTACCTGGAGCTGCTCGGCATGCTCTACAACCTGCTGAACAAGGCCCGCCGGGAAAGCCTGCTGGCCGTGGAGCGCGATGTCGACGACCCGCTGCAGAGCCCGCTGTTCGCCCAGTACCCCCAGTTGCTGAACGACCCGCTGCTGATGAACTTCCTGGTCGACTACCTGCGCCTGCTGATCAGCCTGTCGCTGCAGGCCCATGAGCTCGACGAGCTGATGCAGCACGAGATCGAGGAATTCGAGAACGAGGCGCACCTGCCCGCCGACGCCCTGCACAAGGTCAGCGATGGCTTGCCGGCCTTCGGCATCGTCGCGGCGGTGCTGGGCGTGGTGAAGGCGCTGAGCGCGGTGAATGTCGGCCCGGACCTGATGGGGCAGATGATCGCCCATGCCCTGGTCGGCACCTTCCTGGGCATTTACCTGGCCTATGGCGTGGTCGCGCCGCTGGCCAGCCGTATCGAGCGGCAGTCTGGCGAGTGCGTGAAGATGTTGCATTGCCTGCGCGTGACGCTGCTGGCCCACGTCAAGGGCATTCCCCCGCAACTGGCCGTGGAGTTCGGCCGCAAGGCGCTGCACAGCGCCGAGCGGCCATCCGCCGAAGAGCTGGAGAACCATGTTCGCGGGGGCAACGTGCAGCCAGGCTTGGCCTCGGCATGAGCGAGCAGCCGATCATCATCAAGCGGCGCAAGAAAGCCGGCCGCGGCCACCATGGTGGCGCCTGGAAAATTGCCTTTGCCGACTTCATGACCGCGCTGATGGCACTGTTCCTGGTGCTGTGGGTGCTGTCCAACGCCGGCAAGGGCGACAAGGAAGCCATCGCCCAGTATTTCAGCACGCCCCTGCTGATTGCCCTGAGCCACGGCGACCGCAACTCCGCCAGCACCAGCGCGATCCCTGGCGGCGGCACCGAGGCGCGCCAGCCCGACGCCGAGGCGCCGCGCAAGCCGCGCCGCCAGAGCCGCCTGTCGAACGAGGAACGGCGCCACCTGCAGGCCCTCAAGCAGCGCCTGGAAGATGCCGTGGAACGCGACCCGAAGTTGCGCGAGCTGAAGCAGCAGATCGCCATCGAACTCAGCCCGGAGGGCTTGCGCGTGCAGTTGCTCGACACCGACAAGCGGCCGATGTTCGAGCTGGGCAGTGCGCGGGTGGCGCCGTACATGAGCCAGCTGCTGCGCACTTTCGCCCCGGTGCTCAACGAGCTGCGCAACCAGATCCAGATCAGCGGCCACACCGACAGCCACCCTTACCCGGGCGGCGAGGCCACCTACAGCAACTGGGATTTGTCGGCCGACCGGGCCAAGGCCTCGCGCCAGGAGCTGGTGGCCGGCGGGCTCGACCCGGGCAAGCTGTTGCGGGTGTCGGGGATGTCCGACCGCATCAGGTTCCCTGGTGCCGGGCCGTATGACGCGGTCAACCGGCGCATCGAGATCATCGTGCTCGACAGCCAGGTGGCGGCGCGGATTCTTTCCCAGGAGGAGTTTGGTACCCAGGGCGATTAGTACGCCGTGGGGCTTGCAGCGCCTGCAAGATCGAGCGCCGCCCGCGCGGCGCATCGCAGGCAAGCCTGCTCCTACAGGCGTGCGCCAAGGGGCCGCGCGCGCAGGCAACAGGAACACTGGCCCGAAACAGATGTAGGAGCAGGCTTGCCTGCGATGCGCCGCGCGGGCGGCGCTCGATCTCACAGGCCCTGAAAAACTCAAGCCAGGCACCCCATCAAAAAAACAAACCCGCATTTCACCGGTTGTTCCCCCCTTAACCCCACCCCGCCCCCGCCCACAATAGCGCCCCCAGCATCACCCCGGGTGGCCGAGCCATGGCCGAGACCAGCACAGAAGACCGGACGGAAGCGGCCACCCCGCGCCGCATCGAAAAGGCCCGCGAAGAAGGCCAGGTCGCCCGTTCCCGCGAACTGAGCACCTTCATCATGCTGCTGGCCGGCATCGGTGGCCTGTGGAGCCTGGGTGGCCACCTGTACGACCGCCTGGGCGGCATCGTCGAGCGTGGGCTGTTGTTCGACCGCGCCCAGCTGTTCGACACCGCGCTGATGCTCAGCACCCTCGCCTCCCTGGCCAGCTCTGCGCTGCTGGCGCTGGTGCCGTTCTTCGCCCTCATGCTGCTTGCCGCCATCGCTGCGCCCACCCTGCTCGGCGGCCTGGTGATTACCCTGGGCGCGCTGAAACCACGGTTTTCCAGGCTCAACCCCGTCAGTGGCCTGGGCCGCCTGTTTTCCCTGCAGGTGCCGGTGGAGCTGGCCAAGGCCGTGGCCAAGGCAGCGCTGATCGGCACCGTGCTGTACCTCTACCTGCAGGCCCATGTCGGCCAGCTGCTGGGCCTGCCCAAGCTACCGCCGCACCAGGCCCTGGCCACCTTGCTGACCTTGACTGCCAAGTCCTGCGCCACCTGCGTGGCCGCGTTGATCGTGGTGGTGGGCATCGACACCCCCTACCAGCTGTGGACCTACGCCAAGAACCTGCGCATGTCCAAGGAGGAGGTGCGCCAGGAACACAAGAACGCCGACGGCGACCCCCACGTCAAGGCGCGCATCCGCCGCCTGCAACAGGCCCGTGCGCGGCGGCGAATGATGAGCAAGGTGCCCAAGGCCGACGTGGTGGTCACCAACCCCAGCCACTTCGCCGTGGCCCTGAGCTACCGCCGCGACAAGGACGGCGCGCCGCGGGTCATCGCCAAGGGCGCCGATGCCGTGGCCCTGCGCATTCGCGAGATCGCCGCCGAACACCAGTTGCCGATCCTGCAAGCCCCGCCCCTGGCGCGGGCCCTGTACTTCAACGTCGACCTCGACCGGCAGATTCCCGGCGAGCTCTACACGGTGGTGGCCGAGGTGGTGGCCTGGGCCATTCGCCTCAAGCGCGTCGCCGAGCACGGCGGCCTGGTGCCGCCCACCCCCGTCAACCTCAACGTCCCTGAAGGCATGGACCGACCAGGGCGCAGCCGAACCCGAACCGAGGACCCAACCCCCCCATGAAAGGCCTGACCGCCCTGCTCCGCCGCGACAACTGGCCCGCTGGCGCCGACCTGAAGATCATGACCGGCCCGGTGCTGATCGTGCTCATCCTGTCGATGATGATCCTGCCGCTGCCAAGCTTCATCCTCGACCTGCTGTTCACCTTCAACATCGCCCTGGCGATCATGGTGCTGATCGTCAGCATGCTCACCGAGAAGCCGCTGGATTTCTCCGCCTTCCCCTCGGTGCTGCTGTTCACCACCCTGCTGCGGCTGTCACTGAACGTGGCCTCCACGCGGGTCATCCTGATGCACGGGCACACCGGCACCGACGCTGCCGGCAAGGTCATCGAAGCGTTCGGCGAGTTCCTGGTGGGCGGTAACTTCGCGGTGGGCCTGGCGCTGTTCCTGATCCTGGTGACCATCAACTTCATGGTGATCACCAAGGGTGCCGGGCGTATCGCCGAAGTGGGCGCGCGCTTCACCCTCGACTCGATGCCCGGCAAGCAGATGGCCATCGACGCCGACCTCAACGCCGGCCTGATCGGTGAGCCAGAGGCGCGCAAGCGCCGCCGCGAGGTGGCCCAGGAGGCCGACTTCTTCGGCTCCATGGACGGCGCCAGCAAGTTCGTGCGCGGCGACGCCGTGGCCGGCCTGGTAATCATGGGCGTGTGCGTGGTCGGTGGCCTGGCCATCGGCCTGCTGCAACACGGCATGAGCTTCGCCGACGCCGCCCACACCTACACCATGCTGACCATTGGCGACGGCCTGGTGGCGCAGATTCCCGGGCTGGTGATTTCCATTGCTGCCGGCGTGATGGTGTCGCGGGTCAACACCGAGGAAGACGTCAGCCGGCAGATGATCGGCCAGCTGTTCAGCCGCCCCAAGATGCTGATGATGACAGCCGGGGTGATGGGCCTGCTGGGCCTGGTGCCGGGCATGCCGAACCTGGTGTTCCTGCTGCTCACCGCCCTGCTCGGCGGCCTGGGCTGGTGGTTCTCGCGCCAGGAGCAGGAAGCCGCGCAGGCCCCCGCCCTGGACGCCCAGCCCAAGGCTGCGGTGCAGAGCAGCGAGGCCAGCTGGGATGACGTGAAGCTGGTGGAAACCTTGAGCCTGCGTGTGGGCCACCGCCTGATCCCGCTGGTGGACGTGCGCCAGCAGGGCGAACTGAGCACGCGCATCAAGAGCCTGCGCAAGAAATTCGCCCAGGACGTGGGCTTCCTGCCGCCCGTGGTGCATGTGCGCGACAACCTGGAGCTGCCGCCCAACACCTACATCATCAGCCTCAAGGGCGTGGAAGTGGGGCGCGGCGAGATCTACCCCGGCAAGTGGCTGGCGATCAACCCAGGCAAGGTCACCGGCCAGCTGGAGGGCAAGGAGGCCGTGGACCCGGCCTTCGGCCTGCCCGCCATCTGGATCGAGCAGAACCTGCGCGAGCACGGGCAGATCTACGGCTACACCGTGGTCGACGCCAGCACCGTGGCCGCCACCCACCTGAACCACCTGCTGCACCAGCACGCCAAGGACCTGCTCGGGCGCAGCGAGGTGCAGAAGCTGCTGGACAAGCTGGGCAACGACGGCAAGAGCCTGGCCGACGAAGTGGTGCCCAAGCTGCTGAGCCTCACCCAACTGCAGCGCATTCTGCAGAGCCTGCTGGAAGAACAGGTGCCGATTCGCGACCTGCGCACCCTGCTCGACACCCTGGCCGAACACGCCGGGGCCCAGCAGCCGCCAGACATCGCCGAGCTGACCGCACTGGTGCGCGTGGCCCTGGGCCGCTCCATCGTCAACCAGTACTACGCCAACAAGCCCGAGCTCAATGTCATCGGCCTGGACTTCAACCTGGAGCAGGTGGTGATGCAGGCGGTGGGCAATGGCGGCGCGCTGGAACCCAGCCTGGCAGACACCCTGATGAAGGAAACCACCCAGGCCTTGAAGCGCCAGGAGCTGGGCAACAACCCCGCCGTGCTGGTGGTGCCCAACCGCCTGCGCCCGGTGCTGTCGCGCTTCCTGCGCCGGCGCCTGCGCCAGTTGGCGGTGATCGCCCTCAGCGAAGTGCCCGACGACCGCACCCTGCGCATCACCAGCATCATTGGCGCGCCGGCCGGCTAAGGGGCGAATACCCCTGCAACTTCGGGGTTGTTCTCGGCTTAGCCTGCGCCCCGTCACGCCGATAATCGCGCCGTTACCCCCATCGCCACCCTTGTTCTTCACAGGCACGCACGATGTATACGGCACAAGGCAAGATGCACCAGCAGGAGCTGCTTCAGCAGTACTTGCCCTTGGTCAAGAAGCATGCGCTGAACCTCAAGACCCGCCTGCCGGCGGGCGTCGACATGGATGACCTGATCCAGGCCGGCAGCATCGGCCTGCTCGATGCCCTGACCCGCTACGACCAGAGCCTGGGCATTCCCTTCGGCACCTTTGCCGCGCACCGCATCCGCGGCGCGATGATCGACGAACTGCGCACCCGCGATTGGGCGCCACGGCGGGTGCGGCGCTACGCCCGCCTGCTCGAAGACACCCTGCACCGCCTGGAGCAAAGCCTGGGCCGCCCCCCCGGCGAGCGCGAGATCGCTGCCGCCATGGGCATGTCCCTGGGTGAATACCAGCAGCTGCTGTGGGACATCAACGGCAGCCACATGCTGGCCATCGACCAGGTGCACGAAGACACCCTGGAACACGACGAGCCCCATGGCCGCAACCCGCTCAATGCCTTGCTCGACGAACGCAACCACAGCGGCCTGATCCGCGCCATCGAGAACCTGCCGGAACGCGAGCGGCTGCTGATGGTGCTGTACCACCAGGAGAAGCTGAACATGCGCGAGATCGGCCTGGTGCTGGAGATCAGCGAATCGCGCGTGTGCCAGTTGCACAGCCTGGCAATCGCCCGGCTGCGCGCCTCGTTGGCGGCCTGACCGCCTTTTTGCCGAACGGAACCTCACCATGAAAATCAGCGTATTCGGCTCGGGCTACGTCGGCCTGGTGGCCAGCGCCTGCCTGGCCGATGTTGGCCATGACGTGCTGTGCATGGACATCGACCCGCAACGCATCGCCCAGCTTGAGCAAGGCGAAGTGCCTATCCATGAACCCGGCCTGGGCCTGCTGGTGCAAGCCAACCTGCGTGCGGGCCGGCTGCGCTTCAGCAGCGGCGCGGCGGATGCGGTGGCCTTTGCCGAAGTGTTGTTCATCGCAGTGGGCACGCCACCTGACGAGGACGGCTCGGCCGACCTGCGCCACGTGCTAGCGGTGGCCCGCGACATTGGCCGCCACATGAATGCCTACAAGCTGGTGGTGGGCAAGTCCACGGTGCCGGTCGGCACCGGTGAGAAGGTGCATGACACCATTGCCGCCGAGCTGGCCGCACGGGGCCTGACCCTGCCGTTCGATGTGTGCTCGAACCCGGAATTTCTCAAGGAAGGCGCCGCCATCGAGGACTTCACCCGTGGCGCGCGCATCGTCGTCGGTAGCGACTCCGAGCAGGTGAAACGCCTGATGCGCGAATGCTACGCGCCGTACAACCGCCACCACGACAAGCTGATGTTCATGAGCCTGCGTGCCGCCGAGCTGACCAAGTACGCCGCCAACGCCATGCTGGCGACCAAGATCAGCTTCATGAACGAAATGGCCAACCTGGCCGAGCACCTGCAGGTCGACATCGAGCAAGTGCGCCTGGGCATCGGCAGCGACCCGCGTATCGGCTACGACTTCATCTACCCCGGCTGCGGCTATGGGGGCTCGTGTTTCCCCAAGGACATCCAGGCCCTGAGCCGCAGCGCCCAGGCGGTGGGCTACGAGGCGCAATTGCTGGAGGCGGTGGAGGCGATCAACCAGCGGCAGAAAGCTTCGCTGTTGCGCAAGTTGCAGCAGGCCTTGGGCGGTGAACTTGAAGGCCGGACCATCGCGGTATGGGGCCTGGCATTCAAGCCGAACACCGACGACATGCGCGCCGCGCCCAGCCGCGCGCTGATGGAGGCGCTGTGGCAGGCCGGTGCGCGGGTGCAGGCCTACGACCCGGAAGCCATGGCCGAATGCCGCCGCTTGTATGGCGAGCGCGATGACCTGTTGCTGGCCGGTGACCGGATTCAGGCCGTGAAAGGCGCCGATGCGCTGGTGATCTGCACCGAGTGGAAGGCGTTTCGCAGCGTCGATTTTCACTGGCTGCGCCAACAGCTGCGCTGCGCGGTGGTGATCGACGGGCGCAACCTCTACGACCCCCAGGCGGTGGCCGACGCCGGCCTGATCTACCGGGCCGTGGGCCGCCAGTCGCTGTAGGAGCGGGCTTGCCCCGCGAACACCGGCGCAGCCGGTGCCATGCGCCGCGTCGCTTGCTTCGCGGGTCAAGCCCGTTCCTACAGGTCACGCGCGGCAATGGCGCCGGTAGTGCTCGGCAACATCACCCTGCAGCACCTGCAGGGCCGCATCCTTGGCGTCGTAGACCGTGTGCAGCAGAAACGCCAGTTTCAGCCGCTGGTTATCGCTCAAGCTCGCCAGCCGCGTGGCATCTGGCAGATACAACGCATCTGCACACATCAACTGGGACGCGCCCAACCCGGCGCTCGGAGCATCGCCCTGGGTATAGCGGCGGTACTGCAGGTTATGCAGCCCGCACAGGCTGAACCCCAGCGGCGCCAGGCACTGGCTGAGGCGGCTGGCATCCGCCTGGCCCTCATGGGTCGGGGTGAAATTGACCCGCGCTTGCACCAGCAGGCAATCGGCCAGCGTACGGCTGCCGTGCTCAAGCACCTTCAGGCTGTCATTGAGGTTGTCCAGTAGCAACCAATCCAGCGTGCCCAGGCCCTCGATGGCGTCCAGGCGCAGGGACGGCAACGGCAGGCGCGCCAGCACCCGCGCAGGGTCCAACGCGCCAGCCGCGGGCAGCGGCGCCAGGGTCGCGCTCAGCGCTGGGTCCAGGCAGGCATGCAAGGTCAGCGGCTGGCCGTCGCCCAACGCCACCTTGGGGAAATGATGCAGCTCGCCCAGCTGCGCCAGTTGTTCGGCGTTGCCCACACGCCCGGCCGGGTCGAAGGCCAGGGTCGACAGCACCCCCAGGCGCTGCAGCGCGACGTAGTGCGGCGTGGCCAGCAAGCTGGCGCCATGGTCGAGGGTGACGATGCGGCCCTGGAACTTGAAGCTGAACGCCTGCGCCTGGGCCGGGGCTGCCGGGTGCTGCAGCACCACCGCTTGGCTGTCGCCGTCGAACACCGCCTGCCCTTGCGTGTTCAGGGCCAGCGCCGCCGGTGCCTGGCCCGCGCAGTGGCGCTGCCAGATGGCCCGCAGGGCATTGCCCAGGTGGCCGGCAAAGCGCTTGCTGTCGCACACCGGTGAATTCATCAGCACCCCGCGCAGCAGGCTACGAATGGTGGCCAGGCTGCGCAGGTCGCGGGCCAGGCCCGCTGCGCGCTGGCAATAGGCATCCCAACTGTCGACCACCAGCTCAGGCAGCCCGGCATTGACCAGGTGCGTGGCAGAGTGACGGCCAGCGAAGGTCGGCCCTGGCAGCGTGACCACAGGCACCCCCATCAACAGCGCTTCGCAGGTGGTCAGGCCACCGGAATAGGGCCAGGGGTCGAGGGCGATATCGACTCGGTTGTAGCTTTCCAGCAGGCCCTTGTGGCCCACCGGCCCTTCGATCTGCACCCGCTCTGGCGCGATGCCGTGGCCTTGCAGCACCCCGTGCACATGCTGTTGCAGGCCAGGGTTGGCGAAGGCTCCGCCCTTGAGCAGCAGGCGCGAGCCGGGCACTTCGTGCAGCAGCTCGGCCCAGCGGGCCAGCAGCAGGTCGTTGACCTTGGTGGGGTTGTTGAAACAGCCGAAGGTGACATAGCCGTTGGCCTGCGCCGGCAACGCCTGCACGTCCGGGGCGTAGGGCGGTGGGTCGTAACAGATGTAGTCATCGGGCAGGCGGATCAGCTTTTCGGTGTAGAAGGCGTCTTCACCCGGCGGTGACTCGATGGCATCGCTGAGCAGGTAGTCGATGGCCGCAAGGCCTGTGGTGTTGATCAGGCCGCCGACCCACTTGACCAGCAGCGGCGCTGGCTGCAAGGCCATGCAGCCCATGCGGTTGCCGGCGTTGTGGCCGCTCAGGTCGATCAGGATGTCGACCTGGTCGTCGCGAATCTGCTGGGCCAGGCGCTCATCGTCCATGTGCTTGATCGGGCGCCAGGCCTGCACGCGGGCGCGGATGCGCCGGGTCAGGTGGTCGCTGACCTGGCTGCTGCTGTAGGCCAGCAGCTGGAATTGATGAGCCGGCAGGTGTTCCAGCACGCCGACGATCATGTTGCCCACCGGGTGCTGGCGCAGGCCATCGGAAACCAGGCCGATGCGCAGGCACTTGTCAGGTGCCAGGTCGGCCATCCGTGGCCGTGGCGGCACATGGGCCGGGCCGAAGCGGGTTTGCCACTGCTTGCAGACCTCGAAGATGTAGTCGCGGCTGCGGGTGGGGTCGTAATGCAGGGTGGTCAGGCGGTTGGAATACGGCAGTACGTCCTTGCGCCCAGCCAGCTCGACGGCGCGGCTGTAGTGTTGGTCAGCCAGGGCCAGTTGGCCGATGTCCTTGTACAGGTTGGCCAGGTTGTTCCAGTGGCTGTAGTCGGTGGGTTCTTTTTTGACCAGCGTCTCGAACAGCGCGATGGCTTCGCCATGGCGGTCGAGGCGGCCCAGGGTCAGGGCCTTGCGCGAGAGCATGCGGCCATTGCCGGGCTCGGCGTGCAGGGCCTGCTCGATATGCGCCAGGGCCTGGGTGAAACGGCCTTTTTCGAAATGCAGCGTGGCCAGGCGGTGGTGCGCCGGGGCGAACTGCGGGGCCAGTTGCACGGCGTGGTTGGCCAGGGTTTCGGCACGCTCGCTGTCGCCCAGCTTCTGGGCTGCCTTGGCCACCAGCTCCAAGGCTTCGGGATGCGCGGGGCGCAGCTGCAGGGCTTGCTCGAAACTGGCCAGGGCCTGCTCCGGTGCCAAGGCCAGTTGCAGGTTGCCGAGGGTTTGCCAGGCAGCGGCATCGTCCGGGCGGCGCTGGCAGAGGCGGCGGGCCTGGGCGAGGTCGGTGGGGGCGGTGGAGCGGCTGGGTTTGGGCATGGGGGACGGCCTTGTGGCGGTGGAAGCTTGGGGAATCCTATGCCTGGGTCGCGCGGTTCAAAGCCGGGATAAACCCCATAAAAAGCAGCGCCGCCTTCGCGACGCATCGCGAGCTGCGCTCGCTCCTACGGGTTGTATGCAAAACCGGTAGGAGCGAGCGCAGCTCGCGATGCGCCGCGAAAGCGGCGCCCGTTGCGCATTACTGCAGCAGCGACAGCATCTGCTGTGGCATCGAGTTGGCTTGCGACAACACCGAAGTACCTGCCTGCTGCAGGATCTGCGCGCTGGTCATGGCCGACACTTCGGTGGCGTAGTCCACATCCTGGATCCCCGAACGCGCCGAGGTCAGGTTGGTCACCGTGGTGGAGATGTTGGTGATCGCCGAGTCGAAGCGGTTCTGGATCGCACCCAGGTCCGAACGCATCGAGTCGATGGTGTTCAGCGCGCTGTCCAGGGCAGTCAGGGTGTTGGTCGACTTCTTGGTGACCGCGTTGTCGGTATCGATGGTGATGGTTGCGGTGGTGGTCGAGCCGCTGGTGGTGGTGTCCACGGTGGCCGCGTAGGTCTTGCCGCCCACGGTCAGGAAGTAGTCGCCATCGGCGTCCTGAGACAGGGTGCCGCCGCTGACGGTGGTGCCCGAGCTGTCGACGTAGCTGGTGTTGGTCGAGGTGATCGCGGTGCCCGAGTCGTCAGTCAGGGTAGTGGCGGTCAGGGTGGTGTCGTAGCCGTTGACGTTGAAGTCGCCCAGGCCCAGGGTGGTGGCGTTGATCTGGCTCAGGGAAATGCTGATGGTTTCACCGTCGTTGGCACCGACCTGGATGCTGATGGTCTGGTCCTTGGCCAGCACGCTCACGCCGTTGAACGAGGTCTGGTCGGAGATACGGTTGATCTCGTCCAGGCGCTGGGTGATTTCATCCTGGATCGACTGCAGGTCGGACTGCGAGTTGGTGCCATTGGCAGCCTGTACCGCCAGCTCACGGATACGCTGCAGGTTGTCGTTCACCTGGTCCAGTGCGCCTTCGGTGGTCTGCGCCAGGGAGATGCCGTCGCTGGCGTTGCTGCTGGCCTGGTTGAGGCCGGTGATCTGCGAGGTCATGCGGTTGGCGATGGCCTGGCCGGCGGCGTCGTCGGAGGCGCTGTTGATTTTCAGGCCCGAGGACAGGCGTTCGATCGAGGTGCTCAGGCTGCTTTCCGAAGCGCTGAGGTTCTGCTGGGCGATAAGCGAGGTGATGTTGGTATTGATGACAGACATCGTGCAGTTCCTTTCGTGGTTGGGCAGTTGTCCTGCTGACAGCGCGAACATCGGCGCCTCGAAAACCCACCTTTAGCCCCACGCAAAAAAATTTTTGCCCCTGCTGCCGTCACCCACGGTCGTTCAAGCTGAACGGCAAAAGTGCCTGTATTAGCGCCTTTGCCCAACCCGGGCTGGCGCTATAAAGCTCGCCATCATTGTTTACGGCCGGCTGCCGTCCACGGAGTGCCCATGAACCCCTCGACCCTGGTCGGGCTGCTCGCCAGCCTGCTCCTGCTGACCGTCCTGCTGCTGTTCACCGCCCAGCAACCGTCGCTGCTCATCGACCTGCCGGGCCTGGGCGTGGTGCTGCTGGGCACCTTCGCCGCCACCTGCATCAGCTACCCGCTGGCCGAAATACGCCGGGTGCCGCGCCTGTTCGGGGCGGTGCTGCGCACCGAACCGGACCGCACCGAGCGCGACATCGACGACCTGGTCAACCTGGCCCGGCGGCGCCTGGACGGCGACAGCCGCGCCGTGGAAAACGCCCTGGCCCAGGTGCACAACCCGTTCGTTTGCCACGGCGTGCAGCTGTTGGTGGACCAGGTGGCCGAGGAAGACATTCTGGAGCTGATGCAATGGCGCATCGCCCGCCTGCGCGCCAAGGAGCGCGCCGAAGCGCAGATTTTCCGCACCATGGCCAGCTACGCGCCAGCCTTCGGCATGCTTGGCACCCTGGTGGGCCTGGTGAACATGGTGTTCGTGCTGGGCGACGGTGACCTGGGCAGCGTTGGCCGGCAAATGGCCCTGAGCCTGACCACCACCCTGTACGGTGTGCTGCTGGCAAACCTGCTGTTCAAGCCGGTGGCGCTGAAGCTTGAGCGCCGTACCGAGCGGCGCGTGGTGATCATGAACATGATCCTGCAGGGCATCTCGATGATGGCGCGCAAGCGCAGCCCTGGCCTGATGCGAGAAACCCTCAAGGCCTTCGTCGCCCATTACCACGACGAGCTGCAGGCCGAAGGCGCCCGGCCGGCACGCAAGCCACTGTCGCTGGCCTGGCGCAAACGCCCATGATGCCCACCACCTCCCCCAGCAGCCTGGCCGACAACCGCCACTGGCTGGCCCACCAGCGCGCACTGGAAGTCGAGCTGAACAAGGCCCGCGAGCGCCAGAACAACCTCAAGCGCGCAGCCACTACCCCCGCCTGGCTGGACGAACCTGCGCCGGAGCCGGAAAGCGACAGCTGGATGCTGACCTACCTCGACTTGATGACCCTGTTGCTGGTGATGATCCTGGCAATGCTGGCCCAGGCGATGATCCACCATGCCCCTGGGCCGCAAGCACCTGCCCGCTTCGCGTTGCCGCTCGACCTCGACCAACTGACCCACATCGACCCACCGGGCACGCTGCTGCGGGTGCCGCCCGCCCCGGTCGAACCTGTACCTGTCGAGCCCGTCATTGCCCAAGTGCCCGCCATCGAGGCCACCCCTGCCGCACCGCCGGAGCCTGAACCCGACCCACTGGCCGAGCTGCCGGTGGAGCAGCTGGGCGCTGATGTCGAAGTCATCCGCAACGCGCGCAGCGTGAGTTTTCGCATCGACAGCAGCATCCTGTTCCGCTCCGGGCAAACCGAACTCGACCCCAAGGGCATGCAGGTACTCCAGCGCCTGGCGCGGGTACTGGCCACGGTGCCGCACAGCATCGTCGTGGCCGGCCACACCGACACCCGCACCATCCGCAATGCCCGCTACCCATCGAACTGGGAGCTGTCCGGGGCACGGGCAGGCAGCGTGGTGCGCTACCTGCAGCAGCAGGGTATTGCTGGCGGCAGGCTGAGTGCCGTCGGGCTCGCGGATACCCAACCGCTGGCGGACAACGGCACGGCTGAAGGGCGGGCGAAGAATCGGCGGGTGGAGTTGACGCTGGAGCAGCGGGAACAGCCGTGAGCTGCCCGGTTTGATCGCGTACCAGTCAACAAAGGGTATCCCCTATTGTTGGCTACAGATGATCGTTGAGTTACCGCTGCCCTCTTCCACGAGATCCCCTTGAGCATCCGGCATGGCCAGGTCGGCTTTCTCAGCAGGCACTTCGGTGCCCTTCTGGTGCTCGGGATTCCTTGCCCAAAAACACGAAAACCCGCTGCTTTCGCAAGGCGGGTCTCGGAAGGTAGGCACGAGAGTTAACCCTCATGCGTTGAGAAAAATGTAAGGATGGGAGATACGCATGTCAACCACATTACCCTCGAACAGCTGCTCTGGCTGCAATGCCCGACATTCCGTGACTCACTTTCCAACAGGATCGTTGATCTAGCCGATCTATGCTTGCCAAGCCGCAGGAAGCGGCCTCCCCATTTGCGACAACGGAGCGTCCATGTCCCTCGCCCTCGTCCACAGCCGCGCCCAGGTTGGCGTGCAGGCCCCAGCGGTCAGCGTCGAAACCCACCTGACCAATGGCCTGCCGCACCTGACCCTGGTTGGCCTGCCGGAAACCACCGTCAAGGAAAGCAAGGACCGGGTGCGCAGCGCCATCGTCAATTCCGGGCTGAACTATCCGCAGCGGCGGATTACCCAGAACCTCGCCCCGGCCGACTTGCCGAAAGACGGCGGGCGCTATGACCTGGCCATTGCCCTGGGCATCCTCGCCGCCGACGGCCAGGTGCCGATGGCCGCGCTGGCCGACCTGGAATGCCTGGGCGAGCTGGCGTTGTCGGGCAGCTTGCGCCCGGTGCAGGGGGTGTTGCCGGCAGCATTGGCGGCGCGCGAAGCCGGGCGGGCATTGGTGGTGCCCAGGGAGAACGCCGAGGAGGCCAGCCTGGCTGGTGGCCTGGTGGTGTATGCCGTGGGGCACCTGCTGGAGCTGGTGGCGCACCTGAACGGGCAGGTGCCGCTGCCGCCATTCGCGGCCAATGGCCTGGTGCTGCATAGCCAGCCCTACCCCGACCTGAGCGAGGTGCAGGGCCAGGTTGGCGCCAAGCGCGCCTTGCTGCTGGCGGCGGCAGGGGCGCATAACCTGCTGTTCACAGGGCCGCCCGGTACCGGCAAGACCTTGCTCGCCAGCCGCCTGCCCGGCCTGCTGCCGCCCCTGGACGAGCAAGAAGCGCTGGAAGTGGCGGCGATCCAGTCGGTGAGCGGGCACACCCCCCTGAGCAGCTGGCCGCAGCGGCCGTTTCGCCACCCCCACCACTCCGCCTCGGGCCCGGCGCTGGTCGGTGGTAGCAGTCGCCCGCAACCGGGCGAAATTACCCTGGCCCACCATGGGGTGCTGTTTCTGGATGAACTGCCCGAGTTCGAACGGCGCGTGCTGGAAGTGCTGCGCGAACCCCTAGAGTCCGGCGAGATCGTGATTGCCCGGGCGCGGGACAAGGTCCGCTTTCCTGCCCGCTTCCAGTTGGTGGCGGCAATGAACCCCTGCCCCTGTGGCTACCTGGGCGACCCGACGGGCCGCTGCCGCTGCAGCACCGAGCAGATCGCGCGCTATCGCAACAAGTTGTCCGGGCCGTTGCTCGACCGCATCGACCTGCACCTGACGGTGGCACGTGAAACCACCACGCTCAACAACCAGCCCTGCGGCCAGAGCAGTGCCGAGGTGGCGGCGAAGGTGGCCCAGGCGCGTGAGGTGCAACAGCGGCGCCAGGGGTGCGCCAATGCATTTCTCGACCTTGAGGGGCTGCGCCGGCATTGTGCGTTGCAGGCGGCGGACCAGGCATGGCTGGAGAGTGCCTGTGAGCGGTTGAGCCTTTCCTTGCGGGCGGCGCACCGGTTGTTGAAGGTGGCGCGGAGCTTGGCCGACCTGGAAGCAAGCCAGGCCATTGGCCGGGCGCATCTGGCTGAGGCCCTGCAGTACCGACCGGGGAGCGGGTAACGCTGTCGTTGTAGGAGCGGGCTTGCCCCGCGAACACCGGCGAAGCCGGTGCCATGCACCGCGGTGGCTGCTTCGCGGGTCAAGCCCGCTCCTACAAGGCCCTCTGTTAAATCAGATAGTCAGCAGGTCGCGATAGGGCCCTAGAACGCCCCACAAACCTCAGGCCATCCCACGCCGCCCCATCAACCCGGCAATCGAATACGCCCCCGGCCCGGTCAACGCCAACCCGCCATACAGCGCCACCAGCAACCAGGCGAACTGCCCCTGTTCCAGCGTCCACTCCGGGTGCACCACCACCAGCGCCACCAGCAGCACGGCCAGCACCGGCAGGCACGCCAGCCGCACCATCACCCCCAGCAGCACCAACACCGGGCACAGTACCTCGGCAAATACCGCCAGGCCCAAGGTCAGCGGCGCGCCCAGGCCAAACGGGTCTTCGATCCGCTGCAATTCGCCACTCCAGTCCAGCAGCTTGGGCAGGCCATGCACGAACAGCAGCAGCAAGGCCGCCATTACCCGCATGAACAGCAGGCCAGCAGCGGTCGAAGTGGCAGAAGCAGGGTTGAGCCAGTGTGTCGGGCGGTTCATGGGCAAGGCCTCGCGGATCGGTCAGCCGCCGAGCATCACCGATCCAGCACCCGATTGCTTGCTCAGGTGTGCTGAGCTGCGCAGGTCACGCCCGTAGGCCTGCGACCTGCTCGATCAGCAGTTGCCAGTTGCGCGCTTCCTGCCAGTCGTCGGCAAAGGGCAACTGAACCCAGAACGGCGCCTGCCCTTCGCACTGCAAGTGAACCTGCAGGGTGAAGGTGCGCACCGTCTTGTGGGTGGTCGTGGTCGTCGAGCGGGACTTGCCGCCGCCAATCACGGCGATAAAACTGTTACTGGGCCCATAGATATTGCGCCAGCCATGTTTGGTGGTGGTCTTGCTGGTGCTGCTGGTGGTGGCCTGCTCATCCACGCTGACCTGCTTGACCACCCGCGCAGCGTCCATCAGCAGGTGGCGGTCGCCCACCTCAGGCGCCAGCAGGTACAGTGCCCGGCTTTCCGGAAACACCCCAAGCATGCGCCCGCCACGGCTGACCCAGCGGTAAGGCCCCAGTGCCTGGCTGGCCAGAAACGCCTTGCCCGCCTCCATCCGCTCGGCGTCGGCCGCCCGGCAGGCCTGCTCGAACGCCCGCTGGCGCGGGTACCACAGCAGGCTGACCGGGTAGTAGAGGAACATCAGCAGGCCCCAGACCAGCACGGCGTAGATCGGCCCGCCGATGTAGTGTCCCTGCCAGATCCACTTGAGCATCAGGTACAGGCAGTAGCCCGTCTGCACCGCCAGGAACGCCTTGGACACCTGGCGCCTGCGGGCATGCAGGGCAAGCTCGGCCTGTGCCTGGCGCTCAAGCGCAGCGCGCAGTGAGTCCGAGGTCGGGGTGATGGTGGTATCGGGAGGGGTCGCGAGTTGCTGGGTCGACATGGGGCGTCCTTGCGCTGGGAAATCACAGCGCGCCAGTATACCTGTGGTCAAAAGCAGGTTCGACCCGTCAGGGGAGCCCGTCACCGGCCAGTGCCTCTTCAACCCCTTTGAGCAACACGTCTTCGGAAAACGGCTTGCCCAGACACGCCAGTGCCCCCTCGCGCATGGCCGCCTGCAGCGTGCCCTCATCCCAATGCGCTGACATGCAGATCACCGGCACCCGCCAGCCCTGGCGCGCCAGTTCGCGCTGCACCTCCAGGCCGCCCAGCCCCGGCATCTTCAGGTCGAGCAGCAGGCACCCGGCGTCACGTGAAAGGTCCGAGGCCAGGAAGGCTTCCCCGGCTGCGAACGCCAACGTCTCGTACCCCGCCGAGCGCAGCAGGTTGGCCAGGCTTTTGCGCACCGACGCATCGTCGTCGACGATGCACACCACTCTGCTCATGCGCCTGGCCGCACCCCGATCACCTGGTGCATGGCCACCAGCTCCACCAGCGAGCGGGACTGCATCTTGTTCATGATGTTCTTCTTGTGCACCTTGGTGGTCACTTCACTGGTGCCGATCTGCTTGGCGATCTGTTTGTGCGACAGGCCGCCGACCACCAGCGAGAACACCTCGCGCTCGCGCTGGGTCAGGCGCTGGTACTTCTCTTGCACCTGGCGCGCATGGCGCCATTTGCGCCCCTCGGCCACGGCGCGGGTACGTACCGAGGCCAGCAGCTCCAGCAGTTGGTCTTCGTCGAAGGGCTTGGTAAGAAACTCCACGGCGCCCGCGCGCATGGCCTGCACCGTCATGGGAATGGTGCCGAACCCGGTCATGAACACGATCGGCCAAGGCAGCGCCAGCTGGCGCAACGCGGCCTGCACCTCCAGGCCGCTGGTTTCGGGCAGGTGCATGTCCAGCAGCAGGCAGGCGTAGGGGGTTTCCAGGCGCGCCTCGAAAAGCGCCTCGGCACTGGCGAACAGGCGATGGGGGATGTCTTGCGAGCGCAGCAGGCGGGACAGCGCCGTGCGTACCGACGGGTCATCGTCCACCACCAGCACGGGCACACCGGCGCTGTCGCCAAGCGGCTCGGCAGCCTCGGCGGTGTCGCTCAGCGGCGAGGCGGCCAGCGCCTGGCAGGGCACGTCGAAACTCATCTCGGCCGCCAGCCGATAGCCCCGGCGCGGCACGGTCTGAATCAGGCCACGGTCGCCGAATGCCTTGCGCAGCAGCGACACCTGCACCTGCAGGTTGTTGTCCTCGACCACCGTGCCGGCCCAGACCTGGCTGAACAGCTCATCCTTGCCAACTACCCGGCCCTTGGCCTTGATCAACGTGGCCAGCACCTCGAAGGCGCGCCCGCCCAGCGGGATCGGCCTGCCGTCGAGAAATGCTTCTCGCCGCTCCAGCGACACCTGGGCATTGCCTAGTCGGATCATGGTTTCCTCGCGCGGGCACGGGCGTTTGCGCAAACCCAACGAGCCTAGGGCAGCGCACGCATTCAGACAATTATCCCGAGGGATAGGTGGAACTGAAGGACTATACAAACCCCACGTCGCGGCCCAGGGGGCGATAACGGACAACAGCGTGCCCGTTCCTGCCAAGCCGGCTACAGGCCGCGTCCGCACTGGGCCCGCTGCGTATACTCGCGGCTCTGGATGTCGCTAGCAGGGGGTGCTTGATGCTCGATGAACGCCTTGCTCACAGGCCCATCGATTTCGACCAGTCGATCGACGAGGGCTGGCTGCAGCGGTGCGACATCACACCGCTGGGCCAGGAAGGAGAGCTCAGTTACTTCCGCTTGAGCGACCCGGTCACCCGCCAGGCCTGGACCGCCGTGCGCGCCCCGGTCGAGGCCCCGGCCGCCTGCCAGCGCCTGGAGCGTGATTACCGCCTGCAACTCGACCCGCAGTGGGCAGTGATCCCTTCGGCCTTCGTGCGTTCGGCCGAAGGCCCGTTGCTGGTGTACCCGGCCGGCCGCTCCCTGGCCGACCTGATCAGCCAGGGCCCGCTCGCCCTGGGGCCGTTACTGGACATTGCGGTGAACGCCGCCAACGCCCTGGCCCTGGCCCATGAACGCAACGTGCTGCACGGCGCGCTGCAGCCGGCGCACCTGTGCCTGCACAACCAGCGCGTGCGGCTGGGCTGCTTTCGCGCCGACACCCCGGAGCTGGTCAGCGACCAAGGCACCGCGCTGGGCAACTGGGCGTACCTGGCGCCCGAGCAGGTCTGCCCCCACGGCAGCAGCAGTGACCGGCGCAGCGATATCTACGCCTTGGGCGCGATTTTCTACCAGGCGCTGCTCGGCGAGCTGCCCCTGGCCGGGCGCGACACCCAGCACTGGCGCCAGCTGCACGCCGGCGTGCAGCCACGCGCGGCCCATGAGGTCAACGCCGATGTACCGCCAGCACTGGGCCAGATCCTCGCCAAGGCCCTGGCCAAGGAGCCGGACGCCCGCTACCAGAGCGCCCGCGCCCTGGCCGTGGACCTGGCCCATTGCCAGCGACAATGGGCCAGCAATCAGGCCATCGAGCCCTTCGCGCCCGGCTGCGCCGACCCGGTTTCAACTGGCTGCGAGCGCTTGTATGGGCGCGACGCCGAGCAAAAGGCCATCGCCCTGCTGCTCAAGGCCCTGCGCCGCGAAAGCCAGCCGCACGCGCTGTTCATCAACGGCGCCGCCGGCATGGGCAAGACGCGCCTGGTCGAAACCACGCTGAAGGCCCACGCCCAGGGCTACTGGGCCGTCGGCAAGTGCAACAGCCTGGAGCAGGCGGTGCCCTATGCGCCCTGGGTCGAAATCCTTGGCGCACTGGCGACCCAGCTGCTGGCCAAGAACAGCCACGACCTCGACACCTTGCGCCGCGACATCCTGCGCCGCATCAAGGGCCAGGGCCGGCTACTCGGCAAACTGGCGCCAGACCTGCAACTGATCCTCGGCCCCCTGCCCGACCTGCCGGCCAAGCCCACGCGCCTGGCACTGCAGAAGGAGTACCGGGCCATCGTCGAATTCCTCCAGGCGCTCAGCCGCCCCGGCCAGCCGTTGGTGCTGTTTCTCGACGACCTGCAATGGGCCGACGACGCCTCACGGCACCTGCTGAGCCAACTGCTCGCCCAGGCATCGGGCAACCTGTTGCTGGTGTTCGCCCGGCGCAACGACCCGCAGGCACCGGGCACGCCGCTGGCAACGCCCGCCTCGGTGCGCAGCACCACCCTGAACCTGCGCCCGCTGGCGGTTGGCGCGGTGACCGAGCTGATCGCCGAGCGCTACCACGTCCACCCCGATGCGGCCTTGCAGGTGGCCGAACTGGTGCACGACAAGACCGCGGGCAACCCGTTCTTCATCAACCAGATCCTGCGGGCGATGGTCGAAGACCAGCTGTTCACCTTCGACACCCAGGCCATGCGCTGGTCGTGGTGCCTGAAGGCCGTGGCTCGGCACCGTTACTCCGACAACGTCGCCGACCTGATGATCCACCGCCTGGCGCGCCTGCCAGCGCCACAGCGCGATGTGCTGCGCATCGCCAGCGCGGTGGGCAGCCGCTGCGACGGCAAACTGCTGGCCCAGGTACTCGAAAAACCCCTGGGCGAACCGTTGCGGGCCTTGATCGGCGCGGGTTTCCTGCTGCCTGGCCAGAAAGGCCTGGGCTTTGCCCATGATCGGGTCATGGAGGCCGCCTACGAACTTACCCCCGTGAACGAGCGCCCGGCGTTGCACGCCCGCATTGCCCAGGCCATGCACCAGGCCTGGCAGGGCGGCCAGAGCGAGGAGCTGTTCGAGATCGCCAACCAGCTGCAACGCGCCAGCCCACGCGGGTTTGCAGCGAATGACTGTGCGCTGTTCCTGGGGCTTTTGCATGAGGCTGCCCTGCGCACTCGCGACAGCGGCGCCCCGGAGCAGGCCGCCGCCTACCTGCGCACGGCCGAACACCTGCTGAGCCAGGCCGAATCGCGTGAAAGCCACGCCACGCACGGCTTTGCCATAGCCTGCCTGGCCGCCGAGTGCGACCTGCAACTGGCGCGCACGGGCGAAACCGAAGCCCGCATCATCGAATGCCGGCAACGGGCGCGTTCGGCGCTGGAGCAAGCCCAGGTCAGCCGGTTGCAGGCACGCCTTCACACCTTGCACGGCGACTACCAGGCGGCCATCGCCTGCGCGCTTTCGGGCCTTGAACTGCTAGGCATCGACTTGGCCCGCGGCAACGACCCACAGCACCTGGCAACCTGCTACGCCCATATACAAGGCTTGATCGAGCGCAAGGGCCGCCACTGCCTGGAATCGCTGCCGCGCACCGATTCACACGAGGTAGCGGTGGCGATCAGCCTGCTGGCCACCCTGTCTGCTTCGTTTTCCGTGCAGGGTGATCTCTGCTTCCTGCACCTGGCGAAGATCATGGAACTGTCGCTGCTGCACGGCGTGGCGCCGGGCAGCACCTATGGCCTGGCCTGGTACGGGGTGATGATTGCCGAGCGCTTCGGCGCCTACCACGACGGCCATGCCTGCTGCCTGGCAGCGCTCAAGTTGATCGAGCGGCATGGCTTCGAAGCCGACCTCACCAGCGCGCTGCTGGCCCTGGACCAGGCCAGCGCCTGGACCTCGCCCATGGAGTTTGCCCGCCGCACCGCCCAGGAGGCCGTGGACTCGGCGCGCCTGAGCGGCGACCTGGCGATGACCTGCTACGCCTGCAGCCACCGGGTGTCCGACTCGCTGTTCATGGGCCGCTACCTGCCGGATGTGGCCGAGGAAGTCACCCAGGGCCTGGCCACCGTGCGCCGCCATGGCTACCGGGCCAACGAACGGATCCTGCAGGCCCAGCAGGCGTTCGTTGGCAACCTTGGCGGTGCATCCTGCCCGCCCGCACCTGGGGCGGTAAACGCCCCCGCCACGCTGTTCTTTCAGCAGCTGTTCAAGGGCATGTCGGCGTTCTACCTGGGCAACATCCCCCAGGCGATTGCCAGCCTGGCCCAGGCTGGCAACCACGCCTGGGCGGTGCCTGCGCACATCAACCTGGCCGATTACCACCTGTTCCGTGGCCTCGCCCTGGGCAGCCCGGAAGCCCCCGGCCAGGTGGCCGACAAGCTGGCTGAACTGCAGGCCCTGCGCGAGCGCTTCAGCCACTGGGCCGGTTTCAACCCGGCCACGTTTCGCAACAAGCTGTTGCTGATCGAAGGTGTGATCGCCAAGCTCGAAGGCGACGGCCTGGCCGCCATCCGCTGTTTCGACCAGGCGCAGATTGCCGCCACCGCCGCCGGGTTCATTCACGAACAAGCCCTGGCCCACGAGCAACTGGCCGAGGTGTGCATTCCCAGTGGCCTGATTTCCGGCGCCAACCTGCACCTGCGCATTGCCCGCGATTGCTTCCATATCTGGGGCGCGACCGGCAAGGTGCACCAGCTGGAGGCCCTGCACCCGTTCCTGCGCACCCAGCCGATTCAGGAAACCTACCGCGCCACGCAGCAGGCCAGGCTCGACCTTGAGGCCGGCATCGAGGCGGCGCGAGCATTGTCCGAGGAAGTGCTGCTCGAAGGCCTGATCGAAACCTTGATGGGCCACCTGACCCAGCACTCCGGTGCCGACCACGGCGCCCTGCTGATCGTCAGTGGCGCCGAATTCCAGATGGCCGCCCTGGCCGATATCGACGACAGCGGGCTGCACGTGCGCATGGACAACTGCCAGAAGTTCATGACCCAGGCGCCGCTGTCGATCATCAACGCCACCCTGCGTACCAAGAAGCCGCTGCTGCTCAACGATGCCTTGAGCGACTGCCCTGAGGCCTTTCGCCAGGAACTGCTGGCACGGGGCGCTCGCTCGGTGCTGTGCCTGCCGCTGGTGATCCAGGGTGTGCTGATCGGCCTGGTGTACCTGGAGAACCGCCTGGTGCCGAACCTGTTCGGCAGCCAGCGCCTGGCCATGCTGGAGATCCTGGCGTCCCAGGCGGCGGTGTCGCTGCAAACCGCCAAGTTCTATACCCGCCTGGCCGAAGACAACCAGAGCCGTGCGCACATGGAAGCTGAACTGCGCCGCTCACGCGCCGAACTTGCGCGCAGCGCGCACCTGCAGGTGATGAACGAGCTGTCGGCGTCGATCGCCCACGAAATCAGCCAGCCGCTGTTGGGTATCACCTCCAATGCAGCCGCCAGCCTGCGCTGGCTCAAGCGCGCCGAGCCGAACCTGGAAGAGGCCATCGCCGGCCTGGAAGATATCCGCAACGACGGCGAACGGGCGGCGAATATCGTGCGTGCCCTGCGCTCGCTGGCCAAACAGTCGCCGATGCAGCTCAAGGCGGTGAAAGTGGATGAGCTGATCCGCGAAGTGGTTCGGCTGACCTCGGCCGATGCCGGCAAAGGTGCAGTGCAGGTGCAGACACGGTTGCAGGCGGGCGTCAGCGTGATGGCCGACCCGGTGCAGTTGCAGCAATTGGTGTTCAACTTGATCACCAATGCCCTGGAGGCGCTGGCCGGGTACCGTGACGACGGGCTGCTGCACATTGGCTCGGCAGTGGTGGGTGACGCGGTGGAGATCTGCGTGGACGACAACGGGCCGGGAATTGCGGCCGAAGAGCGGGCGCGGGTGTTCGAGGCGTTTCATACCACCAAGCGCGAAGGGCTGGGGATGGGTTTGGCGATCTGCAGCTCGGTGGTGCAGGCCCATGGCGGGCAGTTGCAGGCGTTGGTGTCGGAGTTTGGCGGGTGCCGGATTCGCTTTACGTTGCCTTTGGGGCATGCGTAGTCTGTACCGGCCTCATCGCGAGCTCTGCTCGCTCCTACCAAGCGTTGAACTGCGCCTGTAGGAGCGAGCAGAGCTCGCGATGAGGCCGGTACAGGTCTACATCAACGCGAAGTCAAAGCCGCATAGCTGTTCATCAGGTTGCGGTAGTTGGGAATGCGCTGCGACAGCAGGTTGCCCAGGCCTTCGATGTCGTTGCGCCAGTCGCGGTGCAGCTCGCAGGCCACCGAGAACCAGTTCATCATCTGCGCACCAGCCTGGGTCATGCGCACCCACGCCGCCTGTTGCACCGTCTCGTTGAAGGTGCCCGAAGCATCGGTGACCACGAACACCTCGAAGCCTTCAGCCAGCGCCGACAGGGTCGGGAAGGCCACGCACACGTCGGTGACCACACCGGCGATGATCAGTTGCTTGCGGCCGGTGGCCTTGATTGCCTTGACGAAGTCTTCGTTGTCCCAGGCGTTGATCTGGCCAGGGCGGGCGATGTACGGCGCGTCCGGGAACATTTCCTTGAGTTCCGGCACCAGCGGGCCGTTCGGGCCTTGCTCGAAGCTGGTGGTGAGGATGGTCGGCAGGCCGAAGAACTTCGCCAGGTCGCCCAGCGCCAGCACGTTGTTCTTGAACTCGTTGGGCGAGAAGTCCTGCACCAGCGAGATCAGGCCGGTCTGGTGGTCCACCAGCAGCACCACGGCGTCGTCTTTGTTCAGGCGCTTGTAATCGGGTTGGCTCATTGGGGTGACTCCTTGGGTTGGGAAAACGAACCGGCACTGCCCGATGGGGCTATACCGGCGGATAGATCCGGCTTAAGGATGGGCCTGCGCCTGACGCCAGGCCTTCGGTGGCTGGCCGACCAGGCGGCTGAAGGCGCGGGTGAAATGGGCCTGGTCGCAGAAGCCGCACTCCAGGCTCACGTGGGTGATCGGGGCTTCGGTGGCAAGCAGGCGCTTGGCCTTCTCCATGCGCGCGAGCAGGCGCCAGGCCTGGGGTGAAAGGCCGGTGTTGACCTTGAAGGCGCGGGAAAAATGGCTGCGGGTCAGGTTGCACACGCTGGCGATCTCGATGATCGAAAGCGAACTGCGCAGCATCAGTTCCTTGGCCTGGCGCAGCCGCGCGGGCGTCAGGGCGCCGGTCGGCTGCAGGGGTTGTTGGGGCATCCCAGGGGGCATGGCGACTCTCCTGTTCAATGCAGAAAGTCTGGCCCCCGGCACATGACAAAGTCCTGAGCCAAAGCTGAATTGTTCTTAATTGTGCGGCACTGCCCTAAGATGCAGAGGTCACGACATGCAGGACTCTGGGGTATGCAGGAAAATCGCGCTCATCGAACCGTGGCCATGGTGCTGTTCAACGATGTATTGCTGCTGGATGTGACCGGGCCGATGGATGCCTTCGCCATCGCCAACCGGTTCCTCCCTGAAAACAAGCAATACCGGTTGCTCACTGTTGCCGAGCACCCCCACCCCATTCGCGGCTCATGCGGGCTGAAGGTGGTGGCCGACCTTTCTCTGCAGGACCTGCCTGCTGGCCTCGACCTGCTGCTGGTCCCCGGCGGGCCGGGCGCCTATGACGTGGCCCTGCCGGCGCTGGAGCGCTGGCTGCCGCAGGCGGTGGGCGCGGCGAAGCGCTTCGGCGCTATCTGCACCGGGGTGTTCCTGCTCGGCCGTGCCGGGTTGCTGGGCGGCTACCGCTGCACCACCCACTGGAACTACCTGGAACGCCTGGCGAAGGCATTTCCCGAGGCCAAGGTGCAAACCGAGCAGATCTACGTGATGGACCGCAACCTGATTACCTCCGGCGGCATTACCGCGGGTATCGACCTGGCGCTGGCCATCGTCGCCGAAGACCATGGCAAGGCGCTGGCGCTGGAGGTGGCCAAGGTGCTGCTGGTGGCACGCCACCGCCAAGGCGGGCAGACGCCTTACGGGCCGCTGCTGGCGGCCGTGCCACGCGATGGGTCGCCGGTGGCCCGGGTGCAGGCCTACGTGGTCGACCATATCGACCAGGCGTTCACGGTGCAGAAGATGGCCGACCTGGTGGCCATGAGCGGGCGCAACTTTGCCCGCACGTTCCAGCGCGAAGTCGGCATCACGCCGCTGCAGTACCTGCAGAACGCGCGGATCGACCAGGCGCGCAAGTTGCTCGAAGGCAGCGACCTGCCATTGAAGGTGGTGGCGGCGCGCTGCGGGTTTGGCAGTGACCGGCACATGCGCAAGGTGTTCTGCGAGCGAATTGGCATGACGCCGGCGCAGTACCGGGCGCAGTTTGGTGGGGTTTGAGTCGGGCGTTGTCCTGTGCGGGCATTTTCGCGGGGCAAGCCCGCGCCTGCAACGCTCACGCTGGCCTTTGTAGGAGCGGGCTTGCCCCGCGAAGAGGCCCAAATAGGTTGTCTCATTTATCAGGACAATGTTTCTCCATCCAGGCAGATTGTCTGGCTCACCCCCAACCCACAGAATGGTCGGCCATATTGTTCTAACGCTGCCCCGGCAGCTCATGGAGTACGAGCCAATGCCACACGAAGGCAGCCTTCTGCAAACCGCGGTGATCTTCCTGCTCGCCGCTGTCCTCGCCGTTCCCTTGGCCAAGCGCCTGCAACTGGGGGCCGTGATCGGCTACCTGCTCGCAGGCGTCGCCATCGGCCCGCAGGCGCTGGGCCTGATCCGCGACACCGAAAGCGTCGCGCACATTTCCGAACTGGGCGTAGTCCTGCTGCTGTTCATCATCGGCCTGGAGCTTTCGCCCAAGCGCCTGTGGCTGATGCGCAAGTCGGTGTTCGGCGTTGGCACCGCCCAGGTGTTGCTGACCGGCGCGGTGATCGGCGCCATTGCCCTGTTCGGCTTCGGCCAGTCGCTGCCGGCGGCCATCGTGCTGGGCCTGGGCCTGGCGCTGTCGTCCACCGCCTTGGGCCTGCAGAGCCTGGCCGAAACCAAGCAGCTCAATGCCCCCCATGGCCGCCTGGCATTTGCCATCCTGCTGTTCCAGGACATCGCCGCGATCCCGCTGATCGCGCTGGTGCCACTGCTGGCAGCCAGCGGGCCGGACACCAGCCACGGCGACAGCCTGCAGCACGGCCTGAAGGTGTTCGCCAGCATCGCCGTGGTCATCATCGGCGGGCGCTACCTGCTGCGCCCGGTGTTCCGCACCGTGGCCCGCACCGGCCTGCCGGAGGTGTCCACGGCCACTGCGTTGCTGGTGGTCATCGGCACCGCTTGGCTGATGGAAGAAGCCGGCATTTCCATGGCCCTGGGCGCCTTCCTCGCGGGCCTGCTGCTGGCCGACTCGGAATACCGCCATGAACTGGAGTCGCAGATCGAGCCGTTCAAAGGCCTGCTGCTGGGGCTGTTCTTCATCAGCGTGGGCATGGGCGCCAACCTGAGCCTGCTGCTGGAAATGCCGCTGGTCCTGCTGGGCCTGACCCTACTGCTGGTTGCCGTGAAGCTGGTGCTGCTGGTTGGCGTCGGCCGCCTGGCCGGTGGCCTGAACAGCGCCAGCGCGCTGCGCCTGGGCATGGTGCTGGCGGCCGGTGGCGAGTTTGCCTTCGTGGTGTTCAAGCTGGGCAAGGACCAGGGCCTGTTCGACAGCCAGACCTACGACCTGCTGCTGATGACCATCACCCTGTCGATGGCCATTACCCCACTGCTGATGCTCGGCTGCGCCCGCGCCCTCAAGCGCCCGCAGCCGGCGCGTGAAGTGCCGGAGCAGTACAAGAGCATCGATGCCGGTACGCCGCGGGTGGTGATCGTCGGCATGGGCCGCATGGGCCAGATCGTCGCGCGCATTCTGCGGGCGCAGAAGATCCCGTTCATTGCCCTGGAAACCTCGGTGGACACCATCGAGATGACACGCATGTTCGAGCAAGTGCCGGTGTTCTACGGCGACCCCCTGCGCCCGGAGGTGCTACATGCGGCCAAGGTGGGCGAGGCGGAGTATTTCATCATCACCATCGATGACCCTGAAGCCGCCATTCACACGGCAGAACGGGTAAAACGCCTGTACCCGCACCTGAAGGTGCTGGCCCGCGCGCGTAACCGCCAGCATGTGCACAAGCTGGCCGACGTGGGCGCCGAGCCGATTCGCGAGACGTTCTATTCGAGCCTTGAGATGACCCGCCGGGCGCTGGTCGGGCTGGGCTTGAGCGAAGCGCAGGCCAGCGACCGCATCGAGCGCTTCACCCAGCATGACGAGGAAGTGCTGGAGGCCCAGGGGCAAGTGCGCGATGACCGGGCCAAGGTGATGCAGACGGCCAAGGAGGCACGGGTGGAATTGGCGCGGTTGTTTGATTCGGACGCCGATTGAGGCTTGTTGCGCCTGCCTTGAGGGCTGCAGCGTTATTGAGATCGGGCGCCGCCTGTGCGGCGCATCGCGAGCTTTGCTCGCTCCTACGGGATTGTTGAGCATTCCCGGTAGCAGCGTGGCTCGCGATGTGCAGCCACTCGATACCGAAGACAATCTAAATGTCTTTGGCTTGCCCCTTAGGTTGTTGATTGTAGATATCGATGAGTCTCGAAAGAAAATCCAGCGAATCGTCTGTCGCACTGCACAGTCCGGTTCTTGGGTTCAGAAGATACTCGACAAAGTCACCGGCCAGGCCTGTACCACCTTGTAGCTTGTTTCTGATTTCATCAGCTTTTTGCGTAATGGAGCCTGGCAACTGATTTTTCGCAGCGGCAATTTTATCCGGGTCAGTTTCGCTAAAGTCCCAGCCGTAGGGATAGATGTCGAATTCCTTCAATGTACTTCCGTACCGATTCTGAATACCTCGATCAATGGCCAAGCCGGCGACCTGCTCAAGGTCCAAGCCGTTTTCTTTGGCCGCTATATAAATGTCAGTAAAGTTGTCCAGATCGGAAGATGTCAAGTTGTAGAGCACACTCTCTGCTCCCGCCCTACTCTTGCGATTCCGCTCATCCATTTGGATGTCGGCAATATCTTGGTTGTCCACTTTTAGCTGCGCCAGCACATCAGACACCTTCAAGGTTATACCAAGATCGCTCGCGGCCGACACCATCTTACCCGCCGCCTTTTCGAACAGGTAGTTATTATATTTTTCAATATTTATATAACCACTTGGCGGTGAATTTCCATTGACCCTGCCTGCATAGGGTTCCATGTACTGCCCTCTCACGTAATCACCAGCAGAAGCGTAAAGTTTCAATAATGCTTTGGCCTCATCCGAAATGGCGGGTTCATCGCCAACTTGCAGGGTGGTAGGCTGCTGACTCACGGAGTTTGCACCGCCCGTGGAAAGGTCCGATTTAGCAATGCGTGCTGAGTGGAGTTGATCGAGAGGGGTTGCGCTGATATGAACCATGAATTTCTCCCTGAAAACAATGCCTGCGCCTTGTTAAAGGCATCCTTGGCGGACTAATCAGTAATGGTAATCGACCTTGATGGTGTTCCTGTGGCTGGGATAGACAGGGTAGGAGCCGCCTGTTAGAACTCCGGTGATTTTAAATTTACCCTTGGCATCCTTCCCCTTGAAGTAATCGGTTGTACCGACACGACTTGCAGATATATCCCGGCACTCGCCGTAAGAGGTCTCATACCTTCCCGCATAGCAGATCTTAAAGTTCTGACTGGTAGCACCATTGGCATAGGCACCTACATTCCAAGATAGGGAGCTAATCAAGGCACCTTTAGGTACAGACTGAGGAGTGATATAGAAGTTTGAATTTTCAATTCCAGCACCGTAAACATTAGGTGCCAGATTGTTCGCTGTCCAACTGCCTGTCGTTGCCGCGAGCGATGCATGAGCCAGGCAGAGTGCGCTGAGCCCGAAGAGCACATGAGGAATTACGTTCATTTTTAGCCTCCCGCCAAAAAACGTGTGCCCTCCGTGGCGCTTCTAAGTATTGTTTCGTGCAGGCGACTTAATTTGCCTACCCTGCAAGCCAAAATGACTTGCCTAGTAGCGTATCGGCTTAACCCCTAGCAGCTTTAGAAAAAATATTATGTTTCAGATATTCATATTTTGATACACACTGATTTATCCAGACGTATGGAACAAGCAGCCCACGCATTATGGCCACCCGTTTACTGGCCCGAAACAAACGTAGGAGCGAGCGCAGCTCGCGATGCGCCGCGCGGGCGGCGCTCGTTCTCATAGGCGCCACAACCATCAAGGCATACACCTGCTAGCCCTGACACGCCCTGAAGGCAGGCATATCATCGCCATCACGCAAAAAAACCGGCCCCGCAATCGGGGCCGGCCTCTTCAACCAAAAATTGTCGCTATTACTTAGTCGCCGTCAGCGCATTGTAGCTAGTCATCAGGTTGCGGTAGTCCGGAATGTGGTTGGAGCACAGCGCCGCCAGGCCTTCGATGTCGTTGCGCCAGTCGCGGTGCAGCTCGCAGGCCACGCCGAACCAGGTCATCAGTTGCGCGCCCGCCTGGCTCATGCGGTCGTGGGCGGCATCACGGGTCATTTCGTTGAAGGTGCCGGAGGCATCGGTCACCACGAACACATCGAACTCTTCTTCCAGGGCCGACAGGGCTGGGAAGGCGACGCACACTTCGGTGACCACGCCAGCGATGATCAGTTGCTTCTTGCCGGTGGCCTTCACCGCTTTCACGAAGTCTTCGTTGTCCCAGGCGTTGATCTGGCCTGGACGGGCGATGTACGGGGCGTCCGGGAACAGTTCCTTGAGTTCCGGCACCAGCGGGCCGTTGGGGCCTTGCTCGAAGCTGGTGGTGAGGATGGTCGGCAGGTTGAAGAACTTGGCCAGGTCAGCCAGGGCCAGCACGTTGTTCTTGAACTTGTCCGGCTCGATGTCGCGTACCAGGGACAGCAGGCCAGCTTGGTGGTCGACCAGCAGCACGGCGGCGTCGTCTTTGTTCAGGCGGTTGTAGGTGAATTTGCTCATGGTCTGTGCTCCTAAGGTTTATGAATTTTTCAGCAATTCGGGGTGTTTCGCGTTGATGGGCACAGATTAAAATCATCACCCTAAGGGCGGTAGTCAGCAGATTTTGGCTTTAGCGTTCCATCTGGAGAACGATCATTGGAAGACCTCAATTCCCTCTACTACTTCACCCAGGTGGTCGAGCACGGCGGCTTCGCACCCGCCGGGCGGGCGCTGGACATGCCGAAGTCGAAGCTCAGCCGGCGTATCGCCGACCTCGAAGACCGCCTGGGCGTGCGCCTGCTGCACCGCACCAGCCGCCTGTGCTCGCTGACCGAAATCGGCCAGGCCTATTACAACCGCTGCCTGGCCATGCGGGTGGAGGCCGAGGGCGCGGCAGAGATCATCGAGCGCAACCGCAGCGAGCCGCGCGGGCTGGTGCGCATCAGTTGCCCCACTACCCTGCTCAATTCCTGGGTCGGGCCGATGCTGACCCGCTACATGCTCAAGTACCCTCAGGTGGAGCTGTTCATCGAAAGCACCAACCGCCGCGTCGACCTGCTGCACGAAGGTTTCGACCTGGCCCTGCGGGTGCGCTTCCCGCCGCTGGAAAACACCGACATGGTGATGAAGGTGCTGAGCAACAGCACCCAGTGCCTGGTGGGCCAGCCGCAGTACCTGGAGCAGCTGCCCGAAGGCTTCGACCCGCAGCTGCTTGGCACCCTGCCCAGCCTGCACTGGGGCAGCGCCCAACGGGAGTACCAGTGGGAACTGTTCCAGGGCGAGGACACCAGCCGCAGCATCGTCATCCCGCACACCCCGCGCATGGTGACCGATGACCTGTTCGCCCTGCGCCATTTCGTGGTGGCCGGGGTGGGCATCGCGCACTTGCCGCGGGTGGCGGTGCGCGATGACCTGGCAGCGGGGCGGCTGGTGGAGCTGATTCCGGATTGGCACCCACGGTGCGGCATCGTGCATGCGATTTTCCCGTCGCGGCGCGGGTTGCTGCCGTCGGTGCGGGCGCTGATCGATCACTTGGCCGAAGAGTTCGCCATCAGCGACATGGCTTGAGGTTAACTCGTCTCACCGGCCCTGTCGCGGGGCAAGCCCGCTCCTACAACCGCTGTTTTTGTAGGAGAAAACCCAGCCCTCGCGCAGGGAACATTGCCAGCAGCCGCGCCGCAATTCCCTGTAGGAGCGGGCTTGCCCCGCGAAAGGGCCCGCACAGCCATCACCCACACCAGCACACCCTTACAAGACCCCCACCCCACTCTTAGCCCAAAGTCCCGGATCATAGCCCCCTCGGAGCCCCCATGATCCGCGCCACCCACGGACCAGGCCGCGCCCTGCTCGTCACCCTTGCCTTGTACCCGGCACTCAGCCAGGCCGACGAACCCGGCTGGTCGCTGCTCAGCCGCAACTATTTCCTCCACAGCGACTTCCGCTCCCCCTCCCCCAGTGGCCAGAACTACCGCCAGGAATGGGCCCAGGGTTTCATCGGCGAAGTACGCTCGGGGTTCACCGAAGGCGTGATCGGCGTTGGCCTGGATGCCCACGGCTTTGTTGGCCTGAAGCTCGACGGTGGCCGTGGCCATGCGGGCACCGGCCTGCTGCCACGCGACAGCGATGGCCGCGCCAAGTCCGACTACGCCAGCGCCGGGGCCGCCCTCAAGCTGCGCCTCGGCGACACCCAGCTGCGCTATGGCGAGATGACCGTGGAAACCCCGGTGTTCGACACCGGCGACAAGCGCCTGCACCCCGAATACGCCACCGGCTGGTTTGTGGAAAACACCAGCCTGCCCGACTGGCGCCTGCAGGCCGGGCGTTTCACCGCGTTCAACAACCAGGACAACAGCTCCACCCACGATGACTTCACCGGCTACGGCGCCACCACCCGCAACCATGCCATCAGCCTGGCCGGGGCCACCTTCGCCCCGCACGGTCCCTTCGGCGGCGCGCTGTACGCAGGCCAACTGGAAGACACCTGGCGCCAGGCCTACCTGAACCTGAACCTGGCCCAAGGCAACTGGCGTCTGGACGGCAATGTCTACAAAACCCGCGACACCGGCAACGCCAGCGCCGGGGCCATCGATACCCTGGCCTACAGCCTGCTGGGCAAATACAGCTTCGGCGCCCAGGCCCTGACCCTGGCCTACCAGAAAGTCGAGGGCAACACCCCGTTCGACTTCGTCGGCGGCGACTCCATCTACCTGGCCAACTCGATCAAGTACGCCGACTTCAACGGCCCCGGCGAGCGTTCCTGGCAACTGCGCTACGACCTCAACTTCGCCAGCCTCGGCGTGCCCGGCCTGAGCCTGATGGGCCGCTACGTCAGCGGCCGCGGCATCGACGGCAGCCATGCCCCGGCTGGCGGCGTGTATGTCGGCCAGCAAGGCCAGGGCGGCAAGCACTGGGAGCGCGACATCGACCTCAAGTACGTGGTGCAGTCGGGCGCCGCCAAGGACCTGAGCCTATCGTTCTCCCACGTCAGCCACCGCGCCAACCAGGCCCAGGCCGGCGACGATATCGACCGCATCTACCTGATCATCGAATACCCACTCAAAGGCAGCTTCTGACATGAGCACATCCCCTTCAGGCGCCTGGAGCCCGTTGCGCAACCTCACGTTCCGCATGCTGTGGATCGCCACCATCGCCTCCAATATCGGCACCTGGATGCACGAAGTGGGCGCCGGCTGGCTGATGACCACATTGTCGGCCAGCCCCCTGCACGTGGCATTGATCCAGGTGGCAGGCTCCCTGCCGATGTTCTTCCTGGCCCTGCCCGCAGGCGCGGCGGCCGATATCGTCGACAAGCGCCGCTACCTGCTGCTGGTGCAGCTGTGGATGTCCGCGGTGGCGGTGGTGCTGGCGGCACTGACCCTGCTGGGGTTGATGAACGTCACCCTGCTGCTGGTGCTGACCCTGGCCCTGGGTATCGGCACGGCGCTGATGATGCCGGCCTGGAGTGCGCTCACTCCGGAGCTGGTGGGCAAGGAAGACCTGGCCAATGCCGTGGCGATTTCCAGCGTTGGCATCAACGTGTCGCGGGCCATTGGCCCGGCCTTGGCCGGCGTGGTGGTGAGCCTGGTCGGGCCGTGGCTGACCTTCGCACTCAATGCGGTGTCGTTCGCCGGGGTGATTCTGGTGCTGTTGCTGTGGAAGCGTGAGGTGAAGGAGCCGCTGCTGCCGGCCGAGCGTTTCGTCGGCGCCATGCGCACCGGGCTGCGTTTTGCGCGCAGCGCCAAACCCTTGCAGGCGGTGCTGCTACGGGCACTGGCGTTCTTCTTCTGCGCCAGTGCCGGCACCTCGTTGCTGCCACTGATCGTGCGCGGCGAGATGCACGGCACTGCCGCCGATTTCGGCCTGTTGCTGGCGGCCATCGGCATTGGTGCGGTGGCTGGCGCCACCCTGCTGCCGCGCCTGCGCGAGCGCATCAGCCGCGACCGCCTGGTGATGCTTGCCAGCCTGTTGTATGCCCTGTTCCTGCTGATGCTCGCGCTGGTACGCGACTTCTACCTGCTGCTGCCGGCGATGCTGCTCAGTGGCGCAGCGTGGATCGCCGTGCTGTCCAACCTGCAGGTAGCGGCACAAACGTCTGTGCCGGCCTGGGTACGGGCTCGGGCGTTGTCGGTGTATATCCTGATCTTCTTCGGCGCCATGGCCTGCGGCGGGCTGCTGTGGGGCACCCTGGCCAGCCATGGGTCGATCACCTTGAGCTTGTTGCTGGCAGCCGGTGGCCTGGCGCTGGGCACGCTGCTGACCTGCAAGGTGACGCTACCGGAAACCGAGGCCGAGGAGCTGACACCGTCGCTGCACTGGCCAGTGCCGGTGCTCGGTGATGACCTGGACAAAGACCGCGGCCCGGTGATGGTCACCGTGGAATACCACATCGAGCCGGCCAAGGCCGAGGCGTTCCAGGTGGCGGCGCGGGAGCTGGAAGCCATGCGCAAACGCAATGGCGCGTTGTCCTGGGGGTTGATGCGCGACAGCGCCGACCCTGCCTTGTGGCTGGAGTTCTTCTTCGAAGAGTCGTGGCTTGAGCATTTGCGGCATCACCATCGGGTGACCCGGGGTGAGCTGAAGATCGAGGCGCGGGTGCGGATGCTGCAGAGCGAGGGGGTCGAGGTGAAGATCCGGCATTTGTTGGCTGGGGAGCACCGGGGCCATCATTGATGATGGGTTTGCTGGCCTCATCGCGAGCTTTGCTCGCTCCTACGGGGCTGCGGGAGCCTGGTAGGAGCGAGCGCAGCTCGCGATGCGCCGCGCAAGCGGCGCTGAGAGGGTCAGCTTAGAACGCGAAGCACGAGCAACCCAAGGCCCCCCAGAAGCCCTGGAAGTCATTGACCGGGACACTCGATTTGCGTGCCTTGTCATGGCTGTGCGCGTGCACCCCGCACGGCCCCGAGCATTGGTGCACGGATGCCGCCAGCGATGGCGTGCCCACGCGCCAGTGCCCTGGCACCTTGGCCACCGGGGACCACTCTGGCAGCACCGGCACCTGCGGTGGGCCGAGGCGGTCGAATTCGCCCGCCGCATACACCACCTTGCCATCGACGATGGTCAGCACCGACTCGATGCCCTTGATCGCCTCTTCTTCAACGCTGAAGAAGTCCAGCGACAACGCCGCCAGGTCAGCCAGCTGGCCTACCTTGATCTGGCCCTTCTTGCCCTGCTCGCTGGAGAACCAGGCACTGCCCTGGGTGAACAGCTGCAGCGCGGTGTCGCGGTCCAGGCCTTCTGGGTACAGCTCCATGCCACCGACGGTTTTGCCGCTGACCAGCCAGTACAGCGAAGTCCAAGGGTTGTAGCTGGACACGCGAGTGGCGTCGGTACCGGCGCCCACCGGGACGCCCATGTCGAGCATGCGCTTGATCGGTGGAGTCTGCTCGGCAGCCTTGGCGCCGTAGCGGTCGACGAAGTACTCGCCCTGGAAGGCCATGCGGTCCTGGATGGCGATACCACCGCCCAACGCACGCACACGCTCGATGCTCTGCGGGGTGATGGTTTCAGCGTGGTCGAAGAACCACGGCAGGCCATTGAACGGGATGTCGCGGTTGACCTTCTCGAACACGTCGAGCATGCGCGTGATCGATTCGTTGTAGGTGGCGTGCAGGCGGAACGGCCAGCGCTGTTCCACCAGGTGGCGCACCACCGGCTCCAGCTCTTCTTCCATGGTTTGCGGCAGGTCCGGGCGCGGTTCGAGGAAGTCCTCGAAGTCGGCGGCGGAGAACACCAGCATCTCGCCGGCGCCGTTGTGGCGCAGGAAGTCGGTGCCGCTGTGCAGCTTGACGCTGGAGGTCCACTTGCGGAAATCGTCCAGCTCTTCCTTGGGCTTCTGGGTGAACAGGTTGTAGGCAATGCGTACGGTCAGCTGGTTGTTGTCGGCCAGCTCCTGGATCACCGAGTAGTCATCGGGGAAGTTCTGGTAACCGCCGCCGGCGTCGATGGCGCTGGTCAGGCCCAGGCGGTTCAGCTCACGCATGAACTGGCGGGTGGAGTTGACCTGGTATTCCAGTGGCAGCTTCGGCCCCTTGGCCAGGGTGGCGTAGAGGATCATCGCGTTCGGGCGAGCAATCAGCATGCCGGTCGGGTTGCCGAACTTGTCGCGCTGGATTTCGCCACCCGGCGGGTTCGGGGTGGTCTTGTCGTAGCCAACGGCCTTGAGCGCGGCGCGGTTGAGCAGTGCGCGGTCGTACAGGTGCAGCAGGAACACCGGGGTATCGGGGGCTGCCTGGTTGATTTCTTCCAGGGTCGGCATGCGTTTTTCAGCGAACTGGAATTCGTTCCAGCCACCGACCACGCGCACCCACTGCGGCGTTGGCGTGCGTGCGGCCTGGTCCTTGAGCATGCGCAGGGCATCGGCCACCGACGGCACGCCTTCCCAGCGCAGTTCCAGGTTGTAGTTCAGGCCGCCGCGGATCAGGTGCAGGTGCGAGTCGTTCAGGCCCGGAATCACCGTGCGCTGCTTGAGGTCGATGATCTGCGTGGCGGCGCTTTTGTGGGCCATGGCCTCGGCGTCGTTGCCCACGGCGATGAAGCGGCCATCCTTGATGGCGACGGCGGTGGCGGTGGGCTTTTCGCGGTCAACGGTGTGCAGTTTGCCGTTGAACAGAATCAGGTCGGCGGTCATGGAACCTCCTCGGATGAATGTGTGGACGCAACCGCAGAGCATGCCGGTTGGCTTGGCGTCAGGGATTGGATGGATGTGCTGCCAGCTCTGGCCTCTTCGCGGGGCAAGCCCGCGCCTACAGGTTTCGCGCAACCCTGTAGGCGCGGGCTTGCCCCGCGAATGCCTCACACCATTACTTCTGAAGGAACGCCAGCAGGTCTTCGTTCAGCTGCTGGGCATGGGTTACGGCGAACCCGTGGGGCGCCCCGGCATACACCTTCAGCTCAGCCCCGCGAATCAGCTCGGCCGCCCGCTTGCCCGTGACCTCGAACGGCACGATCTGGTCGTCGTCGCCATGGATCACCAGGGTTGGCACATCGATCTTGGCCATGTCCGGGCGGAAGTCGGTTTCGGCGAACGCGGTCACGCAGTCCAGGGTGCCCTTGATCGAGGCCAGCAATGCGATATTCAGGGTCTGGCTCTGCACGCCCTGGGATACCTTTTGCCCGTGGTTGATGCCATAGAACGGCGCGGCGAAGTCGGCGATGAACTGCGCGCGGTCGGCACGCAGGCCGTCGCGAATGCCTTCGAACACCGACAGGTCGACGCCCTCGGGGTTGTCGTCACGCTTGCCGAACACCGGCGTCACCGCCCCCAGCAATACCAAGCCGGCCACCCGCTCGCTGCCATGGCGGGCGATGTAGCGGCTGACATCGCCACCGCCCATCGAGAAGCCCACCAGGGTGACGTCGCGCAGGTCGAGGTGTTCGATCAACTGGGCGATGTCATCGGCGAAGGTGTCGTAGTCGTAGCCGCTCCACGGCTGGCTCGAACGGCCGAAACCGCGGCGGTCGAAGGCGATGGCGCGGTAGCCGCGGCTGGCCAGGAACTCCATCTGCGAATCCCACATGTCGGCATCCAGGGGCCAGCCGTGGCTGAACAACACGGGCTTGCCACTGCCCCAGTCCTTGTAATAGATCGAAGTGCCGTCGCGGGTAACGAGCGTGGTCATGTCGGTATCTCCTTGAAGTGTCGAGGTGAAGGCGTTGCTTCAGCCGCGCAGCCAGGTGGCGCAGCGGCGGGTTACCCAAGGCATGATGTAGAACACCACGGGCAGGATGACGAACAGGTTGGCGATCAGGTTGCCGCTGATCGGGCCGCCCAGGTGTGGGAAGCGCGCGAACAGGGGCGCCAGCAGCTGCGGGATGATCATGGTCATGGGGCAGATCACCAGGTAGGTCAACAGCGCCTGCTTCCAGCGCGGCGGTTGCGGCGCGCTGGTGCTGGCCGGGGTGAACCAGAACTCCGGGTCGTCGTGGACCTGGGTGTGGTCACCGCCTTCGAGCAACGGCAGCACTTCACTGACCAGTGCCTGGCGCTCGGCGGAGTTGACCCAGGCCTGCAACAGGCCAGCGTCGGCGAAACGCACCACGGTGGTGAAGTGTAGCCCGCCCTCGTCGGGGCGAATGACGTTGACGTCCAAGTGCCCTGGCTGGCGACGCGCGGTGCTGACCGTGCGCTTGAGCCAGGCCTCGTAGCCCGCCAGTGACTCGGCGCGGACCTTGTGCTGGATGACCAGGGTCACCACGTTGCGGTTGTCTTGGAATGCGGTGTTCATCGGCGTTCCTTGGGATGAGCTTGCCCGCATCCACTGTGCAACGGTGGACGGGCGGAGGATTGGATAGGTGTGCTGCGCTGGGCGGGCACCGACTGGCGGTGCCCGGGCGCAAGGCTTACTTGTTGGCGTTGAAGGCGTTGTAGCTGGTCATCAGGTTGCGGTAGTCCGGGATGTGGTTGGAGCACAGCGCGGCCAGGCCTTCGATGTCGTTGCGCCAGTCGCGGTGCAGCTCGCAGGCCACGCCGAACCAGGTCATCAGTTGCGCGCCCGCCTGGCTCATGCGGTCGTGGGCGGCATCACGGGTCATTTCGTTGAAGGTGCCGGAAGCATCGGTTACCACGAACACATCGAACTCTTCCTCCAGGGCCGACAGGGCGGGGAAGGCGACGCACACTTCGGTGACCACGCCAGCGATGATCAGCTGCTTCTTGCCGGTGGCCTTCACCGCTTTCACGAAGTCTTCGTTGTCCCAGGCGTTGATCTGGCCTGGGCGGGCAATGTACGGCGCGTCCGGGAACAGTTCCTTGAGTTCCGGCACCAGCGGGCCGTTGGGGCCTTGCTCGAAGCTGGTGGTGAGGATGGTCGGCAGGTTGAAGAACTTGGCCAGGTCCGCCAGGGCCAGCACGTTGTTCTTGAAGGCATCCGGCTCGATGTCGCGCACCAGGGACAGCAGGCCAGCCTGGTGGTCGACCAGCAGTACGGCGGCGTCGTCTTTGTTCAGGCGGTTGTATTTGAAGTTAGTCATTTGGGTAGCTCCTAAGGGTTTTGATTTTCAGTAAGTTGGGTGTTTCGCGTTGATGGGAGAAGATTAAAACCATCACCTTTGGAGCGGTAGATAGTGGTTTTTGGCTTTAGCGTTCTGTTTTAGGAACGATGGATTGGCGCTGCTGTGCAGCGCATCGCGAGCTTTGCTCGCTCCTACCCGGCCAGTGCACGGCCTGTAGGCGCGGGCTTGCCCCGCGAAGAGGCCGGCACAGGCCCATTGCCTGCCCGGCCAACCTGCTCTATTACTACGCACAGCCCTCCCCTCACCCCCGAGACGCCCATGCTGGCATTCATCCAGTCATCCCCGTTACTGCTCGGTACCGCCCTGCTCCTGCTCGACCTCGTTCTCTGGCAGCTGATCCCAATACAGCGCCGTGCCTGGCGCATCGGCACGCGGCTGGTGATCTTCCTGCTGTTCAGCTCAGTGCTGGTGGCCGCCGGCATGAGCCCGCTGCAACCGCCGCCGTGGCCGGACGACGTTTCGCGCAACCTCATGGCCACGGTGCTGGCGATTGGCTGGTGGCTGTTCGGCGCGCGCACGGTGACGGTGGTGTTCGGCCTGCTGCTGGTCGCCCGTGGCAGCCATGGCGGGCGCCTGCTGCAGGATGTGCTGGGGGCGCTGATCTTCCTCGCTGCCGTGGTCGCCGCTGCTGGCTATGTGATGCAGCTGCCGGTGAAGGGCCTGCTGGCCACTTCCGGGGTAATGGCCATCGTCATCGGCCTGGCGCTGCAAAGCACCCTGGCCGACGTGTTCAGCGGCATCGTGCTGAACACCACGCGGCCCTACCAGATTGGTGATTCGATCTCCATCGACGGCACCGAAGGCAAGGTGCTGGACATCGACTGGCGCGCCACCCGCCTGCTCACCGGCAGCGGCAGCCTGGCGGTGATCCCCAACTCGGTGGCGGCCAAGGCGCGGCTGCTCAACCATAGCCGCCCAGCCGATGTGAACGGGGTGTCGATCAGCGTGGTAGTGCCGGCCAAGGTCAGGCCCAAGCGGGTGTTCGATGCGCTGGAGAAGGCCCTGCAGGGCACCAGCGCAATCCTTGCCTCACCCAAGCCCAAGGTCACGGTGAAGGCCTCGTCGCTGGAGTCGGTGGAATATGAGGCCAGTGGTTTCATTGCCGACATGGCCGGCAAGACCGAGGCGCGCAACCAGCTGTTCGACCTGGCCCACCGGCACCTGGAGGCCAGCGGTGTGATGTGGAACGTCGACCTGGCGATGCCGCCGCGCACGCGCCAGCGTGAAGTGCTGGACGAAGTGCGGGTGTTCCGCTCATTGACCGAGGAGGAACGCGATGCCCTGAGCCAGCGCATGACGACGGTGGAGTACCTGGCCGACCAGGTGATTCTGGGCGTGGGCGAGCATTCCGAGCATTTGCTGGTGATTGGCAGCGGCGTGGTGTCGGCGTCGGTACGTGAGGGTGACCGGCTGCTGGAGGCCGGGCGCATGGGGCCGGGCGAGGTGCTGGGGATCGAGGGGATCATCGACGAGGAGGCGTCGCTGGCCGAGTTCCGCACCTTGACCAGCTGCGTGCTGTACCGAATCGACAAGGCGCAGGTGAAGAACTGCCTGGAACAGCGGGGTGATGTGCAGACCGCGTTGAGCAAGCTGCAGCGGTTCCGGCGCCAGAGCCGGGAATCGCTGTTGTTGCAGAAGCCGGTTTCGATCAAGAAGGGCGGCTTCTTGAGCTGGTTGCACAAGTAAGCCTGGGCGGGCCCTTTCGCGGGGCAAGCCCGCTCCTACACCGCGAAGGGGCCGGTGCCTACAACACAACTCTTAGGCATTGCCCCGCGTGGTACAGCGAGAACCCGGACTCGTAGAACGCGGTTCGCAACGAAGGCGCACTCACCCCGCGCATCGGCGAGAACGGAATCGGCAAGCTGTCCGCCTCCCCCTTCAACAGAAACTCGGCAAACGCCCGGCCAATCACGGTGCCGGTGGTATTGCCGCGCCCGTTGTAGCCGGTGACCGCCACCAGCCCTGGCGCCGGTTCGAACAAACGCATCAGGTGGTCAGGGGTGAAGTCGATGCAACCCGTCCAGTGCATTTCCCACTCGACCTTGCCCAGCTGCGGGTAGTAGTGCCCCTGAATCCGGTCTGCCCAGCTGCGCACGAACCAGGCCGGCTTGTTGTCGACCCGGCCAAGGCTGCCAAGCAGCAGGCGGCCCTGGTCGTCACGGCGGATGCTGCTGAGCACGGTGCGGGTGTCCCACGAGCCTTGCCCGTGTGGCAGCACCTTGTCGGCGGCGGCGCCGTGCAGCGGCTTGGAAGCCACCTGGTAGTAATAACCGCGGAAGAACTGCTTTTGCAGGTTGCTCCAGTCGCCTTCGGTGTAGGCACCGGTGGAAATCACCACCTTGTCGGCGCGCACCGAACCCCGCGCGGTCTTCACCCGCCAGGCATCGCCCTCACGCTCAAGGCCTTCGACCGAGGATTGCTGGAACAGCTTGCCGCCCAGGCCCGCCACGGCAGCAGCCAGGCCCTGGGTGTAGCCCATCGGGTTGATGGTGCCGGCGCGGCGGTCGAGCAGCGCGGCGGAAATCTTGTCGGTACCGCAGTATTCCTGGCACTGGGCGCCAGTCAGCAACTCGACATCAGCCCCGCGGCGACGCCATTGTTCGTGGCGCGCTTCGAGGTCGGCGATACCGGTGGCGTTGTGCGCCATGTGCAGCGTGCCCTGGTGCCGGGCCTGGCAGTCGATACCCAGGCGGTCGATCAGTGCGAACACCTCGCCAGGGGCTTCACCAAGCACCTTGTTCAGGCGGCTGCCCTGCTTCTGGCCGAGGGTGGCCTCGACGTCATCGGGGCGGATCCAGGTGCCGGCATTGACCAGGCCGACGTTGCGCCCGGAGCCACCATGGCCGATTGTCCAGGCTTCCAGCAGGATCACCGACTTGCCCTGTTCGAGCAGGTGGATGGCCGCCGACAGGCCGGTGATGCCGCCGCCGATCACGCAGACATCGGCCTTGTGTTCACCGGCCAGGGCCTGGGTGGCGACGGTCGGTTGGCTGACGTGTTCCCACAAGCATTGTTGACGCAGTTCGGACATGGCCCGGCTCCAGCAGTGTTGTTCTTGTTGGGGCTGCTGTGCAGCCCTTTCGCGGGACAAGCCCGCTCCTACAAAGATCTCCATTGCCTGCGCGATCCCTGTAGGAGCGGGCTTGCCCCGCGAACCGGGGGCAAGCCCCCGGCCATACCGCCTCATTCCATCAATCGAACACGATACCCTGGGCCAGCGGCAGCTCACGCGAGTAGTTCACGGTATTGGTCTGGCGGCGCATATAACCCTTCCAGGCATCCGACCCGGACTCGCGCCCACCGCCGGTTTCCTTCTCGCCACCAAACGCCCCGCCGATCTCCGCACCGCTGGTGCCGATGTTGACGTTGGCAATGCCGCAATCGCTGCCCGAAGCACTCTGGAAGCGCTCGGCCTCGCGAATGTCGGTGGTGAAGATGCACGAGGACAGGCCCTGTGGCACTTCGTTGTTCAGGCGCAGGGCCTCTTCGAAGTCATCGTAGGCCAGCACGTACAGAATCGGCGCGAACGTCTCGTGGCGCACCACATCGCTCTGGGCGGGCATCTCGGCAATGGCCGGCGACACGTAGTAGGCATTCGGGTACTGCTCGGCCAGTTGGCGCTCACCGCCGAACACCTGGCCACCCTCGTCGCGGGCCTTGGCCAGTGCGCCTTGCATGGCGTCGAACGACAGCTTGTCGATCAACGGGCCGACCAGGTTGTCCTTGCGAGGGTCGCCGATGCGCACCTTGCCATAGGCGGCTTTGACGCGGGCCACCACTTCGTCCTTGATCGAGCGGTGCACGATCAGGCGGCGCAGGGTGGTGCAGCGCTGGCCGGCGGTGCCTACGGCCGAGAACAGGATGCCGCGCACGGCCAGGTCCAGGTCGGCGCTCGGGGCCAGGATCATGGCGTTGTTGCCGCCCAGTTCCAGGATGCTGCGGCCAAAGCGGGCCGCTACCCGTGGGCCCACTTCACGGCCCATGCGGGTGCTGCCGGTGGCGCTGATCAGCGGCACGCGCGGGTCGTCGACCAGGGCTTCGCCGGCCTCACGGCCACCGATCACCAGTTGCGCCAGGCCCGCCGGGGCATCGCCGAAGGCGTTCAGGGCTTTTTCGAACAGCGCCTGGCAGGCCAGGGCAGTCAGTGGGGTTTTCTCGGACGGTTTCCACACCACGGCGTTGCCGGCCACCAGGGCCAGGGCGGTGTTCCACGCCCACACGGCGACCGGGAAGTTGAAGGCGCTGATCACGCCGACCACGCCCAGCGGGTGCCAGGTTTCGCGCATGTGGTGGCCGGGGCGTTCGGAGGCAATGGTCAGGCCGTACAGCTGGCGCGACAGGCCAACGGCGAAGTCGCAGATGTCGATCATTTCCTGCACTTCGCCCAAGCCTTCCTGGGTGATCTTGCCGGCTTCGATGGACACCAGTTCGCCAAGGTCGGCCTTGTGCGCACGCAGCACTTCGCCAAACAGGCGCACCAGTTCGCCACGGCGCGGGGCCGGCACGCTGCGCCAGGCTTCGAAGGCGCGCTGGGCCTGGTCGATGCGGGCGGTTGTCTCGGCCTTGCCGAGCAGTTTCACCGAGGCGATCTGGCTGCCGTCGATCGGCGTGTGAACAGGGTAGTCGCCCTGGGTGTAAGCCTCGGCGGCAACGCCAAGGCGCTCGAGCAATCCAGCAACCATTTGTGCTTCTCCTACATCGGGTGATGGGGTGGAAAAATGATGTGGATCAGTATTAATCCGATCACACCGGTGCAACAAACGACCTTTATTCCGCATATCATTCCGTCAGGTAATGATCCGAGCCACAGAGACCGCTATGTCCAAACGCCTGGTGCCTTCCATGACCGCGCTGCAGTGCTTCGAGGCCGCAGCCCGTCACCTGAGCTTTACCCGTGCCGCCGAAGAACTGCACCTGACGCAAAGCGCGGTCAGCAAGCAGGTGGCGCAGCTTGAAGACATGCTGCGCCACCACCTGTTCCTGCGCATCCGCCGGCGCCTGCAACTGACCCCGGCCGGCAGCCTGTACCTGGCCGAGGTCAACAAGATCCTCACCCAGGTCGACATGTCCAGCCGCTACGTGCTGACCTACGGCGAGCAGACCGAGATATTGAAGGTAGCCACTCAACCGAGTTTTGGCGTGCGCTGGCTGATTCCGCACCTCAAGGGCTTCGGCAAGCGCCACCCCAATATCCACCTGGATATCCGCAACGAGATGGAGCCGTTCGCCCTGCTGCAAGGCTCGGCGGATGCGGTGTTCTTCTATGGGCAGGGCACCTGGCCGGGGGCAACCTGCATCGAGCTGTTCGGCGAGGAAGTGGTGCCGGTGTGTGCCCCGGAGTTGCTGGCCGGGGGTGAGCCGGACAGTGCCGAGGCGTTGGCCCAACGGGTGCTGCTGCAAAGCACGTCGCGGCCGGAGGCCTGGCATGAATGGTTTCTGGAGCTGGGGTTGCACAGTGTCAGTGCCTACCATGGGCCGCGATTCGACACGTTCTATATGGCGCTCAGTGCAGCGCAGGCCGGCTGTGGGGTGGCCTTGGTGCCTCGCTACCTGGTGGCGAAGGAGTTGGCCGAGGGCAGTCTGGTGATTGCCTGGGACCATGCGATGAAAAGTGCCGGGAAGCATTACCTGGCGTTTGCCGAGCATGCGGCGGAGGTGCCGAAGGTCAGGGCGTTGGTGGAGTGGATTCGCGAACAGCTTCCGGCTTGAGGGCCCATTCGCGGGGCAAGCCCGCTCCTACAAGGCGCGGGCTTGCCCCGCGAAGAGGCACTCAAGGTCGATCAAAAATGGAATGACTGGCGCACTTTTTTTCGCTTGTGAGCCAAGTGCATTCCCAGCTTTCATGTAAGTGTCCGAACCCAACCAGGAAGCTTGCGATGCCCGCCCACGATTTCGTCAGCCCCGACAGCATCCGCGCGCAGTTCTCTGCCGCCATGTCGCTCATGTACAAACAGGAAGTGCCGCTGTATGGCACGCTGCTGGAGCTGGTGAGCGAAATCAACCAGCAGGTGATGGCCGAACAGCCTCAGGTGGCGCAGGCCCTGCGCTGGACCGGCGAGGTCGAGCGCCTGGACCAGGAGCGCCACGGCGCCATCCGCGTTGGCAGCGCCGAGGAGCTGGCGACCATCGCCCGCCTGTTCGCGGTCATGGGCATGCAGCCGGTGGGCTACTACGACCTCAGCTCAGCCGGCGTGCCGGTGCATTCCACGGCCTTTCGCGCCGTGCACGAGCAATCGCTGCACGTCAGCCCGTTCCGTGTGTTCACCTCGCTGCTGCGCCTGGAACTGATCGACAACCCGCAACTGCGCGCCATGGCCCAGGGCATCCTCGCCAAGCGCCAGATCTTCACCCGCCGCGCCCTGGAGCTGATTGCCCAATGCGAACGCGATGGCGGCTTGAGCGCCGCCGATGCCAACGAATTCGTGCAAGAAGCGCTGCACACCTTCCGCTGGCACCAGGAGGCAACGGTCACCGCCGAGCAGTACCAGCAGCTGCACGACCAGCATCGCCTGATCGCCGACGTGGTGGCCTTCAAGGGCCCGCACATCAACCACCTGACCCCACGCACCCTGGACATCGACGCCATCCAGCTGGGCATGCCGGCCAAGGGCATTCCGCCGAAGGCCGTGGTCGAAGGCCCGCCCACCCGTCGCCACCCGATTCTGCTGCGCCAGACCAGCTTCAAGGCACTGCAGGAGAAGGTGGCCTTCAGCGACCACCAAGGCAGCCACACGGCTCGCTTCGGCGAAATCGAACAACGTGGCGCGGCACTGACGCCCAAGGGCCGCCTGCTGTACGACAAGCTGCTCGATGCCACCCGCGCCGCCCTGGGGGGCGTGCCGGCCGAGGCCAATGCCGAGCGCTACAGGGCGCTGTTGCAGGAAACCTTCGCCCAGTTCCCGGATGACCTGGCGCAGATGCGTGAGCAGGGCCTGGCGTATTTCCGCTATTTCGCGACCGACAAGGGCCTGGCGGCGCGTGGCCAGGCTGACCGCCCGACCACGCTGCAGGGGCTGATCGAGGCTGGCCATGTGCACTTCGAAACGCTGGTGTACGAGGACTTCCTGCCCGTGAGCGCTGCGGGGATTTTCCAGTCCAACCTCGGCGATGAAGGCCAGGCCGACTATGGCAGCAATGCCAACCGCGAGGCGTTCGAGGCGGCGCTGGGGCTGCAGGTGCAGGATGAGTTGGCGCTGTATGCGCAGAGTGAGCAGCGCTCGTTGCAGGCGTGTGCCCAGGCGTTGGGCCTGAGTTCAATGTAGGGCCCCGATCGCGACCTGCGGTCGCTCCTACCAGGGATTGCACGCCCCGGTAGGAGCGACCGCAGGTCGCGAATGGGCCGCAACGCGGCCCCGTACGGTGTCAGCGGAAGCGCCCCACTTCCTCGCGCAACTGCGCCGCCAACCCTTCCAGCTCACGAGCGGTAAAGGCCAGTTCATTGGCCACATCCCGCTGCTCGCTGTTGGCCTGGGCAATGCTCTGCAGGTTGCGGCTGAGCACCGTCGCGGTGCTGCTCTGCTCCTGGGTCGCCGTGCTGATCACGGCAAACTGCTCACCCGCCGTGCGGCTTTGTTCATCGATCCGCGCCAGCGCCTGGGCCACCTTGTCATTACGCTCCAGCCCCTGCTGCATCAACTGGTTACCCTGCTCCAGGGTGGTGATGGCATGCCCGGTCTGCTGCTGGATGCTGGTAATCATCCCGGAAATTTCATCGGTGGCCTGGCGGGTACGGGCCGCCAACCCACGCACTTCGTCGGCCACCACGGCAAAACCGCGGCCCTGCTCGCCGGCACGGGCGGCCTCGATGGCTGCGTTGAGCGCCAGCAGGTTGGTTTGCTCGGCAATCGACGTGATCACGCTGATGATGCCGCCGATCTCCTGCGAGCGTGCGCCCAGGCTGTCCATCACCGTGGCGGTGCCACCGAGGGCTTCGGCAATCTGTTTCAGCGAGCTGGACGCCTCGTCCATGGCGCTACGGCCGATGCGGGTTTGCTGGGCGTTGTCGCGGGCCATGCGCTCGGTGCCGGCCATGTTGTCGGCGATGTTCATGGACGTGGCGCTGAACTCTTCCACGGCGCCGGCCATGCTGGTGATCTCACCTGACTGCTGGTCCATGCCCTCGCACGCCCCGGTGGACAACCCCGAGAGCGACCGGGCACGGCTGCTGACCTGTTCGGAGGCGCTACGGATGTGCTCGACCATGGTCGACAAGGCATCGCCCATGCGGTTGAAACTGCGCGCCAACTGGCCGATCTCGTCATGGCTGGTGACGTTCAGGCGTGCACTGAGATCGCCTGCGCCGAGGGCTTCGGCCTGGCGAACCAGGTCGTCCAGCGGGCGCAGCCTGCGGCGCAGCAGCCACAGGGTGGCGGCCACGGCCAGCAGCATCGCCAGCAGGCTGCCAATGGCCAGGCGCAGGCCAACGCTCCAGGTCACCTCGCGGATTTCCGCTTTGGGCATGCTGGCGACCACGGTCCAGGGGCCTTCGGCGAAAGGTGCGCTGGCACTGAACAGGTCCTGGTCGGCATTGGCCGGGGGCACCAGCCACTGGCCCTGCTCGTCGCGAATGGCCAGGGAACCGGTTTCGCCGATGCGAAAGCGCTTGAGGTTGGCGAACTGGGCATTCTGCGCATCGGTGTAGTCGAAGCCGACGAACAGCACGGCGATCACCCGGCCGCTGCTGTCGCTGACCGGCACGTAGCGGGTCATGTAGTTGCGCTCGAACAGCACCGCGCGGCCAACGTACATCTGCCCAGCCAGCAGCTTGGTGTAGGCCGGGTGCTTGCGGTCGAGCAGGGTGCCGATGGCGCGGCTGCCGTCCTGCTTCTTCAGGTTGGTGCTGATGCGCACGAAGTCATCGCCGCTGCGCACGAACAGGGTCGCGATGCCGGCGGTCATCTGCTGAAATTCGTCGACCACCTGGAAGTCGTTGTTGAGCAGCTGATCGCCCTGGTACAGCGCAGGCGTAGCCTGGCCTGCAACCTCTACCGTCTCACCCGGGCGCAGCGCCAGGCCTGCGGCAAAGCGGCGCTCGAACAGGCCGCTGAGGCGTTGGGTGTTTTCCTTGAGCGAACCATGGAAGGTGTCGAGCTGGTCGGCCAGCAGCCGAGCTTCGCTGGCCAGGTGCGCCTGGCGGGTGGCAAGGTTGGCGTCGTCCAGCGCGCGCAGGGCGAACAGGGTACTGCCGGAAATCACCAAGGCCAGCACGATGGCGAGGGCGACACCGAGCTGGGAGGCGATTCGGGCACGCGGTTGAGACATGAAAAGGCTCCTGGCAAGAGGCTGGGATCGATCCTGATCACGCTGACCGCCTGCTGATAATCGACGGGAAAGCGCGTCCTCTTCCGGGACGCTGGTACCAGTAGATCGGCGTCGGTTTTGAATACTTGAGTATCGGGTAGGGGTATTGGCAAACGTTTTCTTTTGTCTGTGCCGGCCCTTTCGCGGGGCAAGCCCGCTCCTACAAGGAGGGCGCAAAACCTTGTAGGAGCGGGCTTGCCCCGCGAAAGGGCCGGCACAGGCGATCAAATAGCCGGCAGGATATCCACAGCTGGCAACGCCACCGCCGCCGCCTCTTCCTGCAAGAACACGCTCAAGCGCCGTAACCGCTCGCCACCGGGCCGGGTCCGAGGCCACACCAGGTAGTAGTCCATCCCGCTGGGCACCGCCGTTGGCCACGGCAGGCTCAAACGCCGCTGGGCCACATCCTCGGCCACCATCAGCAAGTCGCCCATCGAGATGCCGTACCCCCGCGCCGCCGCGATCATGCCCAGCTCCAGGGTGTCGAACACCTGCCCTCCCTTGAGCGATACCTTGTCGCTCAGGCCCATGCGTTCCAGCCATTCGCGCCAGTCACGCTTGTCTGGCGTGGGGTGCAGCAACTCGATACCGGACAGCCGACGCTCGTCCCAAGGCCCCTGCTCCAGCAGATCGGGCGCGCCCACGGGAATCAGCAGCTCGGAAAACAGCCGGCGCACTTCCCAGTCGGCGGGAAATACCCCATCACTGAGCAACACCGCGCAGTCGAACGGTTCCTGGTTGAAGTCGACATGGTCGACATCCATCCAGGCACTGGTCAGCTGCACCTCGTTGCCCGGCTGCAAGTGCCGGAAATGGCTCAAGCGTGCCAGTAGCCAGCGCATGGTCAGGGTCGAGGGGGCTTTCATGCGCAAAATGTCATCTTCCCCACGCAAGGTATCGCAGGCCCGCTCCAGCGCGGCGAAACCTTCGCGCACGCCGGGCAGCAGCACCCGCGCTGCCTCGGTCAATTGCAGGTTGCGACCGCTGCGCACGAACAAGCGGCAGGCGAAGTGCTCTTCCAAGGTGCGAATATGCCGGCTGACGGCACTCTGGGTAATCGACAGCTCTACCCCGGCACGGGTGAACGAACTCAGCCGAGCCGCGGCTTCGAATGCGCGCAGCGCATACAACGGGGGCATCTGACGGGACATGAGGCACCTGCCATGTTTGGGCGCGACGAACATGGGAGAAATCATACGCGCATGACTTTAACTCATGCCATGCATCGCTTTTATCCTTTTGTGCAAAGCTGACCGAAGCCTCAGAATCGTCCCTCGCCCACAGGCCCAGGAAGAAGGATTTCACCCATGCACGTTGCGCCCACCACTGAACTCAAGGCTTTGCTGCGCCTGGCCGGGCCGCTGATCGCCTCGCAGTTGGCGCACATGCTGATGGTGCTGACCGACACCCTGATGATGGCCCGCATCAGCCCCCAGGCCCTGGCCGGCGGTGGCTTGGGGGCGGCGAGCTATTCGTTCGTGTCGATCTTCTGCCTGGGCGTGATCGCCGCAGTCGGCACCCTGGTGGCGATTCGCAAGGGCGCCAAAGACATCGAAGGCGCCACGCGCCTGGCGCAGAACGGCTTGTGGCTGGCCTGGGGCCTGGCGTTGCTGGCGGCATTGGCACTGTGGAACCTCAAGCCGGTGCTATTGCTGTTCGGCCAGCAGCCGGCCAACGTCGACGCGGCCAGCGAGTTCCTGACCCTGCTACCACTGGCCCTGCCCGGCTACCTGACCTTCATGGCCCTGCGTGGTTTTACCAGCGCCCTGGGCCGCTCCACCCCGGTCATGGTCATCAGCCTGGTGGGCACGGTGCTCAACTACCTGTTCAACGTGGCCCTGATCGAGGGCATGTTCGGCCTGCCCAAGCTGGGCCTGATGGGCATTGGCCTGGTGACGGCGGTGGTGTCGATGGGCATGGCCATCGCCCTGGCGCTGTACATTCGCTGGCACCCGGCCTATGCCGACTACCCACTGCGCAAGGGCCTGTCGCGCCCGTCGCTGGCGGCGCTGCGCGAGTTGTGGCGGCTGGGGCTGCCGATTGGCGGCACCTACATGGTGGAAGTGGGGCTGTTCGCCTTTGCCGCGCTGTGCATGGGCGTGCTGGGCAGCACGGAGCTTGCGGCGCACCAGATCGCCCTGCAGATCGTGTCCACCGCGTTCATGGTGCCGACCGGGCTGTCCTATGCGGTAACCATGCGCGTGGGGCTGTACTACGGCGGCGGCAACCTGCTTGCGGCGCGCAGCGCCGGGCGCGTGGGGATCGGCTTCGGGGCGATGATCATGTTCGGCTTCGCGGCATTGTTCTGGCTGCTGCCCGAGGCATTGGTGGGTGTTTTCATCGACCGTAGCGACCCAGGCTTTGCGGCGATCTATCAACTGGCCGTGCAACTGCTGATGGTGGCGGCCTGGTTCGAGCTGTTCGACGGCATGCAGACCATCGCCATGGGCTCGATCCGTGGGCTGAAGGACGCCAAGACCACCTTCCTGATCGGGCTGTGCTGCTATTGGCTGGTGGGGGCGCCGAGCGCCTGGCTGTTCGCCTTCAACCTTGGTGGTGGCGCGGTGGGGATCTGGTGGGGGCTGGCGTTGGGGCTGGCCTGTGCAGCGGTGGCGTTGACCTTGGGGTTCGAGTGGCGGATGAAGCGGTTGATGGTGAAGGCCGGGGTTGGGGTGGCGGTTTCGGCCTGACATGAGGGCCCTTTCGCGGGGCAAGCCCGCTCCTACCAAGAGCGGGCTTGCCCCGCGAATGGGTCCTAGAGGGCTGCCGCCAGCTCCAGGTCTGAGGCCTGCACCAGGTATTCGATCAACTCCCCCACCGGCAGCGGCTTGCTGACCAGGAACCCTTGCACCTGATCACAGCCGAACTCGCGCAGCAAGGCCATCTGCTCGGGGGTTTCAACCCCTTCGGCTACGACTTCCAGGTTGAGGTTGTGCGCCAGGTTGATCATCGCATGCACCAGCTTGCGGTTCTCCTCGCGCATCTCCATTTCAGCGACGAAGCTGCGGTCGACCTTGAGCAAGGTAATCGGCAGGCTGTTCAGGTGCACGAACGACGAGAAGCCGGTGCCGAAGTCGTCCAGCGAGAAGCGCACCCCCAGCCGGCCCAGGGCGTCCATGGTCTGGCGCACCAGCTCGTTACGGCGCATCACTGCGGTTTCGGTGAGCTCGAACTCCAGCCAACGGGCGTCCACCCCGTGCTCGATGATCAGGCGGCTCAGGGTTGCCAGCAGCTGGCTGTCCTGGAATTGGCGGAAGCTCAGGTTCACCGCCATGTGCAGCGGCGCCAGCCCGCGCTCGCGCAGGGCCTGCATGTCGCGCAGGGCGCGGGAGATCACCCAGTAGCCCAGCGGCACGATCAACCCGCTCTGCTCTGCCAGCGGCACGAACTCGCTGGGCGGCAGCAGCCCGCGCTCGGCGTGGCGCCAGCGCACCAGCGCTTCCAGGCCGACGATGCGGCCGTCGGCCAGGTTCAGCCGCGGCTGGTAATGCAGCTCCAGCTCATCGCGGCGCAGGGCGCGGCGCAGCTCGCTTTCCAGGTCGGCCAGGCTGCGCGCGTTGCGGTTGATACGCTCGTTGAACACATGGAACGTGCACCCCTGCACGCCCTTGGCCTGGCGCATGGCAATGTGCGCGTGCCACATCAACGGGTCGGCGCCGCCCTGGGTACGGGCATGGGCGATGCCCAGGCTGCAGCCCAGCAGCAGGCTTTCGCCGTCGATCCAGTAGGGCTCGGCCAGGGCCTCGACGATGCGTTCGGCGATCCACTCGGCGCGGTTGGGGTCGCGGCGGGTGTCGATCAGCAGGGCGAACTCATCGCTACCCAGGCGCGCCAGCTGGTCGCTGGCTTCGAGCTCTTTCTTGAGCCGCGACACCACCTGCAGAATCAGCCGGTCGCCGCCTTGGTGGCCAAGGGCGTCGTTGACGTGGCGGAAGTTGTCGAGGTCGAGATGGCCCAGGGCCAGGCCGCGACCGTCGTTTTCCGCCAGGCGCGCGGTGAGCAGGGCCTGGAAGCCCTGGCGGTTGGCGATGCCAGTGAGCGGGTCCTGCTCGGCCAGGCGCTGCAAAGTCGCCACCAGCACCCCGCGCTCACGCACATGGCGCAGCGAACGGCGCAGCGCATCACTGGTGAGCTGGCCGCGTACCAGCCAGTCGCTGACGCCTGTGGGGGTGGCCGCAGGTTCGTGGTCCAGCAACAGGATGGTCGGCAGTTCACAGCGCCCCGCAGCCGGTTGCAACGCTGGCGTGGCCAGCACCACGGCCTGGCGGTCGTGGCTGAACAGGCTGTCGACCGCCGCCCAGTTCGGCGCGGTCAGCAATACCGCGGCGTCGCCCAGGGGCTTGAGGCGCTCGCGCAATAAGGCGGCCCACTCCGGCTCATCGGCCAACAGCAGCAAACGCAGAGGTTCGGCAGGCGTGGACAAGCGGGCTCCTTAAGGCTTGGGCGTAATACGTTGGGCGCACGATATGCTACTGCATAAATGAAAATGATTTTCACTTTTAGACATATCCTTTGCCTGCAGCGCCTCCCGTCGCAATTTGACGTGCATCCTGAGGGAAACGCGCTAAAGCAGCAATTAGGTTTTTTTCGGTGAATACCATTAGTTTGATTCATGCTATGGACCGCAAGAGAAAGTCTGACTCAAACGTCAGACGGTCACGCCACAAACGCCCCATGCCTGTTAGAATGCGCGGCTATTTTCTGGCGACCCCCGGTTTCTAGCATGTCCCGACTCAATCCCCGGCAACAGGAAGCCCGTGACTACGTCGGCGGCCCTCTATTGGTGCTCGCCGGTGCAGGTTCGGGCAAGACCAGCGTGATTACGCGCAAGATTGCCCACCTCATCCAGAACTGCGGCATCCGTGCCCAGTACATCGTGGCGATGACCTTCACCAACAAGGCTGCCCGCGAGATGAAGGAACGGGTCGCCACCCTGCTGCGCCCGGGGGAAGGCCGCGGCCTGACGGTGTGTACCTTCCACAACCTGGGCCTGAACATCATCCGCAAGGAGCACGAGCGCCTGGGCTACAAGCCGGGCTTCTCGATCTTCGACGAGTCCGACATCAAGGCGTTGCTGTCGGACATCATGCAGAAGGAATATTCCGGCGACGACGGCATCGACGAGATCAAGAACATGATCGGTGCCTGGAAGAACGACCTGATCCTGCCCGCCGAAGCCCTGGAAAACGCCCGCAACCCACGCGAGCAGACCGCCGCCATCGTCTACACCCACTACCAGCGCACGCTCAAGGCGTTCAACGCGGTGGACTTCGACGACCTGATCCTGCTGCCGGTCAAGCTGTTCCAGGAACACCCCGACGTGCTCGAACGCTGGCAGAACCGTGTGCGCTACCTGTTGGTGGACGAATACCAGGACACCAACGCCAGCCAGTACCTGCTGGTGAAGATGCTGATCGGCATGCGCAACCAGTTCACCGTGGTGGGCGACGACGACCAGTCGATCTACGCCTGGCGGGGCGCGCGCCCAGAGAACCTGATGCTGCTCAAGGAGGACTACCCCTCCCTGAAGATCGTCATGCTCGAACAGAACTACCGCTCCACCAGCCGCATCCTGCGCTGCGCCAACGTGCTGATCGCCAACAACCCGCATGCCTTCGAGAAAGAGCTGTGGAGCGAGATGGGCGTGGGTGACGAAATCCGCGTGATCCGCTGCAAGAACGAGGAAGCCGAGGCCGAACGGGTGGCCATGGAAATCCTCACCCTGCACCTGCGCACCAACCGCCCGTACAGCGACTTCGCCATCCTCTACCGTGGCAACTACCAGGCCAAGCTGATCGAGCTGAAGCTGCAGCACCACCAGGTGCCGTATCGCCTGTCCGGTGGCAACAGCTTCTTCGGCCGCCAGGAGGTCAAGGACCTGATGGCCTACCTGCGCCTGCTGGTGAACCCGGACGACGACAACGCCTACCTGCGGGTGATCAACGTGCCGCGCCGGGAAATCGGTTCCACCACCCTGGAAAAGCTGGGCAACTACGCCACCGAGCGCAAGATCTCGATGTATGCCGCCAGCGAGGAGTTGGGCCTGGGCGAGCACCTGGACGCCCGCTACACCGAGCGCCTGCAGCGCTTCAAGCACTGGCTGGACGGGGTACGCCACAAGGTCGCCCTGGAAGACCCGATTGCCGCGCTGCACGAGATGATCCGCGACATCGACTACGAGAACTGGATTCGCCAGCAAACCGCCAGCGACAAGGCTGCCGAGTTCCGTATCAGCAACGTCTGGTTCCTGGTCGAGGCGCTGAAGAACACCCTCGAAAAGGACGAAGAGGGCGACATGACCATCGAGGACGCCATCGGCAAGCTGGTGCTGCGCGACATGCTCGAACGCCAGCAGGAAGAGGAAGAGAACGCCGAGGGCGTGCAGATGATGACCCTGCATGCCTCCAAGGGCCTGGAATTCCCTTACGTGTTCATCATGGGCATGGAGGAGGAAATCCTCCCCCACCGTTCCAGCATCGAGGCCGACACCATCGAAGAAGAGCGCCGCCTGGCCTACGTGGGCATCACCCGCGCCCGCCAGACCCTGGCCTTCACCTTCGCAGCCAAGCGCAAGCAGTACGGTGAAATCATCGACTGCACGCCCAGCCGTTTCCTCGACGAACTGCCGCCCGACGACCTGGCCTGGGAAGGCCTGGACGATGCGCCGGTCGAGGTGAAGGCCGCACGTGGCAACAACGCCCTGGCCGACATCCGGGCAATGCTCAAACGCTGATCAACCCTTATCCTTTAAATCTGCCGCTTTCAGCGGCCACCTTTGTTACATCGAGGAATACCACAGTGGAAGCACTGCATCAGAAGATTCGCGAAGAAGGCATCGTGCTTTCCGACCAGGTTCTCAAAGTCGACGCGTTTCTCAACCACCAGATCGACCCGGCGCTGATGCAGCTGATCGGTGACGAGTTCGCCCGCCTGTTCGCCGATGCCGGCGTGACCAAGATCGTCACCATTGAAGCCTCCGGCATCGCCCCGGCGGTGATGACCGGCCTGAAGCTGGGCGTACCGGTGATCTTCGCACGCAAGCACCAGTCGCTGACCCTGACCGAGAACCTGCTGACGGCCTCGGTGTACTCCTTCACCAAGCAAACCGAGAACACCGTGGCGATCTCGCCGCGCCACCTCAACAGCAGCGACCGCGTGCTGGTGATCGACGACTTCCTGGCCAACGGCAAGGCGTCGCAGGCGCTGATCTCGATCATCAAGCAGGCCGGCGCCACCGTGGCGGGCCTGGGCATCGTGATCGAGAAGTCGTTCCAGGGCGGCCGCGCCGAGCTGGACAGCCAGGGCTACCGCGTTGAATCGCTGGCCCGGGTGAAGTCGCTGGAAGGTGGTGTGGTCAGCTTCATCGAGTGATTGCCCTTGGGGCCGCTTTGCGGCCCATCGCGACCTGCGGTCGCTCCTACAGACGGATCGCGCCCGGTAGGAGCGACCGCAGGTCGCGATGGGCTGCAAAGCAGCCCCGGCCTTCTTCAGGTAGCCGCCAACCCCGCCAGCAACAACCGCTGGTAAAGCTCCTGTTTCAACCCCTGCGGCTTGTCGAGCTGCATGCGCACCAGGTGCGCCTCATACCCCTGTGGCCCCGGCGCCTCCAGCGCGGCCTTGCCCAGCTCCAGCACCTCGCTCAGCTTGAACTTGCTCTTCAGCCAATTCAGCGCCCGCAGCAAGTCCCGCTCCTCAACTGTGAAATCGGTGCCCATCGGATACTCCGGGAACAGCCTCGCATGCCGTGCCCTGACCGCTTCCAACCGTTGCGGGGTGTTGCCTGAAAAACGCGGATCCAGCTCGAAATCCTTGGCCAGCTTGCCTGCGCGCTTGGCCTGCGCCATCAACTCACCCTGGAACCGCGAATCGCTCACCGCCAGCAAGCGTGCGATCACCTCGCTGTCGGTTTGCCCACGCAAGTCAGCGATGCCGTACTCGGTCACCACGATATCGCGCAGGTGCCGTGGAATCGTGCAATGGCCATAGTTCCAGAACAGGTTCGAGGTCACCTCCCCGCCCGCCTCGCGCCAGCTGCGCAGCAGCAGAATCGAACGCCCGCCTTCCAGTGCATGGCCCTGGGCGACGAAGTTGTACTGCCCACCCACGCCACTGAGCACCCGCCCATCTTCCAGCTGGTCGGCCACCCCGGCACCGAGCAGGGTCATGCCGAACACGGTGTTGACGAAGCGCGCATCGCGGCGCTGGCGGCGCTTGAGGTCTTCCTCGCCGTACAGCTCGTTGATGTAGCTGATGCGGGTCATGGCGAACCGGGCGCGCTGCTCCAGCGGCATTTCCCGCAAGCGCTGGTAGAACGCCCGTGGGCCGAGGAAGAAACCGCCGTGTACCAGCACCCCCTGCTCGTCCGCCGGGCGCCTCACCACGCCGGCATCGGCCAGCGCCAGCAGGCCGTTGACGAACATCTCGCTGCAGCCATACAGGCCCTGGGCGAATGCACCCAGGCCACCCTCGCGGTCGATCAGTGCCTGCCAGGGGCCGACATCCAATTCGTCGAGCAGGGCGCGGTAGCCTGGGTTGTCACCCTGGCGCGCCAGCAACGCCGCCGCCAGCGCATCGCCCATGGCACCGATGCCGATCTGCAAGGTGCCGCCATCGCGAACCAGTGAGCTGGCATGCAGGCCGATGCAGTGGTCCTGGGTGGTTACCGGCATGTTCGGCGTGGAGAACAGCCGGCGCTGCTCGGCCTGGTCGATCAGCAGGTCGAAGGCATCGATCGGCAGCTCGGCATCGCCGGGCATGTAGGGCAGTTCGGCGTGCACCTGGCCGAGCATGAGGATGGTTTCACCCGCCGCACGGCGCTTGGCGATCATCGGCTGCAGGTCGAGGGTGATGTCGGGGTTGCAGGCCAGGCTCAGGTGCACCGGCTTTTCCGGGGTGGCGGCCACCAGCTGGGCGATCAGGTTCAGGCCCTTGGCGTTGATGTCGCGGGCGGCGTGGCTGTAGTTGCTGCTGATGTAGTCCTGCTGGGCGGTTTCGCTGCTCAGCAGGCTGCCGGGCTGCATGAAGAACTGCTCGACGCGAATGTTCGGCGGCAGGCGGTCGTGGCGCAGGTCGGCGAGGTAGGTGAGTTCTTCGTAGTCGGCGAAAATGCGCTCGACGAAGGGTTCGAGAAAGCGCCGTTGCAGGCCGTCGCCCAGGGGTGGGCGGCCCAGGGACAGGGCGGTGTAGAGGGTCAGCCGGCGCTCGGGCAACTCACGCACGCGGGCATACAGTGCGTTGACGAAGGCGTTGGGTTTGCCCAGGCCCAGGGGCAGGCCCATGTGGATGTGGGCTGGCAGGCGGGCGAGAACCTGCTCGACGGCGTGGTCGATGGAGCAGAGGTGCATGGGGCCTCCTGAGTCATCCTTGGGGTCAGGGATTGGACAGAGCTCAAGCGGGTTGGTTGCCTGGGCCGGCCCTTTCGCGGGGCAAGCCCGCGCCTACACGCCGCGCCATACGCTCACGAATACCTAAACGGAGGCTTCAAAGCACCGTGAAAAACCTAGAACCACTCCCTGCCCGCATAGAGTTCGTTAGAGGGTTGCCTTATGTATTCGGCACTGAAACGCATTGGCAGAATGATGTCTCGGCGCACTATAAATTTGTCATAGGCCTTGGGGTAAACGACCATTACATCTTTGCGAAAAAATGAATAGTCGCTACCTTCAACCAATCGAGAGAGGCCTTTTGTATATACCCCTACCACAGTCCCATCAGGGCCTGCAAAATGCTTGGCCAGCTCAACGGATTGTGTAAAGTAAAGCCCGCGCCCCATCAGTCCAGCGCCGGAGAATTCGACATTCAACCCGGCTTCCAAACTTCTAACGCTTTCTTCCGATCTTGTTCCATGAAGCCCAACTAATTGATAACCACGCGGAACTTTATCGGATGAACCAACGACATTCATGACATCTTCAACGCCTTTATATTCATGTTTATAGTAATTTCGCTCCGAATAAATGCGATCCGGCAGCTTTCGTACTCTCGGCGAAGACGCAGATGCAACAGGGCGCGCTGTAAAATGGCGCCTGAACGATTTCCTCATAGACTCAAACACCGGAACGCTGCCGCTGGGGTCCCGCCGGTTAACCGGGTCGCCCAGACAGTAGGCATATGAGTTTAACCCCCCCGCTGCAAACGGGCTCATGCGGTCGGAACTGGTGAAACGCATCAGTGAAGGGCTGAATGCTCGACGGCCATTACCTAATAAATAACATCTCGTCACCCTATCCGGTCGGCTGCCATTGAAACCGAGCAGGGTTTGCCTTGTTGTGTCATAGCCGTAGGCTGAATAGCCAAAACAGTCCAGTGCCCTACCCGGGACCGGACGTTGCGCCTGTGCCCGATTGATTGCAGTATGCGCTGGGCAATGGTCGCCGCCTTCTGCCGGTTTCATAGCCTACCTCCTACTCATCTAAGCAGCGGTTTGAGTGTTCCTGAGCAGGAAGAAAAATGAAACTGGTAAAAATGACGGACCTCGCCACCCCACCCAAACGCATAGGTGGGACCTTTTGATGGGCCCTTGGGCTACTGGGGCAAGCATTGGCCTAGGTCGATAGATGACCGGGGCCGACTGAGCCACATAAAAACAAAGCCCGCCAAATAAGGCGGGCTTCATGTGATTGATCTGTAATTTACAGCCCAGACATCTTCTTGATGGCCCCTTTGAGGTCATCATCCGAGCAATCGGCGCAGGTGCCCTTGGGCGGCATGGCGTTCACACCGGTAATGGCCTTGGCCAGAATCCCGTCCACGCCACCTTGTTCATCGGCACGTTTCTTCCAGGCCGCGGTATCGCCAATCTTCGGCGCGCCCAGCAAGCCGGTGCCATGGCAGGCGTTGCAGTGCTTGGCGATCACGTCATCGGGCGTTTTCGCACCGCCGCCGCCGGCTGCGGCGGCCACTTCCATGCCCTTGCATTCCTGGCCCTGCACGCACACCTGGCCCACGGGTTCAAGGCGCTTGGCGAGTTCATCATTGGTCGCTGCGCTTGCGCTCATTGCCCATAGGGCGAGTACGGCTGCTGGTACGGCCAGCATCTTCTTGATTTGGTTCACGCGAACACCCTCATGGTGGCTAATCACGCCCGCGGCCACGGTTCTGCGAGCGTTGAAAAGTATAGCGGGAACCCTGAGCGCGTGAAACGACCCTACTCCGGAAAGGGGTATTAGCGAATCAATGCACTGCGCTGGATCAAAAATTCGAGGGGGTGGCCGCACTGATCAGGCGCGCAGGCGCATCGAACGGGTTGCGGAAACGGTGCGGGCGGGTGCTTTCGAAGTAGTAGCTGTCGCCCGCTTCGAGGATGAACAACTCGTTGCCCACCACCAACTCCAGGCGCCCTTCGAGCAGGATGCCGGTTTCTTCGCCATCGTGGGTGAGCATTTCAGCACCGGTGTCGGCGCCCGGCGGGTACACCTCGGTGAGGAAGGCAATGGCGCGGTTGGGGTGCGACTTGCCCACCAGCTTCATGGTCACCGCACCGTCGGAGATGTCGATCAGCTCGTGGGCCTTGTAGACGATCTGCGTGGGGCTCTCGGGTTCGAGTTCGACCGAGAAGAATTCGACCATGGACATGGGAATGCCGCTGAGCACCTTGCGCAGCGAGCTGATCGAGGGGCTGACGCTGTTCTTCTCGATCATCGAGATGGTGCTGTTGGTCACCCCAGCGCGCTTGGCGAGTTCCCGCTGGGACAGGCCCTTGAGCTTGCGGATAGCTTGCAGTCGTTCGCCGACGTCCAAAGCTTGCGCCTCCTGAAACGGTGTGATGGCGGGGTGAATGTGAACGATATCATGGCAATGCCGTTCAGTATTTACAACACACCGCCCTCACGCTGACCGCTTCGGCGCCTTATTCGCCGTAATAGTCCAGCGGCACGCGCCTCAGGTTGCAGAAGATCTGGTAAGGAATGGTGCCGGCCTGCTGGGCCACGTCGCTGGCCAGTACCTGCTTGCCCCACAGCTCCACCGGGCTGCCGACAGTGGCTTCGGGCACATCGGTGAGGTCGATGCAGAGCATGTCCATCGACACCCGGCCGATCAATTGGCTGCGCTTGCCGGCGACCATCACCGGTGTGCCGGTGGGCGCATGGCGCGGGTAGCCGTCGGCATAGCCCATGGCGACCACGCCGACCCGGGTCGGGCGTGGGCTGATGAATTTGGCGCCGTAGCCCACCGGCTCGCCCGCGGGCAGTTCACGCACGCTGATGACGCGCGATTGCAGGGTCATCACCGGCTGCAGGCGCGCAGCCAGGGGCTGTTCGGCCTCGAAAGGCGTGGCGCCGTACAGCATGATGCCGGGGCGCACCCAGTCGCTTGGTGCTTGCGGCCAGGCCAGCACGCCGGGCGAGTTGCGCAGGCTGCACTCGGCCACCAGGCCTTCACGGGCCGCGTTGAACACAGCGATCTGCTGCTCGGTAGTCTCGGCGTCCGGCTCGTCAGCGCGGGCGAAGTGGCTCATCAGCACGATGCGCGACACCCTGCCGGTAGCCAGCAGGCGCTGGTAAGCCTCGTGGTAGTCCTTGGGGTGCACGCCGACGCGGTGCATGCCGCTGTCGAGCTTGAGCCAGACGGTCAATGGCTTGTGTACCCGGGTTTGCTCGATCGCTTCGAGCTGCCACAGCGAGTGCACCACGCACCACAGGTCGTGCTCGGCGATCAGCGCCAGCTCGCTGGCCTCGAAGAAGCCTTCCAGCAGCAGCACCGGGGCCTTGATGCCGGCGGCGCGCAGTTCCAGCGCCTCCTCGATGCAGGCCACGGCAAAGCCATCGGCTTCGGGTTCCAGGGCCAGGGCGCAGCGCACGGCGCCGTGGCCGTAGGCGTCGGCCTTGACCACGGCGAGGGCCTTGGCAGCGGACAGTTCACGGGCCAGGCGGTAGTTGTGGCGAAGGGCTTGCAAGTCGATCAGGGCGCGGGCGGGACGCATGGCGGCTGCCTTATGGTGTACGGGTTGAAAACGGTGTTGGGTTCTTCGCGGGGCAAGCCCGCGCCTACAAGGAGCCACACGGTCCCTGTAGGCGCGGGCTTGCCCCGCGAAGAGGCCGGCACAAGCAACCTCACTGCTGGTGGGCAGGCTCGGTCCGACCGTGCTCGGCCACTTTCGGGCTATTGCCGTAGCGCGAGATGTCCAGGCCTTCGGCGCTGATCTGCGGCTTCTTGCGCGCAATCAGGTCGGCCAGCAGGCGCCCGGAGCCGCAAGCCATGGTCCAACCCAGCGTGCCGTGGCCGGTATTGAGGAACAGGTTGCGGAACGCGGTGGCGCCCACGATCGGCGTGCCGTCCGGGGTCGCCGGGCGCAGGCCGGTCCAGAAACTGGCTTGGCTCAGGTCGCCGCCGCGAGGATAAAGGTCGTTGACGATCATCTCCAGCGTTTCACGTCGACGCGGGTTCAACGACAGGTCGAAACCGGCGATTTCCGCCATGCCGCCCACCCGGATGCGGTTGTCGAAACGGGTGATCGCGACCTTGTAGGTTTCATCGAGAATGGTCGAGGTCGGGGCCATGTCGGCGTTGGTGATCGGCACGGTCAGCGAGTAGCCCTTGAGCGGGTACACCGGCGCCTTGATGCCCAGCGGCTTGAGCAGCTGCGGCGAATAACTGCCCAGCGCCAGCACGTAGCGGTCGGCGGTTTCCAGCTTGCCGTCGATCCATACACCGTTGATGCGGTCACCGGCGAAGTCCAGGCGCTGAATGTCCTGGCCGAAGCGGAACTCAACACCCAGCTTCACCGCCATGTCGGCCAGCTTGGTGGTGAACAGCTGGCAGTCGCCGGTCTGGTCGTTGGGCAGGCGCAGGGCGCCGGCAAGGATGCCTTTCACACCGGCCAGCGCCGGTTCGACCCGGGCGATGCCGTCGCGGTCGAGCAGCTCGTAAGGCACGCCGGACTGTTCGAGCACGGCGATGTCCTTGGCCGCGGCGTCCACCTGGGCCTGGGTGCGGAACAGCTGGGTGGTGCCCAGGCTGCGGTTTTCATAGGCGATGCCGGTTTCGGCGCGCAGCTCGTCGAGGCAGTCGCGGCTGTACTCGGACAGGCGCACCATGCGCTCCTTGTTCACCGCGTAGCGGCTGGCGGTGCAGTTGCGCAGCATCTGCGCCATCCACAGGTACTGGTCGACATCGCCAGTGAGCTTGATGGCCAGGGGCGCGTGGCGCTCCAGCAACCACTTGATGGCTTTGAGCGGCACACCCGGGGCAGCCCAGGGCGAGGCATAGCCGGGCGAGATCTGGCCGGCATTGGCGAAGCTGGTTTCCAGGGCCACGGCCGGTTGGCGGTCGACCACGGTCACTTCGAAGCCTTGCCGGGCCAGGTAATAGGCACTGGCGGTACCGATTACCCCGCTACCAAGTACCAATACTCGCATCGTTGATCCCTCGCACGCGGCGCACCGCTGATTTTGTTGATATGGCATGGATGCGCGCAGTATAAGAAGCTAAGCCCAGTGCAATTCACTATATAAAAGCCTAATATTGGCGAGAATTCTCGGCAAAATCGCCTTTCACGGAGGGGCATCCCCTATGAGAACCCAGCACCAGAGCAAGCGTGAACTGGACAAGATCGACCGCAACATCCTGCGGATTCTGCAGAATGACGGGCGTATTTCCTTCACCGAACTGGGCGAGAAAGTTGGGCTTTCCACCACCCCTTGCACCGAGCGCGTGCGCCGCCTGGAGCGCGAGGGCATCATCATGGGCTACAACGCCCGGCTCAACCCGCAGCACCTGAAGGGCAGCCTGCTGGTGTTCGTGGAAATCAGCCTGGACTACAAGTCGGGCGACACCTTCGAGGAGTTCCGCCGCGCGGTGCTCAAGCTGCCCCATGTGCTGGAATGCCACCTGGTGTCGGGCGACTTCGACTACCTGGTGAAGGCGCGCATTTCCGAGATGGCCTCGTACCGCAAGCTGCTGGGCGACATCCTGCTGAAGCTGCCGCACGTGCGCGAGTCGAAGAGCTACATCGTGATGGAAGAGGTGAAGGAAAGCCTTTGCCTGCCGATTCCGGACTGAGGCTAGACCAGCACCTGGCGGGTGCTGGCGATGAACTGGTGGACCAGTTGCTCGGCCTCGGGCTCGATCATCGGGTCGGGGCCACGCCCGCGTGGGCAGGCCATGCGCGGGGTGGTGCCGAACAGGCGGCAGATCATCGGGCGCTCTTCATACACCGTGCAGCCGTTGGGGCCCAGGTGCACGCAGTCCAGGCGCTGCAGCGCTGCGTCCTGCTCGGCCTGGGTTTTGCGCGGCAGGCAGGCCATTTCTTCCGCCGAGGTGGTGACTGGGCCGCAGCAGTCGTGGCAGCCGGGTACGCACTCGAAGGACGGGATGAGTTCGCGCAGGAAGTGGATCTTGTGGCGGTTGCAGGACATGACGGTTACAGGGCTGAGAAATTGGCTGGATTATAGGCCCATTCGCGGGCAAGCCCGCGCCCACAGGTTCGAGCCCTTTGGCCAACCTGTGGGAGCGGGCTTGCCCGCGAACGAGGGCGCAGCCCTCGCTGGTTGCCCCACCTCGATGGCTCGGCTTATCCTCGCGCCTCCCTCCACGTTCAAGGGCCGCCCTTCATGATCCACAGCGCGCAGCACGCCGCCTCCTACTACGCCGCCAGCAGCGCGCCACACCCGGACCATTCCTTCCTGCAGGGCGAGCACCGCGCCGATGTGTGCATCGTCGGCGGCGGCTACTCAGGCCTGAACACCGCCATCGAACTGGCCGAACGCGGCTTCTCGGTGATCCTGCTGGAAGCACGCAAGCTCGGCTGGGGTGCCAGCGGGCGCAATGGTGGCCAGCTGATTCGCGGCGTTGGCCATGGCCTGGAGCAGTTCCTGCCGGTGATCGGTGAGCAGGGGGTGCGTAGCCTCAAGCTGATGGGCCTGGAGGCCGTACAGATCGTTCGCGAGCGCATCGAAAAGCATGCCATCGCCTGCGACCTGACCTGGGGCTACAGCGACCTGGCCAACAAACCCGGCGAGCTGGAAGGCTTCGCCGAGGAAGCCGAGGCGCTGCGCAGCCTGGGCTATCGCCATGAACTGCGCCTGGTCGGCAAGGACGACATCCATAGCGTGGTCGGCTCCGACCGCTATGTCGGCGGGCTGGTCGACATGGGCTCGGGGCACCTGCACCCGCTCAACCTGGCCCTGGGCGAAGCGGCCGTGGCCAGCCGCCTGGGCGTGCAGCTGTTCGAGCAGTCCGAGGTCACCCGCATCGACTACGGCGCCGAGGTGCAGGTGCACACCGCCCAGGGCCGGGTACGTGCCAAGAACCTGGTGCTGTGCTGCAACGCCTACCTCAACGACCTCAACCCAGAGCTGGGCGGCAAGGTGCTGCCGGCCGGCAGCTACATCATCGCCACCGAGCCATTGGGCGAAGCACGCGCCCGCCAGTTGCTGCCGCAGAACATGGCGGTGTGCGACCAGCGCGTGGCGCTGGACTACTATCGCCTGTCCGCCGACCACCGCCTGCTGTTCGGTGGCGCCTGCCATTACTCTGGCCGCGACCCGAAGGACATTGCCGGCTACATGCGGCCGAAGATGCTCAAGGTATTCCCGCAGCTGGCGGATGTGCGCATCGATTACCAATGGGGCGGCATGATCGGCATCGGCGCCAACCGCCTGCCCCAGGTGGGCCGCCTGGCCAGCCAGCCGAATGTCTATTACGCCCAGGCCTATGCCGGGCATGGCCTGAACGCCACGCACCTGGCCGCGCGCTTGCTGGGTGAAGCGATCAGTGGCCAGGAAAGCGGGCGCTTCGACCTGTTCGCCAAGGTGCCGCATATCACCTTCCCGGGTGGCAAGCACTTGCGCTCGCCCATCCTGGCGCTGGGGATGCTTTGGCACCAGCTCAAAGAGCTGGTCTTGTAGGAGCGGGCTTGCCCCGCGAACACCGGCGAAGCCGGTGCCCTACCGCGCTGGCTGGCACCGGCTTTGCCGGTGTTCGC